>NZ_JBGVHV010000039.1:0-17936 GCF_045122575.1 Anaerotignum sp. | reverse complement strand
CCCTGCGCCTGGGCCATCAGTTCCATGCTGGTCATGGCAAGGGTGCCGTTGACGGGCAGATCGGACAGAACGAGCATACAGATATCTGCGCCACAGAACAGGCGGTCATCTTCGGGATTTGCCAGATAGGCATCATAGAAGATCTGCATGCGGTAAGCGTAGGGATCGGGCACACCCTTTGCCAGTCTTTCCCCCAGACCTTCCCAGACGATTTTCTTGAATTCCTCCAGTTTTTCTTTTACAAGGATATAGGAAACATCCTGTCGGTTGGCGGCAGTAGGGGTATATCTGCCGGCTTCCAGAATATTTTGCATAGATTCCATGGGCACGGATTCTTTTTTGAACTGACGCACACTGCGACGAAACTGCATGAAATGCAGCAGATTTTCGGGATCCATTCTGCAGCTTTCGTCATATTCCCGCACTTCCTCCATGGGGTAGTCGGGCATGGTCACGGCATTTGCAGGGCAGAGGGCAACGCAGTGTCCGCAGCCGAAGCAGTCGCCGGAAACTGCGGCTTTCCCGTCTGTGATCTGCAGTACGCCGAAAAAACAGTCCTTTACACACAGGCCGCAGCCGATACATTTTTTCTGATCGATGGATACCATAATCAAACACCTTCCTCTGTCAAACCATGCAGATCTTTTTTTCAGCATAACACAGGGGGCGGGGGAAGTAAATAGAACAGCAGAAAGATATGATTTTTGAAAAGCTGAAATTGTCGGCTTTTTTTCGTTTTGTGCTGCGAAATCCTTCGTTGCGTTTCCGTATAAAGTATGGTACAATCATATATTGATATGGTCTGATTTTTTCGGGGTAAAGAAATCAGGCGAATAAACATGCAAGAATAAAGGAGGAACGCTCTTGAACAAATATTTTAAATCTTTTGGTCTTTATGCCATCGTGTTTATCATCATTCTGGCGGTTGTTGCCTATACAGGCCCCGGTCTGATGGATCAGCACACACAGACAGCGGCCACAGAGGCTCGTGTTTACAGCGACCTGCTGCAGGAACTGGATGCCAATAATGTGGCATCTGTTGAAGTTTCCAGAAGCACAGAGGTCAGTGACTATGGCGTTGTGGAAGCAAAACTGAAGGATGGCAGCATCATTACGGTGGAAGTACCCAGTATGTCTACCCTGCAGACAAAGCTGGATGAAAAAGCAACGGAAAACGGCTTCCGTATGGAGGTTGGGGAACTGCAGAGAGAAAGTCTGCTCTCTTCCATGCTGCCCTCTCTGGTCATGATGATCATTATGGTCATCATCTTTACTGCCATCTTTAATAAGATGAACGGCGGCGGCAGCAAGATGAGCAATTTTGGCAAAAGCAAAGCCAAAATGAGCGTGGAAGGCGAAACCAAAGTAACATTCGATAACGTAGCCGGCTGTGATGAGGAAAAAGCAGAGCTGGAAGAACTGGTACATTTTCTGAAAGCCCCTCAGAAATTCACAGATCTGGGTGCCCGCATCCCCAAAGGGGTTCTTCTGGTGGGCCCTCCCGGTACAGGTAAAACACTGCTGGCGAAAGCCGTTGCCGGGGAAGCCGGTGTACCTTTCTTCAGTATCTCCGGTTCCGACTTCGTGGAAATGTTTGTCGGTGTCGGTGCATCCCGTGTCCGTGACCTGTTCGAACAGGCAAAGAAAAATTCTCCCAGTATCGTTTTCATCGATGAAATCGATGCTGTTGGCCGTCGCAGAGGCGCCGGTCTGGGCGGCGGTCACGATGAAAGAGAACAGACATTGAACCAGCTTTTGGTTGAAATGGACGGTTTCGGCATCAACGAAAGTGTTATCATCATTGCGGCAACCAACCGTGCAGATATCCTCGACCCCGCGCTGCTGCGTCCAGGTCGTTTTGACAGACAGGTTTACGTTGGCAGACCCGACGTAAAAGGCAGAGAAGCCATCCTGCGTGTACATTCCAAGGGCAAACCCATGGCTCCCGAAGTGGATTTGAAGGTCATCGCCCAGACAACGGCAGGCTTCACCGGTGCAGACCTGGCAAACCTGCTGAACGAAGCAGCCCTGCTGACCGCAAGGGACGGCAAGAAGCTCATCGATATGGAAGAGATCCAGAAGGCTCTCATCAAGATCGGTGTTGGTACAGAAAAGAAAACCAGAGTCATCTCTGAAAAAGAAAAATACATCACAGCATACCACGAAGGCGGTCACGCGATCCTCTTCGAAGTGCTCAGTGAACTGGATCCTGTTCACAGCATCTCCATCATCCCCACAGGTATGGCCGGTGGTTACACCATGCCCCTGCCCAGTGAGGACAGAATGTACATGACAAAAATGATGATGGAACAGGAAATCATTAGCCTGCTGGGCGGCCGTGCGGCGGAAGAACTGGTCATCAAGGATATTACGACAGGTGCTTCCAATGACATCGAAAGAGCAACTGCTTTGGCAAGAAGCATGGTGACACAGTATGGTATGAGCGACATCCTTGGCCCGATCCAGTTTGGCGGCAACAGCAATGAAGTATTCATTGGCCGTGACTGGGGTCAGGAAAGAAACTACGGCGAAAATGTGGCGACAACCATCGACCAGGAAGTAAACCGTATTGTGACAGGCGCTTATCAGGAAGCAAAACGCCTCCTGAAAGAAAATATGGAAATGCTCCATGCTACCGCAAAATTGCTGGTAGAAAAAGAAAAAGTCACAGGGGACGAATTCCGTGCTCTGTTTGACCAGAAGGTGCGCAATGAAATTTTGGGCATCGCAAACGAAGAAGAAACCGAAACACCTGCGGAAACAGTGGAAGGGACTGTGGAATAAGCAGGCAATAAGAGAGGAGAATGGATCATGGATTTCAGCAACATCGTACCCGGCATGACATTTGAAAAAGAATTTATCGTAGAAGAAGGCGATACAGCGGTACACTTCGGTAATGACAGAGTACCCGTATTCGCTTCCCCCAGAATGATCGCTTGGATTGAAGGTACAGCCATCGGCACAGTAGCACCTTTCCTGCCCGAAGGCTGGGAAACAGTAGGTACTTCCTTCAACCTGATGCACATGGCAGCAACACCCGTTGGCATGAAAGTGCGCATCGTGGCAGAAGTAACAGAAGTAAAAGGCAAACTGCTGACATACTCCATTAAAGCTTATGATGAAGTAGACAAGATCTGCGAAGGTACACACGGCCGTGCCATCATCGAACTGAACAAGTTCCTGAGCAAAGTAAACGCAAAAGGCAATAAATAAGAATGTAAGAACGAAAAGGGACTTCGCTGAAGTCCCTTTTTTACAAGGATGGTTCGTCATGCACGCATATAACAGACAGGCATTGGAAAATGCCATAAAAACAGAAAAAATGGGACAGCCCCTGTATTTTTATCCTGAAACGGATACCACCAATGACCGTATTCGGGAACTGGCGCTGGAAGGCGCTCCAGAAGGAACCTTGGCTGTGGCGGAAATGCAGACGGCGGCTCGCGGCAGAAGGGGACGGGCATGGCAGGCACCGGCAGAAAGCGGCGTCTGGATGAGTCTGCTCCTCAGACCCGACATCCCGCCAACACAGGCATCGGTGCTGACCCTTCTGGCAGGGATCGCGCTGGTGGAAGCCATCGAAGATGTGACAGGTATGGAAGCAGGCATCAAGTGGCCCAATGATATCCTGCTGAACGGAAAAAAACTGGTAGGCATCCTGACAGAAATGGATTGTGATATGGAACAGATCCATTCCGTGACCGTAGGCATGGGCATCAATGTGAACACAAAGGCATTTCCCCAAGACCTGCAGGAAATTGCCACCTCCCTGTATCTGGAAAGCGGCAGGGGATTTGACCGTGCAGAGATCGTGGGATGTGTGATGAAGCGATTTGAGGGATTATACGAAGAATTTCTGGAAAAGGGCGGTGTGTTTGCGCCTTTTCAGAAAAGATACCGCGCAAAGTGCCTGAATATGGGAAAAGAAGTCCGTGTCATCGGCAGGGAAACCTATCTGGCTACGGCTTTGGATATTACCCCCGAAGGGGAACTGATCGTAAAAAGAAAGGATAACGGAGCGGAGGAAGTGGTTTTCTCCGGCGAAGTATCTATCCGAGGAGAGGAGAAGGAATAATGGCAAGAAAAGTACTGGCAGCAGCCAATAATAAAGAACAGAAATATTTTATGGAAGAGGAATTCAAATTCCTGCCCGACGCCATCAAGGAAGATCTGAAGAAGATCTGCATTATGATGGCGGAAAAACTAAATTGCACGTTCATGGTTGGTTTTGATGATAACGGCGATGTATATTTCGAAACAGTGAAACACGAAGGCGATTTCGACTTTGATGATATCGGTGCAGAGCTGGAAATCAAACGTCTGCAGAAAGAAGAACTGGAACTGTTCCGTGCCATGGAACTGTGGTATGTAATCTTCTGCACAAAAGAAGGCGAACTGGCGAAGATGGAACTGCAGCGCAGAGCGGCAGAAGAGGGAAAAACCCTGTAAATTCGTGGCTTTTTTAACAAAAAATCATAAAAAAATATTGTAATCTTTGCATTTCTTGTTATAATGTATGTGATTGCGTAAGAATGGCGGAATTATGGGAAACCGATAGCCTGACCCGCAGAAGTGGGCAGGTATACCACACACCCTCCAAAAGGACAGCGCAATGGACAACATTATTCTATCCAAGTCATCTTATATCTTGAAAGCCAAGCCGGAAAGCGGCTATGTGTTTGGCAAGCTTGCTTGCACAAACGCAGAGACATTTGCCGGCTGCACACATGAGTAATCCTGATGGGATTGCGAATGGGAGCACTGGAGGCGAAAGGTAAGAATGAGAATGAAAGGAGTTATTACAAAATGAGCGAAGCAGAAACAAATGTAGTGACATCTGCAGTGAAAGCAGAAACAGTTAGCAAGAAGAAAAAAATGAGTGTCAAAGACCTGACAACTCTGGGTCTTCTGACAGGGATCCTGCTGTTGATGGCATTTACTCCACTGGGATATTTCCATACACTGGGTGTGGATATTTCTCTGATGATGATCCCTGTAGGGATTGGTGCTATGCTGATGGGTCCCAGAGCGGGTGCATGGCTGGGCCTCGTCTTTGGTGCGACAAGTTTTTATCAGGCGGTAACAGGTACATCTGTATTCAGTGCAACACTGTTCAATATCAGTCCTGTAAACACATTCCTGCTGTGTATCCCCACCAGAATGCTGATGGGTTTCCTGACAGGTGTGATCTTCCTGATTGTATCCAAGTTGGATAAGAAGAAAACAGTAAGTTTCTTTGTAGGCGGTTTCTTTGCCGCTTTCCTGAATACGGTTTTCTTTATGGCAACATTGATCCTGCTGTTCTGGAATACAGAATATATTCAGGGTTTCAACACAGCATTCGGCGGTGTAAATCCCTTCCTGTTTGTTGTGATGTTCGTTGGTGTGAATGGTATGCTGGAATGGCCCGCAAGCTGTATCGCAGGCGGTGTGGTTTCCAAAGCGGTCAGCAGAACACTGTACAAAAAAGTAGTATAAAGCGGAGGTTTGTGATCCCTGCTTTATGGTAATACATAAATAAGATAATACATGCGGCGCAGGATGTTCTTGCGCCGTTTCCAATGAGAAGACGCAGTGCGTTTTCCATATATTATCCCGAATAGGAGAAGGCTTATGTTATTGGTAATCGATGTGGGCAATACAAATATGGTTTTTGGCGTCTTCGACGGAGACAAGCTGATCGCAAACTGGCGTCTCTCTACCCAGAGCGGACGTACTGCCGATGAAACAGGTTTAATGATCCGCAATCTGTTTGAATATTCCGATGTTTCCGTCAGGGATATTGAAGCAGTCATTGTTTCTTCCGTTGTGCCAAATGTGATGTATTCCACATTAAACGGCATCAAAAAATTCCTGCAGAAAGACCCGATCGTGGTGCGTGCCGGCATCAAAACGGGCATTAACCTGCGCATGGAAAATCCCAAGGAAATGGGTACCGACCGTATCGTCAATCTGGTGGCGGCCTATGAAATTTATGGCGGCCCTGCCATCGTGGTGGACTACAGCACAGCGACCACCTTTGATGTGGTCAGCGAAAAGGGTGAGTTCCTGACAGGGATCACGGCACCCGGGCTGCAGACCTGCGCCGATGCCCTGTATCAGAAGGCGGCGAACCTGCCGAAATTTGAGATCGTCAGCCCCGGCAGCGCCATCACAAAAAATACGGTGGAAAGCATGCAGGCAGGACTGGTGTTTGGCCATATCGGCGAAGCACAGCATATTATCGATGAGATCAGAAAGCACTTTGCCTGTCCCGATATGAAGGTCATTGCCACGGGCGGTCTGGGCAGAGTGATCCATGAAGAGAAAAAAGGTATTTTTGATGTTTACGACCCTGTTCTTGCATTGAAGGGCCTGCGCCTGATCTATGAAAAGAATAAAGGTCGCCGTTAAATAGGAGGAAAGCAGATGCTTTTGGTAATCGACGTTGGGAACACCAACTTTGTTTTAGGCTTGTATGATGGAGAGGAACTGGTCAACTGCTGGCGAATGACAACCGGCAGCAATCGCACCGCCGACGAAACAGGCATTTTCATCCATGGGCTGTTTGATGCAGCAGGGGTGGATGTGAAAGCGGTGGAAGCGGTCATCATCTCTTCCGTTGTGCCGGATATCATGTATTCCCTGACTCAGGGGATCCGCAAATATTTTAATATTGAGCCAATGATCGTAAGCGTGGGGATGAAAACAGGCATCGTGGTCAAACGGGATGACCCGAAATCCGTCGGTGCCGATCGTATCGTGGATCTGGTGGCAGCCAATGAAATTTACGGCGGCCCTGCCATTGTGATTGACTATGGCACAGCCAATACCTTTGATGTGATCAATGAAAAGAACGAATTTATCACAGGGTTTATCACACCCGGGATCGCTTCCTGCGCCGATGCCCTGTATCAGAAGGCGGCACAGCTGCCAAAGATCGAGATCAAGACACCAAAGTCTATCATTGCGAAGAATACGGTGGACAGCCTACAGGCAGGTCTGGTGCTGGGTCATATCGGTCAGACGAAATATATCATTCAGACATTGCGGGAACAGCTGAATCTGCCGGATATGAAGGTCATTGCCACAGGCGGTCTGGCAAAGGTCATCGACCCCAACAATGAAATTTTTGATGTGCTGGATCCTGTGCTGACATTGAAAGGCCTGCGGATCCTGTACGAAAAGAATAAATAAAATAGAACAGGCAGTTATGCCTGTTTTCTTTTGAGGAGAATAGGGGGAACTTTTTTTTCTTGGGAAAAGTTCCCCCATACCCCCTTCAAAAACCTGCTTGCAGGAACTTTATGAGGGCGTTGCCCTCAAACTCCCACTCACTTTTTGAAAAAAGTGAGCCAAAAACTTTTATTTGCCTGCGGCGCAAAAACGGTAGTTTTTGCAAACGGGGGTACAAGGGAATCATTCCCCTGTCAGGGTTTGGGACAGCGTCCCAAGAAAAAGGAGGTAATTTATGAAAATTGGTAATCTGGAATTAGAAAATAACGTTTTTCTGGCGCCGATGGCCGGGGTCACAGACCTGCCCTTCCGTATCCTCTGCAAGGAAATGGGCTGCGGACTGGTATATTCTGAAATGGTCAGTGCCAAAGGCATTTTATACGATAACAAAAATACAACAGAACTTCTGGAGATCGACCCTAAGGAACGCCCCGTAGCGGTACAGCTTTTTGGCTCCGATCCCGAAATTCTGGGGGCTATGGCGAAAAAGATCGAGACATATCCTATCGATATCATCGACGTGAATATGGGCTGCCCTGCGCCCAAGATCGTAAAAAACGGCGAAGGCTCCTGCCTGATGAAAACACCCGAGCTGGTAGGGAAAATCGTAAAATCTCTAGTGGAAAGCCAGTCCAAGCCTGTGACCATCAAATTCCGTAAGGGGTTTGATGATGACCATATCAATGCGGTGGAAATCGCAAAGATCGCGGAGGCCAACGGTGCATCTGCGGTGGCGGTGCATGGCAGAACCAGAGAACAGTATTACAGCGGCAAGGCGGACTGGGATATCATCAAACAGGTAAAGGCTGCGGTCAATATCCCTGTCATCGGCAATGGTGACGTATTTACTCCTCAGGATGCGAAAAATCTGTTTGAGCATACGGGCTGTGATGCTATTATGGTAGGCCGCGGCGCCCAGGGGAACCCCTGGATCTTCAAACGGATCCTGCATTATCTGGAAACAGGCGAACTGCTGCCCGAACCCACAGGGGAAGAACGAGTGGAAAAAGCCCTGCGTCATGCGCAGATGCTGATCGATTATAAAGGCGAATATATCGGTGTGCGTGAAATGCGGAAGCACATGGCGTGGTATATGAAAGGCATGCCCGGTGCGGCGGAACTGCGCGGCAAACTGAATTATGCGGAAAATATGGCGGAACTGGAGGCTCTCCTGAGCGGTTATCTGGAAAGCCATAGATAAGGAAATAAAAAAGAGATGTTGACTTTTGTCAGCATCTCTTTTTCTATGAGGAAACTTTTTTCACTTGTGAAATGTGAGCACCGCCAAGATAAAGGAGGCGGCGAAGCCGTCTTCCCGAAGGGAAGATGCTTGACAATCCTCAAACTCCTTCAAAAACACGCTTGGGGAAATATTTGCGAGGCCAGCCTCGCGCTCCGCAAACCTTTAAAAAGCTTTGATCCAAACTCTATTTTGCCTTCAGCATGGCAAAAACGAATGTTTTTGCAAATCAGGGTGCAGGGAAATGATTTCCCTGCTGGGTTGTAGGGCAGAGCCCTACGAAATTAAATGATATCTACCACTTCGTAGCCTGCTTCTGTGATAACTTTCACCAGTTCTTCGTCGCTGATTTCTTTGGACAGTTCCACTTCTGCGGATTTGTCTTCCAGAGAAACCGTTGCTTTTACGCCGTCCATTTCATTCAGCACTTTGTCTACTCTGCCTGTGCAGTGGTGGCACATCATACCTTCGATTTTCAGTGTTTTTTTCATCATAATTTCCTCCTTAACCGGAATATTTTCGTTTTCCTTCTTTTCTTCTGCCGGTTTCACAGCAGTATGTGCTGGCTTGAACAGTTTCAGCCGCAGGGCGTTGCTGACCACGAAGAAAGAGCTGCAGCTCATGGCTGCTGCTGCAAACATAGGGTTCAGCTTCCATCCGAAAGCCGTATAGAACAGACCTGCCGCCAGCGGGATGCCGCATACGTTATAGAAGAACGCCCAGAACAGGTTCTGTTTGATATTTCGGATAGTGGCGTGGCTCAGCTGTACTGCCGTCACCGCATCCATCAGGTCGCTCTTCATCAGCACGATATCGGCGGATTCCATGGCAACGTCCGTGCCTGCGCCAATGGCGATGCCTACGTCTGCACGGGTCAGGGCAGGGGCGTCGTTGATGCCGTCGCCGATCATGGCAACTTTTTTGCCCCCTTCCTGCAGACGGCGCACTTCCATTTCCTTATCCTGGGGCAAAACCTCCGCAATGGCTGCGATGCCCAGTTTTTCTGCCATGGCATTTGCCGTACGTTTATTATCCCCTGTCAGCATGATGACGTCAATGCCCATTTGATGAAAGGCATCCACTGCGTCTTTGCTGGTAGGCTTCAATGTATCCGCAAGCCCCAGCACGCCGAGGAATTTTTCGCCTTCCGCGAAGAACAGGGGCGTTTTCCCTTCCTCTGCCAGACGGATGGCTGTTTCTTCGAAGCCCTTCAGGTCAATGTTCCTTTGCTGCATCATGTTCAGATTGCCGCCCAGAATATGCTTGCCGTTCACATCGGCTTCAATGCCCTGACCGGCTGTTGCCAGAAGATTTTCCGCAGCCTGCAGGCTGATTTCTTTTTCCTTTGCGTGATTTACGATGGCTGCCGCCAATGGATGTTCGGATAATGACTCCATGGAAGCCGCCATTCTGAGGAAAGGATTGCGCAGAACGCCGGGGGCGGGCAATACATCTGTGACCACGGGATGTCCTTCTGTCAAGGTGCCTGTTTTATCCAGAACGACCGTGTCGATTTTATGGGCGATTTCCAGACTTTCTGCAGATTTCACCAGAATACCGTATTCTGCACCCTTGCCTGTGCCCACCATGATGGCGGTCGGTGTGGCCAGACCCAAGGCACAGGGGCAGGAAATGACAAGAACGGCAATGCCGATGGACAATGCGAAGGAGAAGGGCTGACCCACAAACATCCATGTCACCGTTGCGAGGATGGCGATGGTAATGACCACGGGCACGAAAATACCGCTGACGGTATCTGCCAGTTTGGCGATAGGGGCTTTGGAAGCGGAAGCTTCCTCTACCAGACAGATGATCTGAGATAATGTGGTGTTACTGCCGATGCGTGTGGCTTCCATTTTAAAGAAGCCTGTCTTATTCACCGTTGCACCGATGACGGTGTCGCCGGTCTGTTTGTCCACGGGAATGGATTCCCCGGTGATGGCGCTTTCATCTACGACGGAAAAGCCCTCGATGATCCTGCCGTCCACGGGGATGGACTGGCCGGGACGTACCACAACGATATCCCCAACAACCACCTGTTCCACGGGGATCTCTGTTTCCCTGCTGTTGCGGAGGACGGTTGCTGTTTTCGGCGCCAGATCCATCAGTTTGCCGATGGCTTCGGAGGTTTTTCCCTTGGAGCGGGTCTCCATGTATTTTCCGACGGTGATGAGGGTCAAAATCATGGCCGCCCCTTCCAGATACAGCTCCATGCCATAATGGTGCGCCATTTCCAGATCACCATGACCTAAATGATAGCCCATGGCATAGATGGCAAAAATACTGTAAAGATAAGACGCCGCGGAGCCGAGGGCAACCAGAGAGTCCATGTTAGGGGCTCTGTTGGCCAGTGCCTGAAAGCCGACTACGAAGAATTTCTTATTGATGATGAGGACGGGCGTTGCCAGCAAGAGCTGGGTCAGGGCGAAAACCATGATGTTTTCGTGACCTGTCAGGATGGCAGGCAGAGGAGCGCCTATCATATGCCCCATGGAAATATAAAACAGGGGGATGAGGAAGCAGAAGGAGGAGAGCAGACGGTGTTTCATGGTCTTCATTTCCTCCAAAGCCACGTTTTTGGGCGGTTCTGCTGCGGTTTTTGCACCCTGCAGGTTTGCGTCGTAACCGCCGCTTCTAACGGCGTTGATGATATCGTCTGTGGTGAGGGAAGCTTCGTCATATTCCACCACCATACTGTTCTGCAAAAGATTTACGCTGACGGAGTCGATGCCTTCCAGTTTCCCCACTGCTTTTTCCACATGGGCAGAGCAGGCGGAACAGGTCATCCCCGTCACGTCGAATTTCTGTTTCAAATCGGAACACCTCCGTTATTTTTCGGTTAGTCGGAGAAAACTCCTGCAGCATAAAGTATAGTCTTTTTTCTGACATAAGTCAACGAAACTGTGGTGCCGCCCCATAGAGATATTTTCTCAAAAAATAGGGATGCTACTCTTTTTAGCGGTCTGTTTTTATGCTAGACTGAGAGCAGATGGGAGGGATCTGTATGAAAGCAGGCAGACCAATGAGAAGACAGGACAGACTGGTTTCCGAAGAAAGAGCCAGAGAGATCATGGAAAAAGCGGAATACGGTATTTTTATCACCGCTGACAAAGAAGGGCAGCCCTATGGCATTGCTGTTTCCCATGTGGTGGATGGAGATAAAGTCTATTTCCACTGTGCCGCTGATGTGGGCAGAAAACTGGACAATATCAGGGAAAACAATAAAGTCTGCATGAATTTTACAGCGAATACTTATGTGGATGAGGAAAAGTATACCCACCGCTATGAAAGTGTTGTGGCGGAAGGTATTGCGAGCATCGTTGAGAACAGGGAGGAAAAATACCATGCCCTGCAGCTGATCGCTGAAAAATACGCCCCTGCATCCTTCAAGGACTCCGATGATTATATCCTGCCGAAAATGGACATCACAGGCGTAGTGCGCGTGGATGTGGAAATGCTTTCGGGGAAAGTAAATGCACGATGAGATCGGAGCAAACAAAAAAGACCACCGTCTGGTGGTCTTTTTTTATTGCAGGATATATACGGGAACGTTTCTTACGCCCCAAGCGAATGCTTCGCCTTTTGTTGCATAGCAAACATCAATGCGGTTGCCTTTGATAGCACCGCCTGTGTCCTGTGCCACTGCTACGCCGTAACCGGGGATGTAAACCTTTGTACCCAGGGGGATCACTCTGGGGTCTACTGCGATCACGCCTTTTTTCGCTGCTGTGCCGGAAGCTGTGATGCCGTTGCAGCCTGCGTCATAGGGTGTGTAGGCAGTTACCTTTGCGTTGATCTGTTTTGTGTAAGCGTGGCCGTCAACCATGCCTGTTGTGCCGTATTCTACGATTTTGTGCTGTACAGGTGTTGTTACCTTTTCTTCTACAAACTTTGTTTCGATCAGTTTGCTGCCGTGGTAAACTTCTTTGCTGATGATGGAAGAAACGCCGTTCTGACCTTCCTGTACCACTTTCTTTTTGCCCATTTCCATTTTAGGGTTGGCACGTTCGATGGTTTTGAAGGGGATTTCCTTTGTTTCTGCCACTGTTTTTTCTGTGACAGATGTCAGAGAAAGAGTCATCATCGCTTCGATGGGATCGCTTTCTTTGGCGTCATTCAAAATATAGTCTGTGTCGATTGTGTTTTCCATATCTTCCAGCAGCTCGCCCACAGTTTCCTTATCTGTGGATACCATTCTGGGAGCACCGTCGATGTTGATTACTACTGATTGCATATTCGCTTTGCTGTAAGCAGATGCTGTTCCGCAGCCGATTACCAATATAAATACTACGATAGCAAATACTCTAAGATGTGTTTTCATTTTTACCTCCTTGAACGAGCCGTACTGCCTTGTGAGTGGGAAAGCAGGGGATTTCGCTCCTGTCGTTATTACATGATAGACATTAGATTTTATGCCTTTTCCCTGTCCCTGAATGGGGGACAGTCGCAGTCGTATTTACACGGGGAGTCGTCACTTCCGCATAATGTTTACGCTTTCAAAATTTGACTGCAAAAAATAAAGACATATCGTTCTGATACATCTTTATTCTTTCTACAGTCAATATATTAACACATTTGTAACAATTACGCAACCTTTTTTAAAAACTTGGTACTATTTCTTCAAAATTTTGTATACAAAAATTACGATTTTACAGCTTTTTGTTACTTCAAAAATAAGGTCTCTGCATTGTTTTTGGTAATTTCGGCTACTTTTTCGGGAGTTACGCCTTTGATTTCAGCAATTTTGTCTACAATATGTTTTAAATTCCTGGAATCGTTTCGTTTTCCCCTGTTTGGTACGGGGGAAAGATAAGGGCAGTCGGTTTCGATCAGGATGCTTTCCAGAGGGATTGCTTCCACCACTTCCACCAGTTTTTTTGCATTGGGGAAGGTGACAACACCGCCTACACCGATGTGGAAGCCCATCTTCACATATTCCTTTGCCATTTCCGCAGAACCGGAGTAGCAGTGGATGGAACCGCGGCGCACCTTGGAGCGTTCGATGATATCGAAGGTATCCTGAGACGCTTCGCGGGAATGGATCACAACGGGAAGACCTGTTTCCTCCGCCAGACGCAGCTGCTGGATGAACCAGAAACGCTGGAATTCGCGGGGGTGAGTGTCATAGTAATAATCCAGACCGATCTCGCCGATGGCAACCACTTTTTTATGTTCGCTCAGTTTTCTCAGCTTATCGATGGTCTGAGAGGACATATCGTAGAGTTCATGGGGATGTACGCCGACGGCAGCGTAGATGTAGTCATATTTATCAGCCATACGTACGCTCATTTCAGAGCTTTTTACGTCGCAGCCGATATTGATGATATGACTTACCCCACAAGCAGGGAGAAGCTCCCGAAGGAGCTCCTCTCTATCTTCTCTGAATCTCTTGTCGTCGTAATGAGCGTGGGATTCAAAATATTTCATATTAGCTGATTGCGCTGCCGCTTTCAAAGTTTTCGTCCAGTGTTGTCAGGATAGACAGTTTGCCGTCGCTGTCTTCTGCACACAGGATCATACCCTGGCTGATTTCGCCCATCATTTTTCTGGGAGCCAGATTGTAAGCAACTACTACGCGTTTGCCAACCAGTTCGCCGGGGGCATAGCTGCCTTTGATGCCGGAGAAGATCACTCTTTCTTCGTCACCGAATTTTACTACGTTTCTCAGCAGTTTTTTGGATTTGGGAACTTCGTTGGATTCGATTACTTCGCCCACTTTCAGCTGAACCTTGCAGAAGTCATCGATGGAGATTTCTGCGGGATATTCGGGTTCTTCGTGAGCAGGAGCTTTCGCTTCTTCTTTCTTAGGTTCTTCTTCTTTTTTAGGCTGGTTTGCGATGGATGTTGCCTGAGATGCTTTGATTGCAGCTTCCAGTTCAGCCAGTTCTTTTTTCATATCGATACGAGGGAACAGTGTTTCACCTTTCTGAACAGCCAGTTCAGCAGGCAGAACACCCCATGTTTTTGTTGTTTCCCATTCTGTTGCTTCTGCGGGAATGTTCAGCTGTTCCCAGATTTTTGCGGGAGTCAGAGGCATGAAGGGCTGGATCAGGATGGAAACGATACGGATCGCTTCTGCAACG
Source organism: Anaerotignum sp. (assembly GCF_045122575.1). GTDB lineage: Bacteria > Bacillota > Clostridia > Lachnospirales > Anaerotignaceae > Anaerotignum_A. Next base: position 3,398 of record NZ_JBGVHV010000039.1, on the reverse strand, counting down.
TTGTACAGTGCGTTTGCCAGTTCGCCTTTTTTCGCTTCATCTTTGCACAGTACCCAAGGCTGTGTTTCGTCGATATATTTGTTTGTTCTGCGGATCAGGTTCCAGATTTCAACCAGAGCGTCGGAGAACAGCATGTTATCCATTTTGTCTTCCACAACGGGGATCACGGATGCTGCCATTGCTTTCAGGTCTGCATCGAATTCGGATTCCACTCTGTCTGCGGGCAGTTTGCCGCCGAAGTATTTTTCGATCATACCGCATGTTCTGGAAACCAGGTTACCCAGGTCGTTTGCCAGGTCGGAGTTGATTCTCTGGATCAGGGATTCGTTTGTGAAGTTGCCGTCCTGACCGAAAGCGATTTCTCTCAGCAGGAAGTAACGGATGGCATCTACGCCGTATTTTTCGCACAGAACAACGGGGTCAACTACGTTACCCACGGATTTGGACATTTTGCCGCCGTTGATAACCAGCCAGCCGTGACCGAATACTTTTTTAGGCAGAGGCATATCCATAGCCATCAGCATTGCGGGCCAGATGATTGCGTGGAAACGAACGATTTCCTTACCTACAACGTGAACATCTGCTGGCCAGTATTTCTGGTAGTCTTCATCGTGATCTGTACCCCAGCCCATCGCTGTTACGTAGTTGGACAGTGCGTCGATCCATACATATACGATATGATTGGGATCGAAGTCTACAGGTACGCCCCATTTGAAGGATGTACGGGAAACACACAGATCTTCCAGACCGGGTTTCAGGAAGTTTGCGATCATTTCGTTCTGACGTGTGTTGGGCTGCAGGAATTCAGGATTTTCTTCATAATATTTGATGATTCTGTCGCCGTATTTGGAAAGTCTGAAGAAGTAGCTTTCTTCTTTCAGCAGTTCAACGTCACGGCCGCAGTCGGGGCATTTGCCGTCTTTCAGCTGTGTTTCTGTGAAGAAGGATTCACAGGGTGTGCAGTACCAGCCTTCGTAGGAAGATTTGTAGATATCGCCTTTGTCATACAGCGCTTTGAAGATTTTCTGTACAGCGGCAATGTGGTAATCGTCTGTAGTACGGATGAATCTGTCGTAGGAAATTTCCATCAGTTTCCACAGGTCTTTGATGCCTGCTACAACCTTGTCTGTGTATTCCTTGGGTGTCATGCCCTGGCCGTTTGCGATTCTTTCGATTTTCTGGCCGTGTTCGTCTGTACCTGTCAGGAACATAACGTCATAGCCGCGCAGTCTTTTGTAACGAGCCATTGTGTCAGTTGCTACTGTGCAGTAGGAATGACCGATGTGCAGTTTATCACTGGGGTAGTAAATGGGTGTGGTAATATAGAATTTTTCTTTTGCCACGATAATCTCTCCTTTGTCTGTAAACTTAAAAAGTCCGCCCTCTCTTGCGAAAGGACGGACATATTTGCCGTGTTACCACCTAACTTCGTTTTTCCCTCGCGGAAAAAACCTCGGCGAGTAAATGAAATTTACTCCATCTCTGTAACGGGAGAACCCGCCGCAGCCTAGTATCTGTGCAGACATTTGGTGCGAAGCTCCAAGGCCATCTTCGGTGATTCTTCTGCGCCCCTTTCCAGCTGCCGGGGCTCTCTGTCAGCAGAAGGAGATCACGTACTCTCCTTTTCATAGCTGTTTTCCTAATAAAAAATATTCTACTATAGTTTCTCCGTTTCTGTCAACGGATACAGGGAAAAAAGGGGAATATAAAAGGAAAGAAAAAACCCATCCGAAAGGATGGGCTGCAAATTTTTTTATTTGTTTGCTTTTTCTTTTGCTTTTTTGGATTCTTTCTGCATTGTGCGAGTTGCGCTTGCAGCGATTTTTTCGCCAAAAGTTTTTTTCTTTTTGTCTTCCAGGTTCATGCCTGTGATACCAACGATGTACATGCCTGCCAGTTCTACTTTTACGTTTTTCTTTACGGGCATTACGTTGTATACGGGTTTGTCACACATCAGTGTAACGATCTGGGGACCAACCTTAGCGCGTACCAGGAAAGCTTTTTTCGCTTTTGCCTTTTTGGGCAGCTGATCAAAAACTGCTTTGGGCATGTTGGATGCGGAAGGTTTTTCATTTCTCTTGTCGATCACGAAGATCTGTACAGTCTGACGGTTTGCGTCGATGAAATCCTGTGCCTGAATCATCTGGCCCATCGCCTTTCTGTTCATGCGGTAAGCGAAGAAAATGCCGATTGCCAGCAGGACAATGATGATGATCATAATATCAGAAGCGTTCAAAATAGTTCCTCCTTTATAAAAGCGTGTAAAACAGAGTGTTCCACAGATATTTTTTCACGTCAAACTATTTTACCATCGATTTTCCATTTAGGGAAGGGAAAATAATGATTTTTTTCGATTTTTTTCATAAAAAGGGCGGTTGCAACGGCCTTTTAATGGGGGTATACTAAAAAAATGAAGAAAATTTTGTTTTTTGTACAGAAGAAAGGAGGAGGGATATGGCAGACAGTTTTCTCAACGGGCTGATCTTGATCGGATTGATCATTCTGGTGGGTAATATTATCCTGTCAGGGCTGATCGTGTTCTTTGAACGCAGAAATCCCTCCAGCACATGGGCTTGGCTGCTGGTTCTGCTGTTTGTTCCGGTGCTGGGCTTCTTTATCTATATGGTTTTCGGGCGCAACAGCAGGCGAGAGAAAATGTTTCTGAAAAAGGAAGAATATGACCGCTCTGTTTACCATAACGATGTGGAATCGGTGCGGAAAAACAGGGAACAGAAACAGCTTATCCGCAATCATGAGCATCTGGTAGACAATACCTATGTGACAGATCTGATCCATATGCACCTGAACAGCGGCAGCTGGCTGACCTTTAATAATAAGATTGATTATTTTAATAACGGACAGGATAAATTCGATGCGCTGATCGAAGATATCCGTAATGCCAAAAAGCATATCCATCTGGAATATTATATCTGGCGGGGAGATGAGCTGGGCGCCCGTCTGGTGGAAGAACTGACAAAAAAGGCGGCGGAGGGTGTGGAAGTCCGCGTGCTGTATGACGGCATTGGTAATTCCCTTCTGCCTTCCTATTTCTTTGATAACCTGCGGGAAGCCGGCGGCTATACGGCGGCCTTTCTGCCTCGTTTCATCGTGCGTTTGAATTACCGCAACCACCGTAAACTGGCTATCATCGACGGCAAAATCGGCTATATCGGCGGTTTTAACGTGGGGGATGAATATCTGGGCATCACCAAGCGATATGGCCCCTGGAGAGATACCCATCTGCGGTTTCAGGGCGATGCCGTGGATCAGATGCAGATGCGTTTTATCAAGGACTGGAATTTTACATCGAAAAAGGGAAAAGCGCAGATCAGCGAATATTATTTCCCTGCCAGAGAGCAGTTCGACGGGGTGGCGACCCAGATCGTTTCCAGCGGCCC
>NZ_JBGVHV010000038.1:0-4325 GCF_045122575.1 Anaerotignum sp. | reverse complement strand
TCTGGTAGGCGGCGGTACAGCAATGATCGGTGACCCCTCCGGCAAAGCTGACATGCGTAAAATGATGACAGTAGAAACCATCGACCACAACGTAGCATGCATCAAAAACCAGCTGTCTCGTTTCATCGACTTCAACGAAGGCGAAGGCGGTGCGATCATCGTAAACAACGGCGACTGGCTGAGAAACCTGAACTACATCGAATTCCTGCGTGATGTGGGCGTACATTTCTCCGTAAACAGAATGCTGGCTGCCGACTGCTTCAAAACAAGAATGGAAAAAGAAGCCGGTCTGTCCTTCCTGGAATTCAACTACATGATCATGCAGGGTTACGACTTCTACGAACTGAATCAGAGATACAACTGCTCTCTGCAGATGGGCGGTAACGACCAGTGGTCCAACATCATCGCCGGTGTTGAACTGATCCGTCGTAAATCCCAGAAGTCCGCTTACGGTATGACATTCAAACTGCTGACAAACTCCGAAGGCGTAAAAATGGGTAAAACAGTTTCCGGCGCTGTATGGCTGGATCCCGAAAAAACAACACCTTACGATTTCTACCAGTACTGGAGAAACGTTGGCGATAAAGACGTTGAAAAATGTCTGGCTCTGCTGACATTCCTGCCCATGGATGAAGTTCGTCGTCTGGGCGCTCTGGAAGGTGCAGAAATCAACAAAGCAAAAGAAATCCTGGCTTTCGAACTGACAAAGATCGTTCACGGAGAAGCAGAAGCAACAAAAGCACAGGAAGCGGCAAAAGCACTGTTCGGCAAAGGCGCTGCAACAGCAGATGCTCCTTCCACAGAAATCGCTGCAGCTGATCTGGCAGATGGTATGGATATCCTGACACTGCTGACAACGATCAAAGTAGTTCCTTCCCGTTCCGAAGGCAGACGTGCTGTACAGCAGGGCGGCGTAAAAGTTGCAGAAAAACCTGTCACAGACGTTGACTTCAAAGTAACAGCAGACCTGTTCACAGACGGCAAACTGCTGGTACAGAAAGGTAAGAAAACATTCCACAATGTGATCTTAAAATAATCAGACAGCAAAAATCTGAGGCACTCCATTTGGAGTGCCTTTCTTTTTTCCAAAAATAAATCCACCGATTTTCTATGAATTTTTTCTTGTATTTTTCAAGGAACAGCGCTATAATATTCTTGTAAAAAAACATTGTAATTTTCTTCAGCCGCTTTGTTTTGGGGGCTGCGACTTTTACATATCAAAGGAGGAATTGTGTATGGCAAAGAAAGTTCTTATGTTAGCAGGCGATTTTACAGAAGATTATGAAACAATGGTACCTTTCCAGGCGATGGAAATGCTGGGTTATCAGGTTGATGCTGTATGTCCCGACAAAAAAGCCGGCGACGTGATCCGTACCGCAATCCATGACTTTGAAGGCGAACAGACCTATTCCGAAAAAAGAGGTCACAACTTCGCTCTGACAGCAGATTTCGATGCTGTAAACGTAGCTGATTACGAAGGTCTGTTCATCACAGGCGGCCGTTCTCCCGAATATCTGAGACTGACACCCAGAGTGATCGAAATCGTACAGGAATTCTTTGCGGCAAACAAACCCGTAGCTGCAATCTGCCACGGCCCTCAGATCCTGACAGCAGCAAACGTACTGAAAGGCAGAAAAGCAACTGCATATCCCGCAGTTGGTCCCGATATCACATTAGCAGGCGGCGAATATGTTCCCGTTGAAGTAAACGAAGCCGTTGTAGACGGCAATCTGGTAACCGCTCCCGCATGGCCCGGCGACTCCGCAGTAACAAGAGAATTTGTAAAACTGATGGGTGCAAAATGGGAAATCTGATCTGATCCCAAATCTTTCTGACAATAAAAAAGCAGGGAGGACTTTTCTTCGGAATTGCCCTCCCTGTTTTTTATTGCAATGTGACAGGTATTTTATTTTCTATCTCGACATTTCCCACTTCCACCCGGCAGTCATAGGCCAGAATATCCACACCGACTGCAGCCGCTTCCCGCAGGGCTTCTGTAAAATGTTTATCCCGTTCTTCATTGGGTTTGAATTCTCTTACCCCTTTCATCTGGATCACAAACAGCACTGCCGCTTCATACCCTTCTTTCTTCGCTTGGATGAGTTCTCTCAGATGCTTTGCCCCTCTCTCTGTTGGCGCATCAGGAAATTTTGCAATGCCGTTTTCCTCCAAAGTGACCCCTTTTACCTCGATAAACCCCTTCTTTTCTCCCTTATGATAAAAAAGATCAAAACGGGAATTTTCAAATTTCACTTCCCGCTTCAGAAAATCTACTCCCCCGATTTCTGCTATTTTCCCTTCTGCCAGTGCCTCTGCTGCCATCTGGTTCGGCGCCTGCGAATCCATATTTACCAGCACATCCCCTTTATAAACGGCAATCAGGGAATATTTTGTCTTTCTCCCCTCTTTGTCCGCTTCCTCCAGAAAAACCCGCGCCCCTTCCAGCAAAAGTTCTTTGCATCTGCCTGTATTTTTTACGTGTACCATTTCTTCCCGCCCATCCAGTTCCACAAAAGCAGTGAACCGGTTGATTCTGCGCAGGAATTTGGCTTCGACCATTTTTCCGTATTTCATATTTTCACCTCTCCCTTATTTTATCATAACCTTCATTGAAAAACACCTTCTTGTTTGGTATGATATAAAAAAGTTCCAGATGATTGGAGGGATAAAATGAAATTTTCCGAGAGAGAAGAAATATTGCGGCAAAGAGAGATCAGAAAAGAAATGCTTACCAGATATCGCAGCCGTTTTATTGCCAGCACATTCGTTATCATTCTTGCACTACTATCTTCCCAATTGATTCATAAAAAAACACCCGATATCCCACAACCCACACAACATGATATAAAAATTGCCAAAGAACTGACTACCATCGAAGGCAGAGAAGCCGCTATCGACAAAAAATATGACACGGCAAAAATCATCGCAGAACGCACCTACGGCAAAGACATCATCAGTGTCTTCGAAGTTGATTATCTATACAGTTTCTGCGTTTTTGAAGCCCTCGAAAACGGCTACTGGATGGAATACTGCGGCAACCTCTTTCCCAAAACGCAGATAGTAAAAGGCACAGTTCCTCTTGGGGATAATACCGACGAATACGATATCTATCTGAAAGGAGATACCCCTTATACCCGTCTGGTCTCTACTTGGGGACATATAAAAAATATTCCAAATATAAAGAAAAACAAAATGTTCATTTTGATGAAAACGGTATCGGCATTGCAAAAAATGATTTTCGGAGCACTCGCTATTTCAATCCCCAAATCAAAGCCTATGATGCCGAGGGCAACGAATACATTCTGGATGGCGGCGGCTTATTCTAAGCATTTTCTTGTACTTTCATCCATTTTATTCTATAATAAAAGGTACGAAAAATTTTGATTTCAGAAAGGAGTCCTTCTTGTGTCCAAACTCACATTAGAAGAAAAAATAAAAAATCTCTCTGCAGATTACATCTATCAGCAGGCTGTCGGTTCTCTCCTCCTGATGCTCATGAGCACCATGGAAGATGTACAGAAAGGTGACATGGCTCTGCCCTACGAAGTCCCCGCAGATGTCAAAGAACTGAAAGGTGAAATCACAAAGATCCTGCTGGATCTGGAAGAAATTCTGGACGGCGATGCAGACGGCCGCATGGATGCCCTCAACGAATGTATGGGTCTGAAAAAACGCCTGCTGGATATGTACGAAACCGTTTACAGCTATTTCTCCCAGTGGAATGTCATCTCCACTCTGGTCAGCGATCAGGTTGCCCTGCGCAAATATAAAGAAGACGGTATTTCCCAGAAACAGGTGGAATGGTCTCTCTTCTTTGCAGACTGCCATGCCTTCATGGAAAGCGCAGAAAACCTTCTGGATCAGAAAAACTACATGGGTCAGATCTTAAAATGTATGCCCCTGTATATGACAAGAGATAAATACTATGATAACGTGCAGGCGTCCCTGTCCGCGGCCTTTGCAGGCGAAAGCAAGGAATTCATCGCCGCATCCCTGAAAGCCTTTGAAGGCTTCTGCAGCCCTCAGGAAAACCCCGTTTACGGCAAATATTTCCCCGAAGTGGCAGAATGGATCGGCCAGAAACGTATGGTACTGCCCCATAAGATGAATGATGAAGAACTTTCCGAATTCTACGAAGAACTGAAGGAAATGTATGAAGTGCTGGAACAGATCGAAGAATATTTCTCCTGCATCCTGCATGACATCAATTCCCTGATCCTGGTGCTGTATCTGTCCTATTCCTTCAAAGACCTGACAGAAGGCAGCGCATCTTATTCCGACCTGTATCACACCGTATGCGAATTCATCGAAGGCGAACTGGATGC
>NZ_JBGVHV010000037.1:0-5696 GCF_045122575.1 Anaerotignum sp. | reverse complement strand
AAAGTAAGAAAAAACAAGGAGAATCTCTATGGAACAGAATGATATTATGCAGGCGAGGAAAGAACGGATCCTTGCTTATATCAAAAGTGACGGATATATTCCTATGAAGCGCAGAGACCTGCGGGTGATGATGGATGTGCCGACAGAGGACAGACCTGCTTTTGAAGAACTGCTGCAGCAGCTCATTGACGAAGGTCATATTTTTGAAACAAAAAAAGGCAAACTGGCCTCTCCCAAAGACCTGCAGATGGCAACCGGTTCTTTTATCGGCCATGCCAGAGGATTTGGTTTTGTAACGCCCGATGAAGGTGGTGACGATGTGTTTATTCCCGCCAGCGAAACCATGGGTGCCATGCAGAAGGATAAAGTTCTGTATAAGGTGCTGCATAAGGCGGAAAAAGGGAAAAAGGCCGATGGGGTCATCGTAAAAATTCTGGAAAGAGGCCAGCAGCGTATCGTTGGTACCTTCGAAGGAAGCAACAAGGGCTTCGGCTTTGTGGTGGCTGATGACAAGAAAATTGCCAAGGATATTTTTATTTCCAGAGAGCATACCAAAGGTGCGGTCAGCGGGCATAAGGTTGTTGTGGAAATCATCGATTACGGGGAAGACAGACGAAACCCCGAAGGGAAAGTAGTGGAAATTCTGGGGCATGTGAATGACCCCGGTGTGGACATCCTGTCTGTTATCCGCAGATATGAACTGGCAGTGGAATTCCCCGATGAAGTATATGCAGAAATTGAACATCTGGAAACAGAAGTAAAAGAAGAAGACAAAATCGGCAGAGAAGATATCCGCGACTGGCTGACCATCACCATCGACGGTGAAGATGCCAAAGATCTGGATGATGCCGTGACCATGAAAAAACTGGATAACGGCAATTATGAACTGGGCGTACACATTGCCGATGTATCCCACTATGTTCGTGAAAATACAGAACTGGATAAAGAGGCTTATGCCAGAGCCACCAGCGTATATCTGGTGGATCGAGTGATCCCTATGCTACCCCATAAACTGAGTAACGGCATCTGCTCTTTGAATCCTCATGTGGACAGGCTGGCATTAAGCTGTATCATGGAAATCGACCAGAAGGGGGAAGTGGTGGCGCACCGCGTTGCGGAAACGGTCATCAATTCCAACTATAGAATGACTTATACAGCGGTCAGAGAAATTCTGGAAGACGGTACCCCTGAATTGCTGGCACAGTATCAGGAAATCCTTCCTATGCTGGAAGAAATGGAAGAACTGCGTCAGATTTTGGGCAGAAAGAGAAGAAAACGCGGTTCTGTGAACTTCGATCTGCCTGAAAGCAAGATCATTCTGGATGAAAACGGAAAACCTGTGGAAATCAAACCTTACGAAAGAAGCATTTCCACAAATATGATCGAGGAATTTATGCTGGTCTGCAACGAAACCATTGCGGAAAATTCCTTCTGGCAGGAAATGCCCTTTATGTACCGCAGCCATCAGGAGCCTGATGAGGACAAACTGGAAAAAATGGAACAGTTCATCCGTGGCTTTGGATATCACCTGCGGAAAAAGGACGGAGAGATCCATCCCAGAGAAATTCAGAAAGTGCTGCGGGAAGCGGAAGGCAAGGATGAAGAACGCATCATTACAAGGATCATTCTGAGAAGTATGATGCAGGCCAGATATACAGCGGAAAACGGCGGTCATTTTGGTCTGGCGGCGAAGTATTACTGCCACTTCACATCCCCTATCCGCAGATATCCCGATCTGGAAATCCATCGCATGATCAAAAAAATGCTTCACGGCGAGCTGGATGAAAAAGCATCTGCCAACTATCGTAAAAAAATGCCAGACTGGGCGAAGCACTGCTCCAAGCAGGAACGCGTAGCGGAGGATGCGGAAAGAGATACGGATACTCTGAAAAAAGTGGAATATATGGCAGATAAGGTGGGCGAGATCTATGAAGGTATCATCTCCGGCGTAACAGGCTGGGGCATCTATGTGGAACTGCCCAATACCATTGAAGGTATGGTAGCATTGAATCAGCTGGATGATGACTTCTATGAATTCGACGATAAAAATATGATGGTATTTGGCAAAAGAACAAAGAAAACCTATCGTCTGGGCGACCGTGTGCTGGTTTATGTTGCAAAGGTTGACCGTATGATGGGTACCATCGACTTTATGTTTGAAGATGATTTTGAAGTTTTTGAAGACTAAAGAAAAGAACCCTCTTTCGAGGGTTCTTTTTTAGTCTCGAATGGCCGCGTAGATCAGGTCATCACCGAGATAATATTCAAATTGTGTGACGCCGGGGAATTCATCCTGCGGCATGAAGTTTCCTTCCAGTTCAATGCGCCAGCCGAAGCCTTTGTATGTACCGGAACCGCCGTCATCGGCAGTGGCAGTGGGGTGGGCAAAGATGGGCTTTTCGAAGCTGTGGACACGGATCAGGTCTGTGGCAGCGGCCGCAAACCAGAAGAGAAATATAAATAGGAATATAAGGAATACTTTTTTGACAAGTTTGATGGAATACATGGTCTCCTCCTTTATTTGGGAAGCTGTTCTATGGTGAAAATCATGGAAAAATGGCAATCGTCCTGTACTTTGGACGGATATAGATAGTCGGAAGTTCCCTGATAATTGGAAATTTCTGTTTCCTGTGTAATGCGGATATTTCCTGTTTCGATAACATAACTATCAAAAGGGACTTCTTCGATATATTCGATGACGGAATCGATGGAATATGGATGGTTAGCAGGGGATTCGGATTCTACCACAGTACCGTCCAGCCTTGCGATTTCCGGATAGAAAAGTCCAGTCTGTGTACGCAGGAGCGCGCCGACCAGCCATGTTTTTTCAGCGGGGGCAGAAATAGTATGATATTCCTCAGTGCTTTCCATGGTGAAGGAAACGGAGGAGAGCTTACCATCCTTTTCTGTGAAAACAGGCTCGGAAAAATTTCCCATGAACCAGTTCAGGGAGAGTACATTTTTGCCGTCATCGATTTCTTCATCTGTAAGCCATGTGCGGTCTTCTTCCAGCCGCATGACGCCTCCGATTTTATTGTAATCCAGCTGGTAATTATAGTTTTCAATAAATTCGTCTACAGTGAGAATCCCTTTGTTCGGAGGGGTCATCTGCCAGAATGTGACACCCGCGGAAAGGGCCAGTGTCACAGCAGTGATGCCCAGATAGCCGAAAACGGAAGCATAGCGGAAAGGCTTGGCTTCGTATCTGAGGTTTTCGTCCCATTCCATGACGCCGTCGTCCCGACAGGTTTTGTAGGACTGATAATTGCGATAAAGATTGTAAATGGGAATGGCGAAGCCTTCCCCTTTGCAGAATACAGCAAAGGTACGGTCGAAGGCTTCTTTGAAGGTCAGCAGTTCGCCGTTTTTGTTTCGGATGGAAAGGCCGAAAAGCCATTTGCCCGGTGTTTTGCCCCATCTGGACAGGAAAAGAGGTTCCAGAAGAAAAATCAGAACCCAGCAGATATAGATATCCACCAGTTCTAGAAATGGATTTCTTTCTGAAAAATAGACTTGAAAATTGACATGGAGCAGAAGGCACAGCAAAACTTCATAGCAGGTGGTGATCAGGCCAAAGTCGAAGCTTCTGGCAAAATATCGCCGCCAGGGATGTGGTGCTTTTGGCGGTACAAAGGCAGGCTCTTTGGGGTCATTTAGCCATGTTGCCAGAACAGCAGTGTTTTCAGTTGTCATAGGAATCCTCCTTTCGGTGGGAATCAAACTTTTCTCTTGATTTTATCATAACAGAAAGAGCAGGAATTGAGGAGAATAAGATGGGAATTTAAGAAAACTGTAAGAATTGCTGATTTTTGTAAAAGGACGGAAATATTTGTAACGGAAACGTCATTTGATTTTTTCTGTATAATATGATATAGTTATTTCTGCAGTAATAGGAAAGCAAAGAAGAAGGTGAAAGGGTATGGCAAAGGCGAAGGGTACGAAACTGATCGCGCAGAACAAAAAAGCATATCATGACTACTTTATCGAAGAAACCATACAGGCCGGTATTTCTTTGGCTGGTACAGAGGTAAAAAGCCTGCGTGCGGGTAAGTGCAGTCTGAAGGAAAGCTACATTCAGATCAAGGATGGAGAAGCCTTCATTTATAACATGCACATCAGCCCCTATGAACAGGGCAATATTTTCAACAAAGATCCTCTGCGCCCCAGAAGATTGCTGCTGCATAAAGTACAGATCCGCAAATGGGATCACGAAGTACGTGCTGCCGGTTATACCATCATGCCCTTGAAGGTATATTTTGACCGCAGTTATGTAAAAATCGACATCGCACTGGCAAAGGGTAAAAAACTCTACGATAAGAGAGATACCATTGCCAAAAACGATGTACGCCGTCAGGCGGAAAAAGATTTTAAAATCAGAAATCTTACTTTGTAAGGATTTTGTCGTTTAAATGCCATGTTTCTTACCTACGAGGTGAAGACAGAGGTTGGCTTTTGCTCTGGCGAGCAAAACCGTTCCATTCTTTTCCTTCCGTTCCCTTGCACAGTCGCAAGCGACTATGGGACGGGAACTCCAAAGCGGAAAAGAATTTCACTGCCGAGGGGATGCAATGGTTTCGACGGGAGTCTTGAAAGTAGGGATAGCCATCCGCGGACCAGTGAACCGCGTCATCAAGCTGGAACCTTTTTTAAAAAGAAACGACAAAAATAATTTTGTACTGGCTGCCTAATTAACGGCGCCTGTCGGCCTTCGGTTTCTCGCCGCTGAAGATCCCGGCATCGACTTGGTGAGGCACTTTTCTGCCTAAGCTTTGCGGCAGGAAAAGATTCATGAAGCTACTGAGGGACAAAGCCTGTCATTCGGCGTTGTAACGAGGGAATGTCAAAAGACTGACTGTGATGGGAGAAGTTCTTATGGATGGGTTTTCGGACAGGGGTTCAATTCCCCTCATCTCCACTATCATTCAGCACGTCAAAGGATTGACTGGCTGAAACACTTATAGAAAGGCATCTGGCAAGGAAAGACTTGCTGGGTGCCTTTTTCGTTTCTATGATTTGTAAAATCCGAATAAGCAAAACAATTAATGACAGTTGGATCAGTTTCTGAAATAAGAAGCTGATCCTTTTTTATTGCAATGATTCCAGGTGTAGATTTGATGTAACGGTCAGCTCTGGAATAGTTGCTGTGGGTAATATTTACAGTTTTTTATTTTTAGGAGGTATACGTATGATTACAGAAAAAACAAATATCAGAATGGATTCCATCTTCTCCGATGACAAGAAGCACCGTTATCTGCTTCGCCGAAGTTGGGCAAAAGAAGGCAAGATTGCGACGGTGGTAATGATTAACCCGAGTGACGCCGACTACCTGATCACGGATGTAACAACAATGAGTGTCTACAATGGCCTGGCCAGACTGGGGGAATATGCAGCGGTCAATATCGTAAATCTGTATTCTCTGGTTACACCGAAGATGAGCTTCAGAAAAAGTGATGACGAACTGAATGTTCTGGACAATGACAAGATGATTCTGAAGGTTGCGGCAGAAAGCGATATGATTCTGCTTTGCTGGGGGTCTGTCGGAGATACCAACAGCAGGGTAGCAAAACGTATTATGCATATCTTAGATATGCTGAAAAATGAAAAGGAAAAAATGCATGTCCTGACTTACGGAGACAAGGAAGGTCTGCACCCCTTAGTACCTCAAATGCGTACAACATTGTGGAAGTTGAAGAAAA
>NZ_JBGVHV010000036.1:0-5891 GCF_045122575.1 Anaerotignum sp. | reverse complement strand
CTCATTCTGACCGCTTCGAAAACATTACGGCCTGCCAGATCGATGGCTGCCGCTCTTTCGAAGGACAGATCCAGGTTCGCTCTGTGGGCTGCGATCAACGCATCTACTACATTATCCACTCTGCCGCCGGACAGCAGGTGGCTTTCCAGCTGATTTGCATTGACATCCATACCGGCCTTCTGCGCCTTGATCAAAGGGCGGATGATCTTATCCGCACGCACACGACGCAGTCTCATACCAACCAGAGAAAAAATGCTGACCTTTACCCCTGCGGAAATCGCAGAGATCCACAGTCCCAGCGGAACAAAGCTGAGAAAAATACCGATCAGGATCAACACGATAAATAATGGAATAATCAGACCAAAAATTTCAAACATACACAGCGCCTCCTTTGATTCTCTTCTTTCCCTTATTCTTCATAAACCTTTACTGTCACCGTCTTGCCTGTGATCTGCACCACCTGCACACTGACATTTCTGTCAATAAAATCACCGGTGGAGCAGACATCTACGATTTTGCCATCGATTTCTGCCACACCAAACGGCTTCAGTTCCGTACGGGTCACGCCAACCTTACCTAAAAGCCCTTGTAACGGTGCCTCATCAAACCCTTTTGCTTCCTGTCTGTCTCTCAGCACAACTTTATTGTAAAGCCCGCTTTTCTTCGCAAAGGCGATCATGGCAAAAAATATCACCACCGCCACCGCCAGCATCGCCAGAAATACAACAAAGCCATATATCTTAAATGCCGCCACCAGCGAACCTAAAAGAGAGACCGACCCCAGAATGCCGAATAAACCAAATCCGGGCATCAGGATCTCAACAAACAGGAGCAGCAGACCCAGCATGGCTATGATAATGATCCATGGGAGCATCTCTTTCTACCTCCTTTTATCCTGTATCTTTTCAGATACTTTCTTTTTTATTTATATTATCACAAAGATACTTTTCCCCGCAACCGCCTAGGCTAAACCGTAAGAATTGTTTAAGAATTTCCCTCCTGATTTTCTATTTTCGCAAAAAAAGACAGAACCATTCGTTCTGTCTTTCCCTTCTTTTTTATACTGCTTTTGTCACAGGCACGATAATACTTTCGCCCGCTCGTACGTTCCCATCTTTCAAGCCATTTACCTCCAGAATAGCCTCAACCATGTGTTCGATTTTTTCCCCATCCATTCTGTACTCTTCTGCGATTTCCCAAAGGGTATCCCCTTTTTCCACCTGCACACATTCATAATACGTTTTTGTCTGAACGCTCCTCTGACCGCCCATGGCAAGGGTTCCCAAGCAAAGGATCAAAGCCATTGTCAGCAGCACGAACGTATTTTTTCTGATTTTTCTGGATTTTCTTACAACTCTTCTCTGTGTTCTTCTTTCCATGACTTCGCCCCATTTCTTTCGAACATTTTTTCGTTTTTCACCTTTATAATAAACGAACATATATTCTTTGTCAATACTTTTCGCAAAAATTTACGAACATAGGTTTGATTTTATGTTCCCACTGTGATATACTGAAAGCGAACAAGGCGGAAATCTACTTTTTTCTGCCATTGACTTGATAATTCCTGTCCATTTGGATAAAATCATAAGGAGTGAGTATATGAGCGAACTGTCTACAAAACAAAAGCAGATTCTGGAATATATGAAGGCGGAAGTGCGGGATAAAGGCTATCCCCCTTCGGTGCGTGAGATCTGTGATGCTGTAGGGCTGAAATCTACCTCTACGGTCCATGGCCATCTTTCCCGTTTGGAAAAGAAAGGCCTCATCCGCAGAGACCCTACAAAGCCCAGAGCCATCGAGATCCTCGCCCCCGGGTTTGAAGCCCCCCAGAAGGAACTGGTAAATGTCCCCATCGTCGGCACGATCACTGCAGGCACACCGATCCTTGCTGTAGAAAACATCGAAGATACTTTCCCCATCCCCGTGGATTATATCCACAATGACACTGTATTCATGCTCCGTGTCAAAGGCGAAAGTATGATCGAAGCAGGTATTTTTGATAAAGACCTGATCCTGGTTCGTCAGCAGAACGATGCCAAAAACGGAGATATCGTGGTTGCTCTTATCGAAGATTTTGCTACCGTCAAAACTTTTTATAAAGAAAAGGACTTCATCCGCCTGCAGCCTGAAAATTCCTCTATGTCACCTATCATCGTAAAAGACGTTGCCATCCTCGGCAAAGTCATCGGCCTGTTCAGAAAATTCTAAGGAGATGAACGTTTTATGTTTGGTTATGTAAAAGTCGGTGCAGCTGTCCCTCGTTTAAGACTGGCAGACTGTACCTATAATAAAGAACAGATCGTGGCAATGGCAAAAGATGCCTCCGCAAAAGGTGTGCGTGTTCTGACCTTCCCCGAACTGTGTATCACAGGTTATACCTGTGCAGATTTGTTCATGCAGCGTTCCCTGCTGGTTGCAACAGAAAAAGCTGTCAAAGCAATCGCGGAAGAAACTGCAGACCTCGATCTGTTTTTCGTCATCGGTGCCCCCGTTCCTCTGGACAGTCAGGCATTCAACTGCGCCGTTGCTATTTATAAAGGCGAAATTCTCGGTCTGGTTCCCAAAACACATCTGCCCAATTACAGCGAATTTGCAGAAGAACGCTGGTTCTCTTCTGCCGACGATATTCTGGTGGACCACATTCATTATGCTGGTCAGGACGTTCCCATCGGTTCCGATCTGCTCTTTGCAGCCGCAGGTATCCCCGATCTGAAAATCGGCATTGAAATCTGCGAAGACCTGTGGGTACCCATCCCTCCCAGCTCTTATCAGGCTCTGTACGGCGCAACACTGCTTCTGAACCTGTCCGCAAGCAACGAACTTTCCGGTAAGGCTGCTTACCGCAGACGTATGGTAGCACAGCATTCTGCGTCCTGCATGGCTTCTTATGTATACGTTTCCTGCGGCATCGGCGAATCCACACAGGACGCAGTATTCAGCGGTCACAGCATGATCTGCGAAAACGGTGAACTCTTTGCTGAAACAGATCGTTTTTCTCAGGAAAACCAGCTGGTTTATGCTGATATCGATCTTGATATCCTGACAAACGAACGTCGCAGACATACCACATTCCTGTCTCATCTGCAGAAAGCAGAAATGCACCGCATCTATCGTCTGATCCATTTCGATATGGAAGAAACAGAATTGCTGGAAAACTGGAACAGACCCCTGCCCGCAGCACCTTTCCACCCCGCCGCTGACGAAGTGGATGAACAGTGCAAGGATATCTTCTCCATTCAGACAGCAGGTCTGGCAAGAAGAATGGAACATACCCATTCCGAATCTCTGGTAATCGGTATTTCCGGCGGTCTGGACTCTACATTGGCTCTGCTGGTTTGCGTCAAAGCATGCGACTTCCTCGGCATTGACCGCAGCCACGTTCTGGGTGTGACCATGCCCGGTTTCGGTACAACAGACAGAACTTACCAGAATGCCCTGACTCTGATGAAATCTCTGGGCATCACTATGAAAGAAATCCCGATCCGCGATGCTGTAACACAGCATTTCAAAGACATCGAACACGACATGAGCCTGCACAACGTAACATACGAAAATGCACAGGCGCGTGAAAGAACACAGATCCTGATGGATCTGGCAAATAAATATAACGGTCTGGTCGTTGGTACAGGCGACCTGTCCGAACTGGCACTGGGCTGGGCAACCTATAACGGCGACCACATGTCCATGTATGGCGTCAACGGCGGCATCCCCAAAACACTGATCCGTGTACTGGTCAACTGGGTAGCAACCAACGGCGAAGTGGATGCAGAAGCTTCCGCCGCACTGCTGGATGTTCTGGATACCCCCATCAGCCCCGAACTGCTGCCTCCAGATGCTTCCGGTAAGATCAACCAGAAAACAGAAGATCTGGTTGGCCCTTATGAACTGCATGACTTCTTCCTGTATCATATCCTGCATAACGCTTACCGCCCCGCAAAAGTACTGTGGCTGGCAGAAAAAGCCTTTGCAAGCGAATATGACAGAGAAACCCTGCTGAAATGGCTGAAAAACTTCTACCGCCGTTTCTTCATCCAGCAGTTCAAACGTTCCTGCCTGCCTGACGGCCCCAAAGTTGGCCCTATCTCCCTGTCTCCCAGAGGCGACTGGAGAATGCCTACCGATGCTTTCAGCCGTGTATGGATGGACGAAGTGGAAAAATTATAATCCCAAAAAACAAAAACCGAGATGGAATTTTCCATCTCGGTTTCTTTTTTATTCTTTTTCCGCCAGCTTCAGGCAGAAAGCAAAGGTCGTTCCTTTCCCTTCTTCACTTTTCACTGTAATATTTTCACCATGAGCCAGCATGAATTCCTTTGCGATCGCCAAGCCAATCCCGCTGCCCACTTTATCTTCATTCCTTGTCGTATCCGATTTAAAAAAGCGGTCAAATACATATTTCTGATCTTCCTGACTGATGCCGGGGCCCTCATCCTTCACCGAGATCAGCACCTTCTTTTTATCCAGCAATGTTGTTTCCACCTCTATGATACCGCCTTCGGGAGAAAATTTTACTGCATTGTTCAAAAGGTTCTGCAGTACACGGGAAATTTTATCTTTATCCCCTCGAACCATCGTTTTCTCCTCATCATAGATCGCACGAATGATTGCATGCTTTTCTTTCAGCTGCGGCTCCAGCAGGTCAATATTACTGCGGATCAGGCTGTTGATATCAAAATTCGATTCTTCCAATAAAATCGCGCTGCTCTGGGCACGGCTCAGTTCCACAATCCCCTGTGTCATGCGGGACAGACGCTCCGTTTCCTCCAGAACGATCTGCAGATATTTCCCCTGTTTTTCCGCAGGGATGGTGCCATCCAGCATTGCCGTCAGGAAACCGTTCATACTGGTCAGTGGAGAGCGCAGGTCATGGGAAATATTTGCAATAAAATCCTTCTGCACCTTTTCATGGGCCTGCAGGCTTTCTGCCATGTGGTTAAAGCTTTGCGCCAGCTCTCCGACTTCGTCGTTGCTTTTTATTTCCACCCGCTGTTCAAAATCCCCGTTGGCAATGACCTTTGCCGCCCGGTTCATCATCACCAGCGGAAGTGCCACATGCTTCGCCGTCAGAAAGCTGACGATCAGCCCCAGCAAGGATACGAAGAACAGACTGAGTATGCTCATCTGGTACATTTCCATCAGGGATGCTTCGATCTCCGGCAAAGGTCTGCACATAAAGATCCCCGCCAGATATCCCTCCGTAACAGGATAGCCTACCACCAGCATGGGCGTATCAAACACCTCACCCTTCTTCATCTGATGGGTCACGATCTCCCCATGCAAAACCTTTTGGGTCAGATCCTCATACATCATATCATCCCCGATCAGCACGCCGTCAAAGCCGGGGGAGGTCAATACGACCTTTCCGTCCCGATTGACCAGCACGACTCCGGATTCCATATAGTTCTCCAGAATCTGCAGTTCATAGCTCAGATCGCCCAGATTTCCCGTACGGTATGCCTTGCTGTATGCCGTCGCGATCTTTTCCCCCTGACCGACCAGTTCCTCCTTCTTTTCCCCCATATAATGGTTGGTGTAGATGACTGCCAGAGAGCCGCATAAAAGCAGGATCAGTATCCCAATGGTCGTCATATATAAAAGCATCTGCTTTCGCACGATGGAATCTTTTTTCATGGTCATTCCTCCAAAATATGAAAAAACACATTACAAACATGTAAAAAAATGTTATACTGTTATTTGTATGTATCATTGCGCAGAAAAACAGCGCAATATAAAAACCCGGAAAGGAGAATGGCAGATTTCTGCCTGTACCTACTTATGGAAAATAATCAGAATACAACTCCCAACAGACCCAAACGCAAACAGCTGGCTCCCAGAGATATGATCATCGTTGCGCTGATCGTCCTCGTTATGACACGCATCAACTGGGCAAA
>NZ_JBGVHV010000035.1:0-6069 GCF_045122575.1 Anaerotignum sp. | reverse complement strand
ATCAGCATCCTTGATGATGCCCAGTTTTTTGCCGTAATCGTTCAGTGTTTTGGTCAGGCCTGCCTTAAAGCCCACCAGATGGGTACCGCCATCGGGGGTATTGATATTATTGACGAAAGTGAAAATGCTTTCTGTAAAGCCATCATTATGCTGGAAAGCCACTTCTACCAGAACGCCGTCCTTTTCGCCGGAAGCATAGAAAATATTTTCATACAGAGGGGTTCTGGAGTGGTTCAGGTAGGAAACAAATTCCTTGATGCCGCCTTCGTAGTGGAAGGAGTGGCTCTGTTCCATGCCTTCTCTCAGGTCGAACAGATTGATCTTCAGACCCTTTGTCAGGAAGGCCGTTTCGCGGAAGCGCTGCTTCAGGATGTCGTATTCGAAAACAGTTTCTTCGAAGATCTGGTCATCGGGCAGGAAATGTACGAAGGTACCTGTGATATCTGTTTCGCCAACAATGGTCAGGGGTGCCAGCACATCGCCACGGGTATATTTCTGTTCGTGGATCTTGCCGTCACGGTGAACTTGTACCACCAGCCATTCAGACAGGGCGTTTACAACGGAAGCACCTACCCCGTGCAGACCGCCGGAAACCTTATATCCGCCGCCGCCAAATTTACCGCCGGCATGGAGGATGGTAAATACCATCTGCAGGGCAGACATCCCTTTCTGTTCATTGATATCTACGGGGATGCCACGGCCGTTATCCATAACGGAAATGGAATTGTCGGGATGGATCTTTACTGTGATCTCATTGCAGAAGCCTGCCAGGGCTTCGTCCACAGAGTTATCTACGATTTCATAAACCAAATGATGCAGACCCTTGGAGCTGGTGGAACCGATATACATACCGGGACGCTTACGAACTGCTTCCAGCCCTTCCAAGACCTGAATTTGATTTGCATTATATTCGGATGACATCAAATCCCTCTCTTTCTTTTTGTTTTTCACGGATTTTCTGTCTTTTACAACAAAAAAGAAGGCCATTTTGGGAGGCGTTCTTTTCGAACAGCCTCGCCGTGTGTCTTAAGAAAAATCCGACAGAAAACGACTTCTTAAGAGACACCGCATTGGTCTTTCTCAGGTGCAAAAAACGATACAATAAAATTTGTATTTATTATAGCATTTTTTTGTTGATTTTTCAACGTTTTCACTTTGTTTTTATCCACAATTTTCAATCAGTTTCTTCCTTATTATTTAGGAAATTTACTAATGAAAAACACAAACTGCAAAAATAAAAAAGACACTGCCCAATGCAGTGTCTCTCTTTTCTGCAAATTCTTTTCGCCATAGATTCTTTTCTTTGAAATCGCAAGAGACTTCAGGAAAAAATCTATCACCGAAAATTTTCTCCGCTTATTACCCCATTTTCCACATAAAAAAGATTATCCTTACTGATATATTTTCTGACAGAGTCCTCGATGCCCGTACAGGTCACAAAGGCCTGCAGACCTTCTATGGACTGCAGCAGATATCTCTGTCTGTTTTCATCCAGTTCGGAAAACACATCGTCCAGCAGAAGGACAGGGTCTTCCCCTGTTTCTTCGCGGATCAGGTCTATCTCCGCCAGACGGGCTGCCAGCGCCGTTGTTCTCTGCTGCCCCTGAGAGCCATAAACCTTCACCTCTCTGCCGTCGATGGAAAAGAGGATATCATCCTTGTGGGGGCCGCTCTGGGTAGAGCCGAAAGTAATATCACGGTCAATATTTTTCCGCAGTTTTTCCGCCAGCATCCCTGCTTCGCAGTTAGGTTTATAAATGGTCTGCAGGTGGTCTTTGCCCCCTGTCAGCTGCGAAAGTTTTTCCGACGCAATTTCATCCAGCCGCGCCAGAAAACGCTTTCTGGCTGCAATGATGCGCTCGCCGTAGTCAGCCATCTGGTCATCCCAGACGAAAAGGGTCTCCTGCAGTTTCGGATTTTTTGAAATTTCCTTCAGCAGATTGTTTCTCTGCTTCAGAATCCGATAATACTGCTGCAGGTCATAATAATAGACCTTACTCAGCTGGCAAAGCTCCATATCCAGAAAACGTCTGCGTTCCGCAGGGCCGTCCTTTACCAAAGACAAATCCTCGGGAGAAAAAATCACGGCATAGAGCGTGCCAAAAAGATCGCCCATTTTTCTGACAGGCAGACCATTAACGGCAATCCCCTTCTTTTCATCCTTTTTCAGATGGACATCGATGCGGTCATAGAGATTTTTTCGCTGTACCATCATGCGGATATGGCTTTCCTCCGCATCAAAACGGATGAGCTGCTGGTCGCTTTTGCCCCGCAGGGAACGCCCCATGGCGCAGAAATACAGGGATTCCAGAAAATTTGTCTTTCCCTGGGCGTTGCTGCCGTAGATCACATTGATCCCCTCGGATGGTTCGATTTTCAGTTGTGCAAGGTTTCTGAAATTCTGAAGGGAAACCTCTGTGATATACATATTTATTCACCTGCAATTTATAATTATGAATTATATTATTTCTTTCCAGAAATACATTATGTAAATTAAATCAATTCTTTTAATTCATGGAGCAAAGCTTTGAGAACGATTTCTCTTTCTTCAAAGAAAGCCTGTTTCTGCTCTTCCTCATCATCCTCAAAATAAGCATACTCCTCGGAAAATTCCACCCAATCGGTAAAATATTCCTCCATATCTTCGCAGATTTCTCGGATGATTTCCATTTTGGACAGCTTCACTTCATACGTTTCCGGGCCATAATACCCCTGCGCCACGATTTTTGTACTTTCGTCGGCAGTCAGCGTAAATTCGGAACCTTCCTCATCGAAATGCAGTTCCAGAGGCATCTCTTTTTTCAATGCGGCAATGGATGCTTCCATCACTTCCACGGGAACATCCTGAATATAACTGCCAAGGCCTTCAAAATCTCCCAGAAGGATATCCGTCCAGCCGTTTTTCGGTTTTGTAAACATAATATCAGTTCCTTTCTTTTTCCGGCATCTCACTGATAAAGGTGGAGCCCAATACCAGAACCGCACCGATGATGCCGTACAGTCCCATACTTTCCTTCAGCAGAAGAGCAGACAGAATGATGGCAACGATGGGGTCGATATAGCTGAAAATCGCCAGAGTCTGGGCTTCCAGCTCTTTCATGGAATCGAAGTAAAGAGCATAGGCAACGCCCGTATGCACCAAACCCACAAAGAGAAGCAGTGCCCACAGAGAAGGGGTCATGGAAAGAGCTGCTGTACCAAAATCCTGTGTCAACATAACATAGGGACTCAGTACGATGGCCCCCATCCCCAGCTGCATGATAGTCTTGTCATAGGCATTGATCTCTGTGATCTTTTTGTTCATCAGCACAACAGTAGCATAAAAACATGCCGCCCCAAGACCGTACAGGATGCCTTTTGCCTCAGAAAGAGCGGGGATGCCTGTATGCAATACCCCGGAAACAAAAACCATCCCCAACAGGGCAACAGCAGCACAGACAGCTTTTTTCGCCGTCAGTTTTTCCTTCAGCAGGAAGGGTGACGCAAGGATCACAAAAATCGGCTCCATGTAATAACAGATGGTGGCCGTGGCAACGGTGGTATAGTTATAGGATTCAAAAAGCAGGATCCAGTTGATGCCGATAAAAGCCCCCGAGAGCGCAAGCATCATGAAATTCTTTTTGATGGCTGCTTTATCCAGTTTACTTTTTTTCAGATAAACAAAAAGAAGCACGAAAAATGCACCGACAAAACCCCTTACCAGCGCGATCATGCTGGAGGGCAGGGGAATATGCCGCACAAAAATACCTATGGTACCAAAAATAAACATCGATGCGATCAATTCCAGTTTTGCCTTATTTGCCATTTTCACATGCTCCTCTCATCTTCTGTATGAATATAAATTTTTCGTGTTTAGTTGGATTCCAGCTCCACTTCCACGCAGCCAACGCCTTTTACTTCTACGATATCGCCGTGGCGGATCTTTTTGCCGCGTTCTGTAGCCATTTCGTTGTTGACATAAACCATACCTTCGGACAGGTAGTATTTTACATCAGACCCCTGATCGACCAGACCGGCCAGTTTCAGCACCTGCTGCAGTTTGATAAATTCCGTATGAATATATACTTTTTCCATTTTTACCTCCTTGAGGGCTTTGCCCTCAAACTCCCACCAGGGAAATGATTTCCCTGGACCCTCATTCGCAAAAACTTCGTTTTTGCAGGGTCATCAATAAGTTATGCGCCGCAGGCAAATAAAGTTTCGGTCAAGCCTTTTTAAAGGCTTGCGGGTGCATTGAGGGCAGCGCCCTCAAGGTCTTTATCGCCTTGCAAGCCGATTTTTGGAAAGTTTGAAAACCTTTTTGCAAGGAAAAAAGGTTTTCAAGGTCTTTTACATTCTCAAAGGCAAAATTAAATACTTAAACGCATCGCCTTCCACAGGCAGGATGGTACAAGGGCTGAGAGACGCCATAAAGATCATCTTCACTGTTTCATCCTCGATGGAGCGCAGCGCTTCGATCAGATATCTGGGGTTGAAAGCGATAGACAGATCGTCGCCTTCCACTTCCGCAGCAATGCTTTCATGGGCAGTACCCATATCACTTCTTGCAGTGATATCCATACCACCGTTTCTCAGCATCAGACGCACGGGCGTTTTTCTGTTATCTCTGGAAACCAGAGACGCTCTTTCCAGCGCCTGGATCAGTTCGCTCTTGTCAATAATCATTTTTGTTTTGTAATCCTCGGAGAAAGACTGTGCATAACGGATGAAGTCACCTTCGATCAGTCTGGATACCATCACTGCATTCCCCAGATCAAAGAGGATGTGTTTTTCTGTCAGGTACATGGACAGGGTATCTTCTTCCTCCTGAGACAGGATCTTATTCAGTTCGGACAATGTTTTGCCGGGTACGATGACTTCTGTATCCCCGCTGCCCATCATCAGGGAATTTTTGCGGAAAGAAATACGATAACCATCCACAGAAACCACATTCACGGAATCATTTTTCAGTTCAAACAGTTCGCCGGTCAGCACAGGTTTGCTGCTGTCCTGAGCGATGGAGAAAATGGTCTGACGGATCATATCTCTCAGTTTCGCCTGTTCCATAGAGTATACCTTTTCCTGTTCCACTTCGGGCAGGGAAGGGAAATCGTCGCCGCTCTGACCCATGATCTGGAATTCGGAAGTACCACTGAGGATGGTCACAGCGAATTTTTCGTCTGTTTCGATGGTCACGGATTCGCCGTTCAGTCTGCGAACGATTTCGTTAAAGATGCGGGCTTCGATGGCAACTTCGCCTTTTTCTTCGATCTCCGCTTCGATGGGCGCCGTTTTGATGCCGATCTCCAGATCGTTACCGGTCATCACAAAGCCTCTTTCGTCTGCGGTCAGCAGAATACATTCCAGAATAGGCAATGTGGTTCTGTTGGAAACGGCTTTGTTTACGATATTGATATACTGCAGGAGCAGGTCTTTGCTGCACGTTAATTTCATAGCTGTGTACAACTCCTTTGTTCACATGTATAAGTAAGATAAGTAAACGTTGATCAGTAGTAGCAGTAGTAGGGGCTGTGGGTTTGTGGAAAACCCCTCCGCGCCCCGAAAAATCAAGGGAAAAGCATTTTGGAAAACCATGTGGATAAGTCTGTATAACTTTCGTGGTTGTCCACGTTATCCACATTCGTCCTGATGGGACGATGGTTGTCCACAATTTTTCCGATGAAAATCCACAGATTTCTGTGGAAAAGTTTCTTATTATAAGGAAGAACTTTATGGGGCTCTGCCCCAAACCCTGCAAACCTTTGAAAAGGTTTGATCCAAACTTTATACGAAAAAGCATGAAATGCTTTTTCAAATGAGGGTGCAGGGAAATCATTTCCCTGCCGGGTGTTTGAGGGCAGCGCCCTCAATTAGGGTTCTAAGGGACAAAGTCCCTTAGGCTTCTTTGATTTCTTTTTCCAGCTGAAGGATGGTTTTCTGCAGGGCAGTGTCTGTTTCCAGCTGTTTTTCGATCTTTGTAATGGCGTGGATGACTGTTGTATGGTCTCTGCCGCCAAAGCTTTCGCCGATTTTCGGCAGGGAAATATCCAGCAGCTTTCTGCAAAGATACATGGATACCTGTCTGGGGAA
>NZ_JBGVHV010000034.1:0-3207 GCF_045122575.1 Anaerotignum sp. | reverse complement strand
ACTTTCGCACCTGCAGCCTGGGCTTTTTTCACGCCGTCAACCATTTCGATTGTGCTGCCTGTTACGGAAGAGATGATCACGATTGTGCCTTCGCCGATTTTGTTATTGCCTGTTGCAATATATTCTGCGGCGTTTTCTACGAAGAAGTTCAGAGAGGACATTTCCTTCATATGAACTTCTGCCTGCAGGCAGGAAGCCCATGTGCCGCCGATCCCCAGCCAGCAGATGTTTTTATAGCCTTCTGCGCAGATTTTATTTACGATTTCTTCGATCTGAGGACGCAGGGCCAGCGCACCGTTCACGCTATCGATCTGCGCCTGTTCGTCAAATTTAATAATCATATTACTTATTCTCCAACTTTCAGTTTCTGATAGTAGTCATTGTAGATTGTCAGAGCTTCGCCAACGTCTTCCTGGAAGAATACGTTTTCTTTGTAATCAAAGATTCTTGCAGGGTCATTTTTGTATGTTTCGGAAGCTACTGCTACAGCTGCATCGTTAGGGCAGGAGTAAGGGAATTCATCCAGGTTTTTAGCCATAACTTCGGGATCACAGATGTAGTCCAGGAATTTTTCAGCCAGATCAACGTGTTTAGCGCCTGTGGGGATTACATACAGGTCCATACCCAGCTGGATAGCATCGTCTGTGAAAGGAGCGATTTTGATTGTGTCTTTTTCAGCCATTGCCCAGGAAGCGTTACCATCGAATGTAACAGCTACGGATACTGTGCCGTTTGTCAGGTTCTGTTCAGCATTGCCGTATGCAGCTACGTTTTCGTTGAATTTAACCAGCCATTCGTATGCTTCAGCCAGTTCAGCTTCGTCTGTGGAGTTAGGGTCATAACCCAGAGCTATCAGAGCCATAGGGAACAGGTTTCTAGCACCGTCGATTGTGGAGATCTGGCCTTTCAGAGCGGGATCCAGCAGATCGTTGTAGCCTGTGATTTCGATAGGGCATGTAGCAGAATCATATACTACGTAGATGTAGTTCATCAGGTAAGGTACGCAGTAACCTTTGGATACCCAGTAAGCATCGTTCAGGTTAGAGGAGTTAGGTACGTTGTCCAGATTGATTTCTTCTACATAGCCGCCTGCGATCAGGGATTCCATGTAAGCGTCACATGTCATGATCAGGTCGTATTCTTCGCCGCCGCCAGCTGTCAGTTTGTTGATTGCATCAGCGTTGTCGCTCATGTAGGACAGGTTTACTGTACAGTTGTTTTCTGCTTCGAAGTTTGCGATCAGTTCGTCAGAGATGTACTGCTGCCACATATAGATGTTCAGTTCTGTACTAGCTTCTGCGTTTGCATCATCTGCAGGTGCGTCGGAGCCGCCACAAGCTGCAACAGAGAAAACCATTGCGCCGGTCAGCAGCAGTGCTAAAAGTTTTTTCATAATGAAAACCTCCCTTTAATGTTTACCCTTTTTCTTTTTGAAAGAGCTTTGAATAATGTTATTCAAAATCATCGCCGTAACGATGACCAGAACCATGATTGTGGTCAATGCATTTACATCAGGTGTGATACCAGACTTATTCATTGACAGGATGAGAACAGGCAGTGTGGACTGTCTTGCGCCCGCCAGCATGTTACTCATAACAACGTCATCGAAGGACAGCGTAAAGGAAAGGAACGCCGCGCTCATAACGCCGGGGAAAATGGAAGGCAATGTGACACGCAGGAATGTCTGGACACGGTTGGCACCAAGGTCCATGGATGCTTCTTCCAGAGTGTCATTATCGCCGCTGATACGGCCTTTGATGGTAACCACTGCATAGGGGATGCAGAAGGTGCAGTGACCGATCAGGATGCTGCCCATCCCCAGAGAGAATCCCAGTTTGATAAAGATGATCAGAAGGGCTACGGCCAAAACGATTTCCGGCACGATGATAGGGATATACAGCATGTTGTTTACCAGTTTTTTGCCTTTGAATTCATACTTCTTCAGGCCAAGGGCACCGATGGTGCCGATGAAAACAGAAATGATGGTACTTAGCACCGCAATGATGATGGTGTACCACAAACTGTCGATCAGCGCATGGTTGGAAAACAGTTTTCCATACCATTCTGTCGTAAAGCCATTCCAGTAGTAGTTATATCTCTGGTCATTGAAGGAAAAGGCCATCATGACCGCAACAGGAATATACAGGATGGCATATACCAGAAAGGCATAAATATCGGTGAGAATCCGATAGGTTCTTTCTTTTTTGGCTCTTCTTGTCAATGCTGCCATTTACACCACCTCCATATCTTCGATTTTTGCAAATCTCGTATAAATGAAGATGAGCAGCATCGTGATCAGAATCAGCAGTACGGACAGAGCCGCACCCAGAGGCCAGTTTCTGATGGCACCGAACTGATTTTTGATAATATTACCGATGTACATAACTTTACCACCGCCCAGCATATCTGTTACAGTGTAAATACCCAGAGAGGGAATGAACACCAGAATGATCGCCGCAAAAATGCCGGGGAATGTGATGGGCAGTGTCACTTTCATAAATGTGGTTCTGGCATTGGCGCCTAAATCGGCAGATGCTTCCAGCAGGGATTTTTCCAGCTTTTCAATGGTGCTGTACAAAGGCAGCACGGCGAAAGGAAGCATATTGGTGATCAGACCAATCAGTACCAGTTCATCGGTATAGATAAAGCTGATGGGCTTATCCACAAAACCGAAGTTTACCAGAAAGTTATTCACAGGGCCGCTGGTCTGGAACAGCAGAAGCCATGCATTCAGACGCATCAGAGAGTTTGTCCAGAAAGGGATCATCAGGAGGGTGATCATCTTCGCCGCCGTATCCTTAGGCTTTCTTGCAATGATATAGGCAAAGGGATAGCCGA
Organism: Anaerotignum sp.; assembly: GCF_045122575.1. Taxonomy (GTDB): domain Bacteria; phylum Bacillota; class Clostridia; order Lachnospirales; family Anaerotignaceae; genus Anaerotignum_A. The sequence goes on along the minus strand of NZ_JBGVHV010000034.1, from coordinate 369 downwards.
TCAGGATACACAGCAGTGTGGTAAGACCCGCTGCCTGCAGAGATTTGATGATGACCTTGAAGTAGGTAGGGTCAAGGATGGTCGTATAGCTTTCCGCTGTAGGTTTGTATACAACGTCACCGAAGACACCTCTGGACATAAAGCTGATAAAGATGATATACAGCAGAGGGATGGTCACAAACAGGATCATCCACAAAGAAACGGGGCCTGCCATGGCCATTTTGGGCAGCAGGTTCTTTTTCTTGGGCATTGCAGCCTGACTTGCACTACTCATCAAACCGCCCCCTGCTCAAATTTCTTGATCGCAACTGCTTTTTCGGGCTTCCAGCATACATATACCTTTTCCCCTTCAGAAACAGCCTGATCCTG
>NZ_JBGVHV010000033.1:0-8824 GCF_045122575.1 Anaerotignum sp. | reverse complement strand
TTCGCTGCTTCGCTGCGGCTGTAGCCCAGTGCGGTCATGGCATCGATGGCTTCAAATTTTGCATCGCCGTCTACCGTCACTTCCACAATGCCTTCCAGTTCTTCGCCGCCCATGGCCAGCGCTTCTTCCGTTTTGAATTTGTCCTTCAGTTCCAGAATCACCCGCTGAGCTGTTTTTCTGCCTACGCCGGGCGCTTTGGATAATGTCTTTACATCATCGGACAGGATCGCCATGACGATTTCCGAAGGCTTCAGCATGGAAAGGAAACCCAGCGCACCCTTGGGGCCAACACCTGTGACTGTCAGCAGTTTGTTGAACATTTCCTGTTCTTCCATAGAAAAAAAACCGTAGAGGCTCATGCCATCCTCTTTCACGCTGAAATAAGTATATACCTTTGCTTCCGCACCTGTCTGGGGCAGTTTTGCCAGTGTCGCAGGGGAAACAAAAATGCGGTAACCAATGCCGCCGGTTTCTATAATAATATAACTTTCCGCACGCCGTTCCAGCGTACCTTTGATATATGAAATCATACGAAATCTCCATTTCAAATCATTTGTATTATATCTAATTTATTATACATAACGAAAATAGAAAGGGCAAGGCGAACACCCAAAAAAAGAAGTCCCAAGTCAAAAGACTCAGGACAACAGAATCAATCCATAACAACCATTTCAATATCCGCTTCTTCCAGAATGGATCTGGAAAGTTCATCAGGGTATTCCCCTTTGAATACGATCCGTTTGATGCCCGCATTCACCAGCATTTTCGCGCAAATGACACAAGGCTGCAGGGTGATATAAATGGTCGCACCTTCTGTGCTGACACCAATTTTCGCCGCCTGAATGATGGCATTCTGCTCTGCGTGCAATGCACGGCACAATTCATGGCGCTGGCCGGAAGGGATATTCAGCCTTGCCCTTTCGCAGCCGCCGATCTCCGTACAATGCTTCAGGCCGGAGGGCGCACCGTTATAGCCCGTGGTAATGATGCGGTTCTCTTTTACAATGACCGCCCCTACCTGTCTGCGCAGGCAAGTGGATCTTGTTTTTACAATATCTGCAATCTGCATGAAATATTCATCCCAGCTCACTCTATCACTCATCGCTTTTCCCCCTCTTATGGTTTTTATCAAAAATAACATAAAAAAGCCCCGTTGTCAAAACGGGGCATCTTTCCGCATCGATTATACGATCAGGTTCATTTTCTTTGCTTCAAATGTCAGTTCTTCTCTGAATTCGGGTGCAGCCAGAGAGATGATCAGTTTTGCTCTGTCGCTGGCGTTTTTACCTTTCAGACGAACGATGTTGTTTTCTGTTACCAGGAAGTCCACTTCGTTTTTGGATGTTGTTACGATGGAACCGGGTGTCAGAATAGGTTTGATTTTGGAGATCTGGCCGTTTTTCGCTGTAGATGTCATAGCGATAAAGCCTTTACCGCCTCTGGACAGGTTTGCACCGCGTACGAAGTCAACCTGACCGCCGGAACCGCTGTAGTGTGTTGTACCCAGAGATTCTGCACAAACCTGACCAAACAGGTCGATTTCCACACATGCGTTTACGGAGATGAAGTTATCATGCTGACCGATCACATAAGGGTTGTTTGTGTAATCAACGGGGTGCAGTTCGAAAGCAGGGTTATCATCCATAAAATCATACATTTTCTTGGAGCCCATTGCCAGAGTTGCGATTGTTTTACCAACGTGGATGGGTTTTTTCATATTTGTTACCGCACCACATTCGATCAGATCTACCATGGAGTCTGTGAACATTTCTGTATGGATACCCAGATCTTTTTTGTCCTGCAGCAGAACGCCAACTGCGTTGGGAACGCCGCCGATACCCAGCTGCAGTGTTGCACCATTGGGTACTTCATCAGCGATCATCGCACCGATTTTTTTGTCGATGTCTGTCAGTTCTGTTGTAGGCAGAGTGATCAGATCTTCGGAGATTTCGCACAGAGCTGTTACTTCGGAGATGTGGATCAGGTTGTTACCCATTACTCTGGGCATTTTGTCATTTACTTCCAGCAGGATGATGTCTGCTTTTTCTTTCATTGCGGGCACTTCTGCTGCTGCCATGCCGGCTGTGAAGTAGCCGTGTTTATCCATAGGAGAAACCTGGCAGTAGAATACGTTCAGAACAGGCATGCAGTTTCTCCAGTAACCGGGAACTGTGCTGTAGTTGTTGGGAACGTATGTATAGATCCCCTGCTGAACTACTTTTCTGCCTGCGCCGCCTGTGAACCAGGAAACATAGTCATATTTGCCTTTCAGTTCGGGATCCATGAATGCACTGCCTTTTTTGGAAGCCAGAATACCATGGTGCTGTACACCTGTCAGTTCGCCTCTTCTTGCTCTTTCGCCGATAGCGTTACAGATCACTGCAGGTTCTTCCAGACCTGTGGGGCATGCACAGATATCGCCGGATTTTACATGCATTGCAACGCCTTCAGGAGTTGTCAGTTTTGCCTGATACATTTCCTGCCATTTATTCATGTCGTATCTCACCTTTCTTCTTCAATCTTTTCGTGTATTTTCATTATTTTCGTTCCATCTGCGCCTTTGTGAATACAAAATACGCATTCTTATTAGTATTTTAGCACAAAGGAAAGCAAAAAGTAAAGGTAATTTATGTCTGTTTTCCAAATAATACACACCATTTGTAAGATTTCTTCTTACTCTTGCAGTTTGCTCCACAAACTTTCCAGAAAGAAAACAGGTGATTCTGTAAGCAGAGAACCATTTTCCCTTCTTTGGCAGCTTTCTCCGCTATTCACACGCAAAAAAAGAGCCTCAAATGAGGCTCTTTTGATCGCTATATTTAAAATACTTTAAATATCGATTTCTCCCTGATCTATGTCAATCTATTGATCAAATCAGGTACTGTTTTACTTCTTCAGGAAGCGCATCAGTTTTTTTGCTGATGATCATAACCATATCCATTTCAGCTTCCTTGGATGTTTTGTCCAGTTCCTGAACGAAGGAAACGAAATCTGCGTCAGAAATTTTGTCCATAATATGGTTCAATCCATCGATGTAAATTGTTTCAATATCACTGTTCTGAGAAAGGATACCACACATGAAACCTCTGAATACCATTGGATCTTCCATGATGAACTTGGGTGTTTCTACGAAACGTACACTGTGGTGCAGATCGTACATATGGCTGCTGTCATCATCTACATAGATGATGCTGCCTTTTGCTTCTTTACCAGCTGCATTTGCCATATCGATCATTTTTTTTGTTTTACCTTCACCTTTTTCGCCTGCAAGAATTTTAACCATTGCAATCTCCCCCTTTTATATCTGGATATTTTCTGGTGGTATACCTTTGAATTTGTCATATGATTTAACGGGAACTCCCGAAGGAAGGTTCCTGTTATATTATTGTAATTCTACAAAAATTTCCGAATTCCTTCTTTTTTTTCAGAAATTTTTACGGTTTTCCACGTCAGGTGATGTAAAGAGATAATACCGCAAATTTATCTCCTCTGTCAAGCCTTATTCCGCATCCTGCAGAATGAGGGCTGCCGCCCCTCTGATACCGGCATCATTGCCCAGTTCTGCCAGCGCAAATCGCTTGTTTCTGCTATGGGCAAAAACCTTTGCATTATAGGCATTTTCAATCTTATCCAGCAGGAATTTCCCTGCCGCGCAAACGCCGCCGCCGATCACAACAGTTTCTGTATCTACCAGATAAGTTGCGTTCGCAATGGCTGCACCCAGTCTGTCACAGACAAAATCTGTGATTTCATTGGCCAGTTTGTCGCCGTCCTTTGCTGCATCCCAAAGGTCTTTTGCTGTCACCTGTTTCAGCTGGCGCAGCACAGAATCGTCTGTTTTTTCCTGCAGGAATTTTTCTGCCGCACGCACCATGCCTGTAGCAGATGCATACTGTTCCAGACAGCCTGTTTTACCGCAGCCGCATGTTTCGGTTTCATAGGGATCAATGGTCATATGGCCGATTTCGCCGGCAACACCGCTGCTGCCCATCAGGATATGGCCATCCAGCACCACGCCGCCGCCAACACCGGTACCCAGTGTCAGCATCAGCATGCTTTTTGCGCCTTTGCCTGCGCCGTAAGCCGCTTCGCCCAGAGCCGCCACGCGGGCATCATTGCCCAGACGTACAGGGGAAATGCCGATTACTTCTTCTGCCAGATCGTCCAGATCCACGTCGCCCCAGCCGATATTTACGCAGCCATGAAGGACACCGTCGGCAGTTACAGGGCCGGGTGCCGCCATACCGATCCCCAGAATATCTGCCTGTCCAATCTTTCTTTCCGCCATGCAGGCTTCCAGAGAAGCCTTTACATCTTCCAGCAGACCTGTGGGGTCGCTGCCTTTTCTGGTAGGTACTTCCCAGCGTGTCACAATCTCACCATTTTCTGCCACCAGACCGATCTTTACTGTTGTACCGCCAATGTCAATCCCAAAACAATACTTCATATTAAGAGCCTCCTCTTCTTCACTTTTGTACTTATATACGACTTCATAAATTCGCTTTTTGTATCTTTCGTATGTCTTTTCCTCTATTGCCGCAGGTTTTGTCATAAACCGCAGGGGCAGCAGATCCTGCCCTTTTCGCATGGGCGGCTGCAGATAAGGATATTCGTTATAGACCAGACCATGGCGTTCATAAAAACCGACCCGCCTTTCGGTCATCTCATCCTCCGGCACTTCCACCTCCAGAACCATCGCTTTCCCCTTCTCTTCCAGAAAGAGATCCAGAAGGCTTCCGCCGTAACCGCCGTTGCGATATTCTTCTTTCACCGCAAAATGCTCAATATACAAAAAATCGTCGATCTCCCACGCCGCAAAAACTGCCGCAAACATACCATTTTTCCGCACACCGTAAAGACGATAGCATGTCTCCCGCAGAAGTTTTTTCTGTTCTTCCCTGATACGTAACTCTGTCACAGGAAAGGCTGCTTCCAGCAGCGGAAAGATCTCGTCGAAGGTTTCCTCTGTGATCCGTTCAAACATAGTCTCCCTCCTTTGTCTAGAAAGGATACTACAAATCGCCAAAAAAATCAATTTTTTCTGAAAGATTCCCCTTTCAAAATAATGCACCTGCCGGCAAATTTATGTTATACTGATTTTTTGAAAGGATGTGCAGAAACATGAACCGAATCTTCAAAGGAATTTTCCTTTTTCTCCTCTTATTTTCCTTGGGCGTGCAAACGGCTGCCGCCGCCTCTGTTCAGGTAACGCTGAACGGAAAACCCCTTTCCTTTGATGCCGCCCCTGCTATCGAAAACGGCCGTGTGCTGGTGCCCATGCGAGGTGTGCTGGAATCTCTGGGTTATTCCGTCCACTGGAAAGAACATACCCAGACCGTACTGGCCATGAAGGACGGCGTAGATATTTCCCTTCCTATAAATAGCCGTACTGTCACAGTAAATAACGAAACCGTACAGATCGACGTACCCGCAAAACTCCAAAACGGCCGCACCTTTGTGCCCTTGCGTTTTCTGGCGGAATACAGCGGTGCCGACGTGCAGTGGGATGATTCTTCTTCCACCGTTATGATCCAGTCTGCCGATGCAGAAGACTATCGAAAAGAGGATGCTGTGGTTTATATCCAGACAAACAAAATGCAGGGCAGCGGTGTTGTGCTTTCCGCCAATGGGCTGATCGCCACAAATTTTCATCTGGTCGAAAACGCCTCCGCCATGCAGTTCATATTCAACAACGGCTCCATCTATCAGGGCAAAACGACGATCGTCGGTCTTGATCCTCAGCAGGATATCGCCTTGCTGAAGATCGAAAAGAAGGGACTGACTTCCGCCCTGATCTCTCAGCAATATGCCGTCGGGGATCCTGTCACTGCCATCGGCTCGCCCCTCGGCGTACGCAACACTGCCACAGAGGGCAATATCTCCGGCTTCGATCAGGATATCATCTCTACCACAGCCGTCATTGCCAAGGGCAGCAGCGGCGGCGGTCTGTTCGATGCTTCCGGCAGGCTCATCGGCATGACCTCTTCCTACGGAAACGGACAGTATCATTCCATCCCCATGGCCAATGTGCTGCAGGTGCCCCAAGACCTGTCCATTCCCCTGAGCGAACTGAAAAACCATCCCTATACGCCCACCGCACCGAAAAATCTGCGGTTCGTAAAGAAAAATAATTACGCCTACATTTCCTGGTCTCCCGTCTATGGCGCAGAGCATTATTATGTATATACATCTAATTCCGAAAACGGAACCTACAAAAAGCTGAAAAATTCTTCTTTGAAAAGCGACATCTGGTATTGGGGCTTTCCTCAGGCCTTCGGCATTTCCATCAATCCGAAAAAGCCTTATTATATGAAGGTTTCCGCCGTGGTCAAGGGTGTGGAAACACCTCTCAGCCCTCCTTTGAAGATCTCCAGATAAAAATAACCCTCGAAGGAAAATTCCCTCGAGGGTATTTTTTAGTCCATATTTTTTGTAACGTCTGCCTCTGTCGCTTCCGTGTAGCGGATCAGATCCTGGGGATCCAGAATAATCTGCTCCCCACGGATGCCGGCACTGACTGCGATCTCATCGAACAAGATACATGTCTCGTCGATATAGGTGGGATATTTTTTCTTCATGCCCACAGGAGAACAGCCGCCGCGGATATAGCCCGTCAGCCCCAGCAATTCTTTCATGTGGGTCATTTCCACCTTTTTATTTTTTGACACCACTGCTGCTTTTTTCAGATCCAGTTCCATATCTACAGGGATACAGAACACATTGATGCCATTCTTATCTCCGCGGGTCACCAGCGTCTTAAACACCTGCTCCGGTGCCATCCCCACCTGTTCTGCCGCATGGAGCCCCGAAAGGTTGGACTCGTCATATTCATATTCCGCTGTGCGGTAAGGGATGCCTGCCGCTTCCAGCAGACGCATCACATTGGTTTTCGTCATAGGAAAACACCTTCTTTAGTCATCCAGTCTACAAGAGACTTTTTTATGTATTATTTTGAGTGATTTTCAGTATTTTCAATACGTTTCTGTATTATTATATCACTCTTTTTTGTTTTGTTTCTACCTATTTAAGTACGTTTTTGGTACGCTGCAGCTCTGCTACCATCAGTTCCAATTCGGCCATTTTCTGCGCCTGATCATCCGTCCTGATACTACCCAGAATAGCGTTACAAGCTAAGATAATGCTGTTGGCTCTTTTGGGGTCAAGTTCCCCATTCAAAACCATATTGGAAACCCTGGTAAGGGCTCTTCTAACGTCTGTAGCAGAGGTGAGCTTCAAGCGTAATCTTTTACTCATTATACTCCTCCTCTGGTACGTTATCAATGATCAAAATAAGATTTTCCTCTGTGGGGTACTTTTCACGCATATCTGCTATGCGCGCCTTCACACCTTCCATATCTGGATAAAAGGAAGATACCCGGGAAAATCTATGATCTTTATGCAGCTGGCAGTCTAATTTATAGCCGTCCTTCATCTTATAAGCAAAAGCAAGGAAAAAGGATGGTTTCATAGACTGCTGGATGATCTGTACATCACGCATCAGTATATCAATTCTTTTCATATTTCCTTTTCCTTTCCAGGAACAGAGAAGGGGATGCATTAGCACCCCCAAATCATTCCTTATTCAGCTGTTACAGCCTGATAATAGATTGCTTTTACTTTGTTATCCAGTACAAAGGCATCGTAACAGATACGACCTTCTACCAGAGAGCCGGAGATACCGGGTGGATCCTGATGGATTTTGTAGTCCTCCAGCTTTGTAGGTGCTACTGTAGCCACAGGATGAGCCAGCATAAAACCGAAGCCGTCAGGCATTCTTTTTTCTGGTACTTTCACCACTGCAGCACCATCCAGCATACCAATAACGCCTTTCTTTCTGATTTCGTCACCCAGATTTGTATCCATAGAAATATCGGGGCATTTTTTCATCAAAGTATATACAGAGGGTGTCACTGTCAGCACTCTGTCTGTTTCGGGCACTTCTGCATCATCCAGAGCCTTGTTTGCTTTCAGCACTTCGTCATAGATATTGTCCGCAGTGAGAGCCACAGCAGCAGGTTTGTATCCAGCCTTTTCACACATAACGCCGTATGTATAAGCGTCTACTTCTGGAATTACAACCTGTCTCTGCTGTCTGGCCAGTGCAGAAGCCGCAGCCATCTGCTGCAGTGTTTCATCCTCATCAAGCTTGTCGATTGTGAATGTGAAAGAGCGGTCTTTCTTCAGTGTCAGTTCTTCTGTTGTCGCATCCAGACCAGCCACAGCACCATAACGAGACCAGTTGCCGTTATCAGCGCCGGATCTGTTATAATCATTCATTTCGGATGTGGATACTTTATAGATTTTGATTGTGTGCGCACCTGTCCAGTCATAATCGCTGTTTGTCAGCATAGATGTTTTGCTTTCTGCTGCGAATACCTCGTCTGTATATGGTGCAAATTTTGTTGTCAGTTCAATAGACATAGTTCGTTCAACTCCTTATCTAAGTTTGAACGCTTCAGCAATAGGATCAGAGCCACCCAGACCGACACCGCCATTGGTGCCTTTAGTGAAAATCGCTGGTTTCTTGCCGGGGTCAGCAAATACACCGGGGAATAACTCTTTCATTTTATCGACCTTCTGTTTGAACTGCTCATGATCTGCAGTATCGAACAATTCCAGCAGGCCTTTGGGGTAGTTCTGTTCTGCAATATATTCTTTACAGGTCATTGCGCTTTCTCTGGCAGTCAGTTCCTTTTCCCTGATCTGTTCGGGGGTAGGTTCGTTCTTTCTGCGTTCCCTTGCTATGCGTTCCTGTACAATATTATCTACTTCTTTTTGTGTGAATGTTCTTTCAGTGCCAGCGTTTGCACCGGGGGCATTGTTT
>NZ_JBGVHV010000032.1:0-2292 GCF_045122575.1 Anaerotignum sp. | reverse complement strand
GTTATGGTATTCTGCAATTTCTGCATCGGTGCGGACGTCACTCCACATACGCACTTCGTTGATTTCACCATTCAGATAATATGTCGGATCTTTATGATAATCACTGCCAATGCAAAGCCAGTTTGTCAATTCGGCATCTGCAAATCCTGTTACAGTTTTTTCTGCTTTCAGTTCACCATCAATGTAAACAAGTACTTTTTTGTTTGCCGCATCACGAACCAGAGAGATCAGTTTCCATGTATCATCACACAGATCACCCATTTCTGTGAATTTAATATCATTTTTCACGCCGGTATCTTCCCACAGACGCAGTGCATTGTTCGTTGTCAGCTCTACGCCCCATGTATTACCGCCGTTACCATAGTTATTCATAATGGTCTGGCGCTGCTTGGAGCCTTCGCTATCCAGCTTGATACGAACTTCCACTGTTGCCGGTGTTTTTACAGCACCCTGCACCTGCAAATAGTCGCCTTCCTCATAATCGAATACCAGACCGCTGAAGTTTTCTACATTTGCTTCGAAGCCTTCTGTGATGATATCATTGCCGCCGACAGTATCCTTTACCACGGTGCTGTCATAAGCTTTTCCGCCGATATCGCCAAAGTCCCAGCAATGCTCCAGATCATCTGTATTGGTTTCTGTGCCGTTGTAGTATGCTTTGATTTCATCAGGGGTACGAGCATCGCTGAACATACGCATTTCGCCGATCTTACCATTCAGCCAGTATGTCTTTCTCAGGTCTGTGCCAATGTATGTAGGGGTAGACAGTTCTGTATCTGTAAAATTCCATTCATCCGTCAGCATGTTGCCGGATGTTTTATATTCCCCGTTGATATAAACATCGACCTGACTTTCTGCTTTATCACGAACCACGGAGATCAGCATCCATTCATCTGTGCAGATGTTCACATCCTTAAACAGATAACTGATACGGTCTGTACCATTGCTGCCGCCGTTGACATTTTCCCAGTAACGCAGGGTATTGTCTTTGTTGACTTCCAGTCCCCAGCTCTTTGTGGATTCCTCCAGATAGTTATTCATGATGATCTGGCGGCGGTTTTCATTTGCCTTTAATTTTACCCAAACTTCCACCGTATCGGGAATTTCGATGGGTTCTTCTGTTCTGGCATAATTGCCGTTAGCCGCAGAGCCTTTGAAATCCAGCCCCTGTCTTTCGCCTGCCACAGGTCTTTCTTCATAACCTGCTGTTGTTACATCGTTGTTATTGTCTGTTTTGTCTGTTACGACTGTATCGTTGTAAACTTTACCTTCGATATTGCCAAAGTCCCAGCAATGGTTCAGACCTTCTTCACTGCCATCTGCAGATTCTGTAAAGTACTCTTTGATTTCATCAGAGGTACGCACGTCATTCCACAGACGAACTTCGCCGATTTCGCCTTCAAAATAGAATTTGTTTTTGCGATAATCTGTACCAAACTGCAGAGGACGTGTTGTTTCTGTTATATTCGCATTCAGCGTTTTTTCCATATCAACACTAACAGAACCCGCATATTCGCCATTGATATAAGCCATGATTCTGTTATTTGCATGGTCACGAACAATGGAGATCAGCTGCCATTCGCCAACCTTCAGCTGAACAGCATTTTTTTCATCTGTATTAGCTGCAGTAAAAATGCATCGGATTTCTTTTTCATTATTTTTTTCCCAGTAGCGCAGCGCACCGGAGTCATCCATTTCTACACTCCAGCTGACTGGTGTATCCTTATCCCCGTAATTGCCCATGATGATCTGGCGTTTCTGTGTATCGAACTTCACCCACACTTCTGCTGTATCGGGCATTGTGATTGGAGAAGCTGCAACAGCATATTCCCTTGCGCCATCGAATGCCAGACCTTCCTGTTCTGCTGCTGCAGGTACTGCTTCCTCTTCCAGACTCATTATCATCAGAGGTGCTTCTTCTGTTTTTTCTTCTACGATCGCTTTGTTTTCTTCTGTAGATTCTTCGGATTCTTCTGTTTCTTCAGATTCTTCGATTTCTTCGGATTCTTCGATTTTTTCGGATTCTTCGATTTCTTCGGACTCTTCGATTTCTTCGGACTCTTCGACTTCTTCTGTTTCTTCGACTTCATCAGATTCTTCTGCTTCTTCCGCAGATGCTTCCAACGCTCTCTCCTGACCTGCAGGATCACCGTTTGCCCACGCCAAAGCAGGAACAGCAGATGTGGTCACAGACAACGCAAGGAATGCACATAATCCTTTTTTTGATGCTGCATAAAATTTCATAAATCTTCTCCTTTGTATCTTCTTATAAAACCACTAAAAAACTACAGC
>NZ_JBGVHV010000031.1:0-3063 GCF_045122575.1 Anaerotignum sp. | reverse complement strand
GCCTTTCTGAGGGCACCTACCCCCAGCTGATCTACCATTTCGGCAGTGGTTTCAGGGGCATATTCCACCTGCAGGAAATGACGGGCAAACTGATTTTTCATCACACGGCAGGTGCTCCCGCCAAAACGTCTGCCTGTAGCTGTAGTGGAAACATCTGTAGCCTTCAGAACCATGTTTTTATAATTGGGATGTACGCCGCATTCTTCTGCCAGAAGGAAGCGTGTACCCATCTGCACGCCAACTGCGCCCAGCATGAAGGCTGCCGCCATACCGCGGCCGTCCCCGATGCCGCCTGCCGCCAGAACGGGGATATCCACTGCATCGGCCACCTGAGGCACCAGGGGCATAGTGGAAAGTTCGCCGATATGACCTCCGCTTTCTCCGCCTTCGGCAATGACTGCATCAGCACCGGCACGAGCCATCATTTTTGCAGCTGCTACGGAAGCCGCTACAGGAATGACCTTGATACCCGCCTCTTTCCACATGGGAACGTATTTATTAGGGATACCTGCCCCTGTTGTCACTACCGCAACCTTTTCTTCTGCAACGATTTTCGCCACTTCCTCTACATGGGGGCTCATCAGCATGATATTCACGCCGAAGGGTTTATCTGTCAGGCTTCTGGCAATGCGGATCTGTTCTCTCAGATAATCGCCGCCGGCGTTCATGGCAGAAATAATGCCCAGACCGCCGCCGTTGGAAACGGCAGCTGCCAGTTTGCCGTCAGCGATCCAAGCCATGCCCCCCTGAAAAATGGGATATTCGATGCCAAGCATCTCACAAATCGGTGAAACGATCATATCGTCGTCCTCCTTACTTTCTTCTTACGCCAGTTTTGCTTCGATCAGTTTTACCAGATCGGAAACTGTGTTTACTTTGTTTTCGCCCATTTCGATTTCTGTGCCGAATTCTTCTTCCAGATTCATCAGCAGTTCCATTACGTCCAGAGAGTCGATGCCCAGTGCGCCGAATTCTGTTTCCATTTTGATTTCTGCTGCTTCACATTCCAATTTTTCTGCTAACAGTTCTGCAATTTTTTCGAATACCATAATTTTCATTCTCCTTTTTTCATTTACCATTTTAATAAACAACATGCACTTGCCAGACCGCCGCCAAAGGCAGGCAGTAATAAATAATCTCCTCGTTTCAGCTTCCCTGCGCGGTTCAGTTCATCCAGCGCGATGGGGATGCTGGCGGAAGAGGTATTGCCATATCTGTCGATGTTCACACAGAATTTTTCCATGGGAACCTTCAGTTTTCTGCTGGCAAAATCGATAATACGAATATTGGCCTGATGAGGTACGATGTAGGTAATGTCCTCATAGGTCAGTCCGTTTCTCTGCACCAACGCATCGCAGTCCTTCACGATGGCGTTGACTGCAAATTTGAACGTTGCCTGTCCGTCCATATATACCAGCGGACTCCATTCCTGTCCTCTTTCATAGTAAGGGGAACTGCCTACAGGAAGGGCAAATCCGAGGATCTCCTCGTTGCCTTCTACATGGAACTCGGAATCGATGTAATTTTCGCCTGTTTCCAGAACTACCGCACCGGCACCGTCACCAAAAATGACCGCTGTGCCTCTGTCCGTCCAGTCCAGAATACGGCTCATGCGTTCTGTGCCGATGACGAGGGCTTTTTTCACTTTCCCTCTGGCAAAATAACCGGCCACCGTTTCCAGCGCAAAATCGAAAGCGGAACAGGCCGCATTCACCTCCAGCGCCATGCAACTAAGTCCCAGCAGTTTCTGCGTTACACAGGCTGTGGAGGGCACCTGATTTTCACCGGAGATCGTTGCCAGCAGGATCAGGTCGATCTCTTCGGGAGCAACACCGCTGTTTTCCAGAGCCGCTTCTGCTGCCTTTGCCGCCATCTCCGCCGCTGTCTCATTGACACTGAACCGACGTTCTTTTACGCCGACTCTCTGGGTGATCCATGCGTCATTGGTATCTAAAAACTGTGACAGGTCATCATTGGTCACCACCTTGGGCGGCACATAACTGCCTGTTCCCAATACACGAAAGCTCATTTCTGTTCCTCCCTTTTTCTGGGGAAAGAGCTTTTCCTGTTCCCCCAATTTTTGGTTTCGAAAAGTTAGTACCCCAAATTTCAAAAAAGGTTACACCATTTTTTCAAAAAAATTTTCGCAAAAAATAAAAAATGCCGAAAATCGTTGAGAACTCAACATTTTCAGCATTGAAAAATTTTTTAATTTTTTTTATTTCAGATGAAATTTATCTGTTTTTCTGTGCCCAATACAGAGCCAGTGCCGCCAGTGTTGCGCTGACATAAGTCAGAAAACCTCCCCACAGCAGCAGGCGGCGTTTGCGCATCTGCTTTGCCAGCAGCACAAAATCCTCTGCATCAGAAATGGGCAGATCCATTTTGATCCCTTCTGCGGGACGATATTTTTTATAGTATGCTCTGCATGCAGGACATTCTCTCAAATGTTCCTTCACCAGTTTTTTGCTTGCTTCGCTTGCCACGCCGTCATGATACATGGGCGCAAGGTCTGTCACGATCTCACATTTCCAGTTCATCCTTCAACACCTCCATCAGCATTTTCTTTGCTCTGAAATAAATGACCTTTGCGGAACTTTCGCTGATCTTCAAAATCTGCGCGATCTGGGAAAAAGGCAGTTCTGCATAGATCCGCAGCAGCACCACATCCCGATATTTTTTCGGAATATTTTCCACCACTTTACGCACTGCTTCTTCCACGTCCTTTTGATGCATATGCTCCTCAGGGCTGCAGTCTCCGCTCAGATAACTCTGGGCCACCAGTTCCAGATTGGCCGCATCCAGATGGAGCTTTTTCTTTTTCAGATATTTGAAATAGACATGCTTCCCAATGGCTGCCAGCCAGGTGAACACCTCACAGTCGCCGCGGAATTTATGGAAAGATTTGTAGGCCTGCAGAAAGGTTTCCTGGGTCAGATCCTCCGCCAGCGTAGCATCGGCACAGAGACGATACAGGAAGGCATACACTTTCTGATAATATTCCCGATACAATGTTTCAAAGGCTTTCATCCGATCACCTTCCTTTGTTTATTTCAGGATTTT
>NZ_JBGVHV010000030.1:0-4237 GCF_045122575.1 Anaerotignum sp. | reverse complement strand
TTCGTCAAATTCTTCTACATAATATTTGTCCAGATACCTTTCCATGATCTCCGCTTTCGCCGAACGGCTCAAAGGGATCTCGAAAGGTATGCTGTGCCATGGAATCATACTGCAGACAGGCTTCCAGACTACATTGACCGCAAGAACCAATGCCAACGCCGCCCCGAAGCCCTTCCAAAATTCTTTTTTCATGCTTATCGCCTCATTTTCCAGACTTTTTCCTATCCTATGTTTTCTCAAAAAGAATTATCCTATGAGAAAAGGGAAGTATTGGCTTCCCCAACACTTCCCCTTGTTTTTTCCATATTGATTTTTATACGCGCAGATGCTTACGAATAGAAGTCACACTGCCGATCACGCCCAGAGCGATACCAAAGATGATACCGAAGGGGAACAGGAAACCAAAAACATCCCCTGTCAGTCTGAACTGAACAAATGTGACCATAGGAAGATATTCAAAAATCGCACTTGTTACCTTCGCATAAATGGGGAAACCGATGATCAGCGGAATGACCGCACCAACCACGCCAATGATGATCCCTTCAATAATAAAGGGCCAGCGGATGAACCAGTCTGTCGCACCCACATATTTCATAATGTTGATTTCAATTCTTCTGTTCACTACGGAAATACGGATCGTATTCATAATGATCATAATGGAAATCGCACCCAGCAGCAACATGATGACCACGCTGGCAATGCTGAAAATACGGTTTGCCTTCATCAGCACTTCTGTTTCTGTCTGGCCGTGACGTACATTGTCAATACCGTCTACATTTTCCAGTGCAGTCAGAACGCCGTTCTGGTTTTCGATCTTGTCCAAAGAGATCTGGAAAGAATGAGACAGAGGGTTATTTTCGGAATCCAGACCGATAAAAATATCTTCTTCCGCACCCCAGTCCTTTTTCAGATCATCCAGCGCGTCTGTAGGAGAAATATATTCCACATTTTCCACATGATCGATCTTGCTGATCTCAGTTTTCATATTTTCAATTTCTTCCCCTGTCAGTTCGCCGCTGAGGAAAACGGAGATCCCGATGGAATCTTCCATCTGATCCAGCATATACTGCAGGTTGCTCCCTACGCAGTAGGAAAAAGACAAAATAGAGATGCAGGCAGCCACGGCAACCATGGAAGCCATGGTCATCAGCATATTCTTTTTCAGGCCGCTGAAGCTTTCTCTAAAAAAGTATTTGATCGTACTAGGCTTCATCGCTATAACCACCTTTTTCAATATCTCTTACAATGTGACCTTTGTTCAGTGTAACCACGCGTTTCTGCATGGCATCTACGATATCTCTCGCATGGGTCGCCATAACGATGGTCGTGCCACGTTTGTTGATATCATCCAACAGCTGCATGATGCCGTCTGCCGTTTCAGGGTCAAGGTTACCTGTAGGTTCGTCACAGATCAAAATCGGGGGATTATTTACGATGGCTCTTGCCAGAGCAGTTCTCTGCTGTTCCCCACCGGAAAGCTGGTTGGGGTAGCTTCTGCCTTTTTTGCCCAGACCTACCAGTGCCAGTACCGCAGGCACATTTCTGCGGATGATGCGGCCGGGGGCTTCGATGACACGCATGGCAAATGCCACATTTTCATATACAGTTTTATTGGGCAGCAGACGGAAATCCTGGAATACCACACCCAGATTACGGCGCAGATAAGGGATCTGTTTTCTGCTCAGTTCGTTTGTTTTTACTCTGTTGATGACAATTTCCCCTTCTGTAGGATCCAGTTCCTTCAGCAGCAGCTTCATCAGTGTGGATTTCCCGGAACCACTGGAACCAACAATGAAAACGAATTCCCCTTTGTTGATATGCAGGTTGATGTTTTCCACGCCTGTAGAGCCATTGGGATATACTTTTGTTACGTTATTCAGATGGATCACAACGTATCTCCCTCTTTCTAAATAGTTTATCTATACACAAAGAATTTCGACGATTCTTCTTACATTTCGCCTTTCACAACAATGTATTATATCATATAAAGCCCCTGTAAACAAGGGAAGAACCCTTGGAAAACGACCGTTTTCGTTAAAATTCTCTTAAATTTTTCCTTTTAGTAAAAAAAGGGCGGAAATCTCCGCCCCGAAATACAATATTATGTTTTAATATGTCATTTTATCCATGTACATCATGTATTTGCTGACCATCAGTGTGATCTTGAAGATGATGGCATCGTCGAAGTTTCTCAGATCCAGACCTGTCATCTTCTGCAGTTTATCCAGTCTGTAAACCAGTGTATTTCTGTGAATATACAGCTGACGGCTGGTTTCGGAAACGTTCAGGTTGTTTTCGAAGAATTTATTCACAGTTGCCAGTGTTTCATCATCGAAATCATCCATAGTCAGGCCATGCAGTACTTCTTTGATGAACATGCGGCACAGAGGCAGAGGCAACTGATAAATCAGACGGCCGATACCCAGTTTTTCGTAGTTCACAATGAATTTTTCTGTTTCGAAGATCTTGCCCACTTCCAGAGCCATTTTGGCTTCTTTGTAGGAACGGGAAACATCTTTCAGATCGCTGACGATGGTACCGCTGGAGATGTAAACATTGCTGTTTGTTTCCGCATTCAGTGTTTCTTCAATTGTTTTTGCGATGCGGTCGATTTCGTCTGCAGTTTCTCTTTCTTTCAGTTCTTTTACCAGAATGATGCTGTGTTCATCTACTGCAGTGACAAAGTCTTTTGTTTTTGCAGGGAAAATGCTGCGTACGATTTCTACCACGTTCATTTCCTTATCGATGTGTGTTTCGATCAGGTAAACGATACGATGTACGTTGTTTTCGATATGCAGTTTTTTCGCACGGCTGTAGATATCTACCAGCAGCAGGTTATCCAACAGCAAATTCTTGATAAAGTTCTCCTTATCAAAGCGCTCCTTGTATGCTACCAGCAGATTTTGGATCTGGAACACTACCATCTTGCCGATCATAAACGCATCATCGCCGGCGCCACGAACCAGCAAAATGTACTCCAGCTGATTCTCATCCATAATTTTAAAGAACTGGCATCCGCCTACCACCTGGCTCTCTGCCGGAGAATTTACAAAGGAAACCACATCATCTCCATACACGGTCATGCCGGAGCTGGTTCCTGCCAGTACGATACCTTCTGTATCATATACACAAAATTCGGTTCGGGTAATGCCTTTTAAGCCTTCGATGGTACTCTGCAAAATTTGGTTCGAGATCATGGTTCTACTCCTTTTCCCACAGATTTGTATGTTTAAACTAGAGGAGTCATAAGGTACTCCAGTTTATTCACCTTTGGGTTCTATTCTATAATAGATCCGACAAAAATGGAAGAGGGTTTTTAAGTTTTTTTGACAGACACCAAAGGCATTTGTAATAAATTGTTTATCCTGAATCGCATAAAAGTATTGTTAGAAACTTTGGGTGGAATCCCGTTGGACACGCTCCCGCTCGAGTGCGCGCGCAGCGGTACTAAGCTCGCCGATTCGCCCAGCGTCTCGCTCGCTAAGGACCGGCGGGCGCACACGGTCCAGACGAAATATCCACCCAAAGTTTTCAAAACCGCTTTTCATCCTACACATAATTTTAAAATTTCTTTCTTAAACCTTTTTCTATCTCTAGAAAACATATCCGCTCATCCATTGCCGATTCTATTATTGCGCTAACGCAATGCCTCACGTACGGCCTCTCCTTTTCTGTACCAGATAGGGAATACATCGTGATGTAGAAGAGGCCAATGCACAGAGGAGGACTGTCGTTGCATGTGCAGGAGCCCAGGCGATCTTAGGGGGTAAGGATTTGTGTTGATGGATCGCATGCACTTGTTTAAGCTGCTGGCAGCGAGTTTGTGCACTGCGATCCATCGTTTTTAGCAAATGCTTAGCCCGTTAGATCCCCTGCGCTCCGAACCCCGCAACGGCAGTCCTCCTCTGTACGATCCTCTTTCAACCACAATCTTAACATTCTATCCTAGACAGAAAAAGGCCGCCCCCTCCCGGGAGCAGCCCATTCTTTTATTTAGTGGCAGATGATCATCTGAGTCTCAGGATCAAAGATGTGCATCTTGGACAGATCAAATACGAACTCAGCCTCATCACCAGGTCTGTAGGTAGTGGTGGAAGGAACCTTGGAAGTGAAGGAGGTCTCTCCCAGGTCGAAGTACAGGTTTACATCGGCGCCCAGCAACTCGTATACCTTAACAGCAGCCTGAACCACATTGCCATCGATAGCAACGGTAGCTTCTTCCTTGGTGGTGATATCC
>NZ_JBGVHV010000029.1:0-6292 GCF_045122575.1 Anaerotignum sp. | reverse complement strand
TTATCTCTCCTCTTCCGCTACGACGTGCTGTCCTGTGATGGAAAATTCGACCCATTCTGCGATATTTGTCGCATGGTCACCGATACGTTCCAGATATTTGGCGATCATCAGAAGGTCGATACAGAATTCACCTTTTTTCTGATCTTCCCCAATCAGGCCGATCAGTTCCGTTTTCACCTGATCGAACAGATCATCCACCACATCGTCGTATTTCATGACGGAACGGGCCAGATCCAGATCTTTCTTTACAAAGGCATCCACGGCGTCTGTCACCATTTTTACCGCTGCCCTTGCCATATCCTGAATATGCAGTCTGCTCTGGGTATCGTGATCGTTCAGCTGTGCCATGATCTCTGCGATATCCCCCGCCTGATCGCCGATACGTTCCATATCGGAAATCATTTTCAGGGCAGAGGAAATGGCCCTGAGATCCTTCGCCACGGGCTGCTGCTGCAGCAGAAGGCGCATGCAGAAAGTCTCGATATCCCGTTCCATTCTGTCAATTTCGTTGTCTTTTTCAAAAACTGTCTGTGCGACAGACTTGTCATATTTGATGAGAGCGGAAACAGAAGCGGTGATCGCTTCTTCACACAAAGCCCCCATCTTGATCAGTTCCACATTCAGCTGTTCCAGCTGAGAATCAAAACGACTGCGTACCATAAATCAACCAAACCTCCCTGTGATATAATCCTCTGTTCTCTGATCTTTTGGCATGGAGAACAGTTTTTCTGTTTTGTCAAATTCCACCACTTCACCCAGAAGGAAGAAGGCTGTATTATCGGAAATACGTGTCGCCTGCTGCATGTTATGTGTCACCATAATAATAGTGTAATCTTTTTTCAGTTCCAATGCAAGTTCTTCGATACGGGAAGTGGAAATGGGGTCAAGGGCAGAAGTGGGTTCGTCCATCAGGAGAACTTCCGGCTGCACGGCCAGTGCCCTTGCGATACAAAGTCTCTGCTGCTGACCGCCGGACATGCCCAGAGCATTCTTTTTCAGTCTGTCCTTCACTTCGTCCCAGATGGCAGCATCACGAAGAGCCTTTTCCACGATTTCATCCAGCTGCACCTTGGAGCGGATGCCATGGGTACGGGGGCCATAGGCCACGTTATCATAAATACTCATGGGGAAGGGGTTGGGTTTCTGGAACACCATACCCACTCTTTTTCTCAACAGGTTGATATCCATGCCTTTATAGATATCCTGCCCGTCCAGAAGCACCTGCCCTGTGATCTTGCAGCCTTCCACCAGATCGTTCATACGGTTCAGGCTTTTTAATAATGTAGATTTGCCGCAGCCGGAGGGGCCGATAAAGGCTGTGATCTCTTTTTCGGGCAGTTCGATATTGATATTTTTCAGGGCTTTGAAATCGCCGTAATATAAGTCTAAATTGCTGACAGAAATTTTACTGTTTGCCATTACTCTTTTACACCTGCTTTCTTTGCGATAAAGGAGGACAATGCGTTGATGCCCACCACCAGTACCAGAAGGATGACTGCTGTGGCATAGGCCTGTTCCATATACAGACCTTCATTCAGAAGGGCGTACATATGCACCGCCAATGTTCGGCCGGAGGAGAAGAAGCCATCTGCCACCTCTGCCGCTGTACCGGCGGGATACAGAAGCGCCGCCGTTTCCCCGACGATTCGGCCTACGGCAAGGATGATCCCCGCCAGAATGCCGGGCACCGCAGAGGGCAGCACCACGCGGAAAACCGTACGCAGTTTGCCTGCACCCAGACCGAAGCTGCCTTCGCGGAAGGCATCGGGCACGGACATCAGGGCTGTTTCCGTGGTTCTCATGATCAGGGGAAGCACCATGATGGCCAGCGTCAGGGCACCGCCCAGAATGGAATAGCCCCAGCCCAGATAGATATTGAAGAACAGATACCCGAACAGACCAAACACGATGGAAGGGATCCCAGAAAGGGTCTCTGTTGTCATTCTTACTACAGAAACGAATTTGTTGCCGCGTTTCGCATATTCCACCAGATAGATGGCGGAGAAGATGCCTGCGGGCACAGCAATCAGCAGTGTCATGGCTGTGATCGTCAGGGTATTGACAATGGCGGGCATCATGGATACGTTGGTTGTGTTATATTCCCATTCGAACAGTTCCGGTTTCAGATTGGGGATACCCTTTGCCAGAATATACAGCAAGAGCGTTACCAGTACCGCCAGTGTGATCACTGCAGAAAGCACTACCACTGCCGCCAGAACAAAGGAAAAAGGATTACTTTTATACGCTTTCAGTCTTTCGGAAAAAGACTGTCTGTTGATGGCTTCCATCAGTCAGCCCTCCTTTTCAGCATGGAAAAACACAGATTGATGATGAGGATGAAAACAAAGAGCACCACTGCCGTTGCCAGAAGGGCTTCTCTGTGCAGATCTGCCGCATAGCCCATTTCCATAACGATATTGGCCGTCATGGTGCGGACACCGCTGAAAATGCTGTTCGGAACCACAGGCTGGTTACCTGCTACCATGACAACTGCCATAGTTTCCCCGATGGCTCTGCCGACCCCGAGGATGACCCCCGCCAGAATCCCCTGCTTTGCTGCAGGCAGCACAGCAAAAAATACGCTGCGTTCATGGGTCGCACCCAGCCCCAGAGAACCTTCATAATAAGCACGGGGCACAGCACGGATGCTGCTTTCGGATACACCGATGATAGTGGGCAGGATCATAATGCCCAGCAGGATGGATGCCGTTAAAATGCCCTTTCCGCTGCCGCCAAACAGATTCTGCATGATGGGAACCAGAACCACCAGACCGAAGAAACCGTATACGATGGAAGGGATGCCTGCCAGAAGTTCTACTGCAGGCTTAATGATCTTATAGAGTTTCTGAGGGCAGAACCATGCCAGAAATACGGCACAGAGGATGCCCAGAGGGACACCTACGATGATGGCCCCTACTGTTACATAAACACTGCCGATGATCATGGGGAAGATCCCATAAATATTATTCCCAGGTTTCCATTTCTGGCCCAGCAGGAAATCGAATACACCGATTTTCCCCATAGCGGGCACACCATTGGCAAACAGGAATACACAGATCAGTGCCACTGCCAATATGGACAGAGCCGCTGCCGCCATGAACACCCATTTCATACCATTTTCTTTCATTTATATTGCCTCCTTATCCAAAGGAATTTCTGTCCATTCATCTACTTCACCTTTGTAGATGGCTTTTATATCTTCGCTTTTCAACCCATCCACAGGGTTTTCGTGATTCACTACTACAGCAATGCCGTCCATAGCAATAACCGTCGGGATGAGCCCCGCTGCCAGCTCGCTTTCCTTCAGTTCCCTGGAAGCCATGCCGATATCACACATATCCTCTTTCAGGGAATTCATACCGATGGTGGAATCAGACTGCTGCATTTCCACAGTTACATTATGATTTACAGCTTCATAGGCTTCCTTGATCTTTTCCATCACAGGAGCCACGGAAGAAGAACCGGAGACCACCACATGGCCTTTGGCATTGGAAGGCACATAAGAGCCGTCGTTGCCCTGGCTGATATAACCGCTTTCCTCCACGATCTTCTGCCCTTCTTCGCTGAGGATATAGCTGATAAAATCCTGAGCCGCAGGGCTAGCATCTGCCTTTGTGGCGATATGGAAGGGTCTTGCCACCTGATAGGTCCCGTTTTTAATATTTTCGAAGGTAGCTTCTACACCGTCGATCTGCAGAGTTTTCACCGCATCATTCATGGAACCCATAGAAAGATAGCCGATCGCATTTTTATTCCCCGTTACCGTCATCAGCATGACCGCTGTACTGTTGGTGATCTCTGCCAGATCGGTGGTCATATCCATTTTTTCGCCGTTTTCATCCTTTTCCTCTACGCCGAACAGTTCTACAAAGGCACCTCTGGTACCGCTGCCGTCCTCGCGGGAAACAGGGGTAATACTTGCATGGGAAATATCCCCACAACCGGTCAAAAGCATCATCAGTGACAAAGACAATGGTAGTTTCTTTTTCATATTTCACTTACTCCTTGAGATTATTTTTACTCCTATTTTGCTCAATCTCAGTATATGAAATGAATGTTAAATGAAATATCCTGCTTTTGTTAAATCCTCGTTAAATCCACAGGAAAAAAGTCTGCTTTCGCAGACTTTTTTCTTTGAGCTTTTGGAGTTTTTTATAGGGAGTATGAAAAAGCTGTTTAAGGGGTTGTTACTGTACTGCTGCCCAGTCTGTGATGGTGCCTGTGAAGATATCTTTCACCTGTGCACTTTCCAGACCTGTGATTGCATTTTCGTGGTTTACAACAACTGCGATACCGTCCATAGCGATCACTGTGGGTACCAGACCTGCTGCCAGTTCGCTGTCTTTCAGTTCTCTGGATGCCATACCGATGTCACACATACCTTCCATTGTGGAAGTCATACCTGTTGTGGAGTCGGACTGCTGTACCTGTACGGAAACGTTACCGTTTACTGCTTCGTATGCTTCTTTCAGTTTTTCCATAACAGGTGTTACGGAAGAAGAACCTGCAACGATGACTTCACCGGATGCACCTGTGCTTTTGTATGCACCGTTGTTGCCCTGGCTGATGTAGCCGCTTTCTTCTACTACAGCCTGACCTTCCGCACTCATGATGAAGTTAATGAAATCCTGTGCTGCTTCTGTTACTTCAGCACCTGTAGCGATGTTGAAAGGTCTTGCTACTGCGTATGTACCATTTTTGATGTTATCTACTGTTGCCTGTACACCGTCAATTTCCAGAACTTTTACGGAATCATCCAGAGAACCCAGAGAAACATAACCGATAGCTTCTGTGTTGCCTGCTACTGTAGTCATCATAACAGCTGTGCTGTTTGTGATTTCTGCCAGATCCGTTGTCATATCGATCTTTTCGCCGGCTTCGTTCTTTTCTTCGATCCCGAACAGTTCGATGAAAGCACCTCTTGTACCGGAACCATCTTCGCGGGATACTACTGTGATTGCACCGCCCGCTGTATCTTCTGTCTGAGCGTCACTGCCGCCGCAGCCGGTCAATGCACCCATCGCCATTGTCATCGCCAGACCAAATGTCAGTAATTTTTTCATTCTAAATCTCTCCTTTTTTCTTTCCTTTGATTTTCTTGTTTTCTTTTGGTTTCTTTTGCTTACAAGAAGAGTATATGCTTCTTTTGTTAAGGAAAAAATCATGGTTCTGTAAAAGCTAAGAAAATAAATGTAAAGTTTGTGTTAAGCCCATCATTTTTCGTAATGCAGATGTTCTTTATTTTTCATTTTTCCGATAATTGACATTTATATAAGGAAATGATAGCATTATTTCAGTTTCCGAAAACGGATCTGCATGAATATTTAAAGTTGAGGTTTTACATATGCGAATCAAAAACAAAGTACTGATGGGCTCTGTTTTCTGCATCATCGCCGCCTGCCTATGGGGTATTTCCGGCGCAACAGGGCAATATCTGTTCAATTTTACAGGAGTTACTCCCGAATGGGTCGTTTCCACCCGCACACTTTTCGTCGGTATGATCATGCTGACCTTTCTTCAGCTGACCCGCGGCGGCGTCTTTGAAATATGGACATATAAGGAAGACCGCAAGGACATCATTATCTTTTCTCTTGTCGGCATGCTTTTCACACAATATGGATATTTTGCCGCCATCAAATACTGTAATGCTGCAACAGCAACAGTCCTGCAGTATACAGCCCCCATTATGATCGTAGTTTATCTGGCACTAAAAAACAGAAAACTGCCCACATTGGTAGAAATCATTGCTGTGATCGGCTGTCTGGCAGGCACCATTTTACTGGCAACTCACGGGGATCTGAAAAACTTAAGCCTTTCTCCGCAGGCATTGTTCTGGGGATTGGTTTCTGCCGTTGCACTGGCTTTTTATACCGTTTATCCTGCACGTCTTCTGACAAAATATGACACAAAGCTGCTCATCGGCTGGTCTATGATGATCGGCAGTGTGGCCATGCATTTTGTCCATCCTTCCTGGGAATACGCGGCCAACTGGGATCTGGCAGGCATCGCCTGCATGGTATTCATCGTCATTTTCGGTACCATGACCCCCTATCTCCTGTTCCTGAACGGGGTAAAATATATCGGCCCCACCAAAAGCAGTCTTTATGCTTCCGCAGAACCCCTTGCCTCTACCATTGTTTCCGTTGTATGGCTGAAGGTTGGGCTGGAGCTGATGGATTATATCGGCTTTATCTTTATCGTCGTAGCCGTGCTGATGCTTTCCTTTGTAAAGCCGAAAGAAGCAAAAAAAGCGGAATCCTCCGCCGAAAAAACCCCATAAAAAACAAAAACG
>NZ_JBGVHV010000028.1:0-12820 GCF_045122575.1 Anaerotignum sp. | reverse complement strand
ACATTTGCCATTTTATAAGCAGCAATACTGCCTGTTACACCCAAAACAACGGTTTTGCCTTTTAACATTTTTGATCTCCCTTTTCTTTTACGTACTTCATTTTTATCGCCTTACGGCTTACCATTGACAGTAGTTTAACATACTTTCTCTTTTTCGCAAAGGTTTTTCGAGAAAAATTGTGATTTTAGTCACCAAAATCCAGATAAGTCGCTCCTTCCAGCGGTACAAGGATCTGCAGACCCGTTCGGTCGTTGATATCTCCGACAATATAAATGGTGTATGCTTTTCCGTTTTCTACGGAAACATCGGGGCTTTCTACCAGATTGGCACCGCTGAGGCTATCCCGCATTTTCAGATTATGGCTGCCTGCGGTCGTCTGCAGATAGCGGCTCACATCCTGATAATTCAATTCTGCCAGAACCAGTGCATCGTCCCAATAGGCATCCATGGCAGGTGCATTGGGAGATAACTGCACAAAGCGGACATAGGCACGGTTTCTGTTCAGATTACGGCGGCTGTCATTGATGGCCTGCATGGAAATATCCCCCGCAAGACCAATGACCGCCATGGTAATGATATCATTCGCCTGTACCCGCAGGGTTGTCACAGTCAACGGATTTCTCCGAGTGCCTGCGGCATATACGGCAATGCGATACTGCCCGGGAAATACCTTCATATATTCTGTAAAATTGCGATACAGCAGGCTGTCTGCCACTTTTCTGCCATTGACATAGATATCTACACTGGGCTCTCCGGGGCTGGTATTCAGAAAACGGATATAACCAAACAGCGTGATCCCGGGAATGATAGGAATGACCGTGATCCTTGTATTGTTGGGCAATGTGATAGAAGGATATCGCCCGCGGGCATTGTCATTGGCCATTTCCTCCGTCAGTATTTCTTCCGAAAATGTACCGTTGATCTCTTCTTCCGTCAGAGGCAGCGGCATGAGCATATCCTCGCTTGTTTCGTACCAGTTATGGTTGGGCATAGAAGATCCATCCTCTCGTTCTGTTCTTTTTCAGAATATGGAGGGACAGATTTTTCCGTGCAAAAAAAGAGCACAACTTTCGTTGTGCTCCCGTGTTTCCATCAATCCAGAACCAGAGAAGGTGCTGTATATACTCTTGCTGCCAGTTCCTGATCCAGCAGATACAGGCTTCTAGGGTCGCTGCCAAACAGTTCAATCTTTGTGATGAGGTCGTTTGCATTCTTTTCTTCTTCACCCTGTTCTTTTACGAACCAATCCAGGAACTGCATGGTTCTGAAGTCATTCACTTCTTTTGCAGCCGCATAAATGGTATGGATCAGATCTGTTACATACATTTCATGTTTCAGGCCTGCATGCAGAGGATCAGCCAGTTCTTTCAGTTCCACATCAGGAGCTGCGATGGCGCCCAGTGTTACTTTTTCACTGTTGTTATGCAGGTAATCATAGAACAGCAGGGCATGGTCTCTTTCTTCCTGCGCCTGAATACGATACCAGTTTGCAAAACCTTCCAGACCTTTGTCTTCAAAGAAATTGGAAAAATCCAGATACAGGTATGCGGAATAAAATTCCTTATTGATCTGGTCATTCAGCAGTGCTACTACTTTTTCATTCAACATTACATTTTCCTCCTTTTGTTCAATCATCATTTTTATCTTCTTCTGCCTCTTCATCTTCCGGATCTTCTTCCGGCAGTTTAGATGCAAGTACCTTCAAAATTCGTTTTTCTTCAAAGGCTTCCACCTGGAACAACCAGCCATGCAGAGCAATTTCGATCACTTCATCATCTTCAGGGATACGCCCCAAGCGGCCGATTAGATAACCGCCCAGAGTATCATAATCCTCATCTTCTTCAAAAGTAACCTCCAGCTGTTCTTCCACATCCTGCAGATCTGTGGAACCGTTGATACGGTAGATATTTTCTTCGATCAGCGTAATATCTTCCTCTTCTTCCTCATCGTATTCATCGAAGATATTGCCGAAAATTTCTTCCATGATATCTTCCATGGTAACGATGCCTGCTGTGCCGCCGTATTCATCAATGACAATGGCCATGTGTACCTTTTCCAGCTGCATTTCTTCCAGTAGTTCATCTACTTTCTTGGAAAAGGGAACGAAATATGGTTCCATCAGAAGGTCTTCCAGATGAAAATTCCCCTCTTCCACACGGGTCACGTCTGCAAGAATATACTTCACCATATCCTTTACATGGTATACGCCGACGATGTTATCGATATTATCATCATATACAACGATACGGGAATATTTTTCCTCCGCTGTCACATTTTTAATATCTTCCAGTGTGGCATCCAGAGGTACTGCAACGATATCCGTTCTGTGGGTCGCAATGCTGCCTGCAGAAAGGTTGCTCAGTTCGAAAATGTTATTGATCATTTCTTTTTCATTTTCATCGATCGAGCCGTTATCGCCGCCGGCATCCACCATCTGACGGATCTCTTCTTCTGTTACCGTATTTTCTTTGCCTTGCACCATTTTGCCGCCGATCTTCGTCAGCAGCACAAGGTTTAAGATCACAGAAAGCACAAGGCCTATATAAGCTTCCAAAAAATATCCCTCCAAAATCATACGAAAAAAATAAAGTTTCTTTTTCCATAGTATATGGGGAAAAGGGTCTGATGTCAAGTTTTGCGGCGCTCTTACAATATATGGATAAAATAGAAAAACCCCGACCAAAAAGGTCGGAGTCTTACATTTAATCCATCTTCTTCTTTTCAGAATGACAGCCTTTGCTGTGGGCACAGCTGGAACAGCCGCTGCCGCATTTGCCTTCATGTTCCATTTTCATAATTTTCGCCTGTTTCTGCATCTTGCGAATATTAAAGAACACAAGGAAGAAAATCAGTATTGCAGGAATGATTGCTGTAAAAATCGTTTCCATATTCATTGCACCGCCTCCTTAAATATAGTGATCCATGTATTCATGGAGTTTCTTTTCCCATTCTTTTTCATCGACCAGATTCTTTGCGAGATCTTCAATGATCAGCTGATCGCTTTCACGCATGCGCCACAGCTGCTTCCAGTCCAGAGGGAAGCCCATACGGCGTGCCATCTGATATTTTCTCTGTTCCAATTTGGGAAGTGCCAGGAAAGAATCGATATATTCCAGCATCCAGGGAATATCTGTATCCATATTGCCGGTTACTTCCTGCAGCAGGTTGATGATATGGTCGCTGGTGATTTTGCCGTTTGCTTTAGAAGGATCGATATGGGCGATCAGTTTTCTGATCTCCAGCAGTTTATTCATATCTGTATCTTCTGTCCAGTGGCCGGAATCACGCACTTCTTCCATCAGAGAGCCTGTTCTCAGCACGAAGGTACGCAGTCGAACAAAATTGGGATTTACTGCATTGATGACTTTTGCGGTTTCGATGGCATTGTCATCGGAAAGTTCCTTGCCGCCGACACCGGGCATGAAATAGATCGACAGTTCGATCCCCGCTTCTCTTACCTTTCTGCCGCCGATGATCTGTTCTTCCTGCGTGCAGCCTTTTTCGATCAGCGCAAGAACTTTGTCAGAACCAGATTCATAACCGGAATGGATACGATCCAGACCTGCTTCCTTCAGCATTTTATAATCCTCAGGGCTGATCTTCGCCAGTGTATTAGCTCTGCCGTAGGATGTGATACGTTTGATCTCGGGCAGTTTTACGCGCACATAACGGATGATTTCCGCCAGCCAGTCGGGACGCAGGCACATGGTATTGGCATCCTGCAGGAAAATAGAATTACAGTCCCCTTCTGTCATCCAGCGGAACACCATGTGGTAACACCAGCGCTGATCGTCTGTTGTCAATGTCTGATAGTCCCTGTTGATGGCTTCGATATCCCAGTCATCTGCGGTTTTATACTGCAGGATACGATCTCTCAGTTCCGCCATGGTGTCGATATCCTTTTTGACATCTTCCACAGGACGTGTATGGAAATCATATTTTTTATATAACATACAGAATTTACATTTATTCCAAGGGCAGTTGATCGTTACACGCAGCAGCAGGCTGTTTGCTTCACTGGGTGGACGAATGGGCCCGATCTGAAAAACCATTTCTTCCATTTCTGTTTCTCCTTTAAAAATCAAAAACTACTCTTAACTTTATAATTGTAGCAGATTGGATGGAAAAATCAAGGGCTGTCCGTTTCCTTATTTTTATGCTTTTCATCGATAAAATCGGGACATACTAAAACGGAGGTGATAAACATGAGCAAAAAGAATACGAACAAACGAAACCCTTCCATTCCCAAAGATACCGTTTATAATCAGGACTATTATCAGATCCGACAGAATTCCGATTACAACGACCATGGGAAATCTGCCCCAAACAACAATATTTTCTGGGAAAAACGCAGCAATCCTCTCAGCAGCAAAGGGAATTGATTTCCTATTACGTGCATAAAGTAAGGAGAGGTGATCAATATGGCATTAAAAAAATATAAACCCTATCTGAAATCCATTGCCATCCCTCTGGCGGTTGGCGGGATATCGGCTTTCATCACCATGAAGGGGATGCCCTATTATGATATGCAGAAAAAGCCCTTTTTCACACCTCCCAATGCAGTATTCCCCATCATCTGGACGATCCTGTATGTCCTGATGGGCATCAGCGCGGCGCGGGTGTGGCAGTCCAATGATCCCAAAAAGAAACGGGCGCTGAAAACCTATGGCCTGCAGCTGGCAGTCAATTTTTTCTGGAGTGTCCTCTTCTTCGGTCTGCACCAGTATTTTCTGGCTTCTCTCTGCCTGCTGCTCCTGATCTTTCTGGTGGCAGCAATGATCAGAGAATTTGCCGAAATCGATCTGAAAGCAGCAAAGCTGCAGATCCCCTATCTGATCTGGTGCTGCTTTGCCGCTGTTCTGAATTTCAGTGTCTGGTGGCTGAATCGGTAGAAAAAAGAGCATTTCGATCTGAAATGCTCTTTTCTCATTCTGATTTTAAGGATACAGAAATATATTGATAGCAAAGCCTTTGGAGGTAGTTTATGAAAGGATTCAGAAACTTACATATTTCAAGGAAAAAACTGGACGTCGGTGTCCTTGGGCTGGGCGTTCTTCTGGCTGCCCTTTGTATTCCTCCCGCAGCAACCAAAGTCGGTTCTTTTGCAGCTGCAAACCTGGAACGAAAACTTCCCATTTATTGCGTTCAGACGGAAGAACCAAAGGTATCTGTCAGCTTCGATGCAGCCTGGGGGGCTGATGATACAGACGAATTACTGCAGATTCTCAAAGAAAACAATGTGAAGGCAACCTTTTTCCTCTGCGGTTATTGGGTAGAGAAATATCCTGAGGAAGTGAAAAAAATCGCCGAAGCCGGCCATGATCTGGGGAATCATTCCGCGACTCATCCCCACATGGAGCAGCAGAGTGCAGGGCAGATCACAGAAGAACTGCAGAAATGCCATAAAAACGTAAAAGACCTGACGGGGATCGAAATGGATCTGTTCCGTCCCCCTTTCGGAGAATATGATAATGAAGTCATCGAAACAGCAAAACAAAATGGCTATTATACCATCCAATGGGATGTTGACAGTCTGGACTGGAAGGAACAGGGGGCTGAAACAGAGATCAATCAGGTTTTAAACCATAAGCATCTGGGAAACGGTTCTATTATCCTTTTTCATAATGATGCAAAATATACCCCGCAGGTATTGGATACCATATTGAAGGGGCTGAAAAACAAGGGCTACGATATCGTCCCTGTTTCCGAACTGATCCATCGGGGAGAATACGAAATGGATCACGAGGGCAGACAGATCCCAAAAACATAAAAAAGAAGCGATACGCCGAATTTTTTCGGAATATCGCTTCTTCTTATTTTTCCAGTCGCTGTCTTACCACTTCATACATCAGTACCCCTGCCGCAATGGATGCATTCAGGCTTTCCGCCTGCCCGGGCATGGGGATCTTTACCCATCTGTCACAAAGGTCTGCCGCATCATCAGACAGACCGCGGGCTTCATTCCCGATGATAAATGCGCAGCTTTCAGCCAGATCAAGGCCGTAGGGGTAAGTATCCCCTCTCAGATGGGCTGCATACAGAGGAATATTATTTTCTTTCAGTTTTTCGGAAATTTCGTTAAGGTCTACATTCTGGAATACAGGCACATGGAACATGGAACCCATCGTAGAACGCAGTACCTTAGGATTATACAGGTCTACACTGCCCTTGGAAAGGAAAACAGCATCAGCACCGCAGGCATCGGCCGTACGGATGACCGTGCCCAGATTGCCGGGGTCGTTCAGTTCCTCCGCCAAAATCAGAAAGGGCTTTTCTTTTGCAAACACAGCCGCTTCATCCCAGTTCAGTTTTTTGCAGACCGCAAGGATACCCTGAGGGTTTTCCGTATCGCAGACAGATGCAAACAAAGCATCGGGCAGACACAATACTTCCGCTTTCTTTTCGTATACAGAAAGGTCATTTTCATTGGCAAAGGTATCGCTGACCGCATAGGCTTCCACAGCCCAATCCGCAGGCACTTCGCTGATAAAACGCAGCCCCTCAGCCACAAAAACGCCTTCCTTCTCTCTATTTTTCTTTATTTTCAATCCGTTCAGTCGTTTGACCCATTTGTTATCACGGCTTTCGATTCGTTTCATGGTATCACCTCTTTTCTATGATAACGAAGAACCCCTTTCTTTGCAAGAAAAAAGATGCAAAATCTCCCTCTCTGTGATATGATAAACGCAAACACATTTGTAAATACAAGAGGAGGTTTTACATATGACACCACAGGAAAAAAGAAAAGAATTACTGAGCGCTACTCTGGTAAAAAATCTGGAAAAACGCCATTTTGAAGCTTATTATTGCCCCACCGCAGCAGAAGCGGTTGAAAAAGCCCTGTCCCTGATGCCCGCAGGCAGCAGCGTGACTTGGGGCGGTTCCATGACCATCCGCGATATGGGTCTGACTAAGGCAGTGAAAGAAGGTAACTATAACGTGATTGACAGAGACACAGCAGCAAATCCTGCAGAAATGAGAGAAATGATGCGTCAGGGCCTTCTGACAGATTTCTACCTGACCAGCACAAATGCTATGACAGAAGACGGTGTTCTGGTAAATATTGACGGTACAGGAAACCGGGTGGCTTCCATTTGCTTCGGCCCTAACAATGTAATTGTATTGACAAGCCTGAGCAAAGTAGCACAGGATGTGGATGCTGCCATCAAGAGAGTACGCGGCTATGTAGCACCCGTAAACAGCATGCGTTTCATGGGGAAAACCCCCTGCGCCGTAGACGGTACCTGCCACAACTGCACATCCCCCGAATGTATCTGCAATCAGGTTCTGGTAACCAGAGTCTGCCGTCCTGCCGGCAGAATCAAAGTCATCCTGATCGGTGAAGAACTGGGCTTCTAAGACTTTACTCCCCGCTCCCTATGGGCGGGGTTTTCTTCTGAAAGGGGGAAAAGATATGAAAATCATGGTTGATGCCGATGCCTGTCCTGTCAAGGAGCTGATCATCGGCTGTGCAAAGAAACATGGTCTGGAAGTGGTCATGGTCTGCGACGTGGCACACATGCTTTTTTATAACGAAGATTTTGTAAGGGTCATTACCGTAGATCAGGGGGCTGACAGTGCCGATCTGGCCATTGCCAACGGTACACAGACGGGAGATATCTGCATCACACAGGATTACGGCCTTGCCTCTCTCCTGCTGGCAAAAAAAGCTACGGTTCTCCATCATAACGGGTTCTTTTACACCCAAGAAAATATCGACCGTATGCTCTTTGAACGCCACCTTTCCCGTGAAATGCGCCGCCAGAAAAAATCCCGCGGCGGCCATGTGCGCAAACGCACCAAAGAGGATGACGAAAAATTCCTCTCCGCTTTGGAAAGAGCCATCGAAAGAGGAAAACAGAATCCATAAAAGAAAACCCTATCCTAACGGATAGGGTTCGTTTTTTTATTCGGGTTTGATACGGGCAATACCTTCTTCCACAGCCACATCGGCTACTGCTTTTGCAACCGCATCTGCAACGGCTTTATTCAGTGCAGAAGGAATGATATTTTCCGCGTGCAGTTCTTCTTCGGGAATCATTGCCGCAATAGCATACGCCGCACGCTGTTTCATGCTTTCTGTGATCTCCCTTGCACGAACAGCTAACGCCCCTTTGAAGATGCCGGGGAAGATCAGTACGTTATTGATCTGATTGGGGAAATCGGAACGGCCTGTGCCCACAACTGCTGCGCCGCCTGCCTTTGCGTCCTCAGGCATGATCTCGGGAACAGGGTTTGCCATAGCGAAGACAATCCCCTTGTTCATGGTGCCTACCATTTCCTTTGTGACCATATTGGGTCTGGAAACGCCCACAAAGGCATCTGCCCCCTTCATGGCATCGGCCAGCAGGCCTTTTTCATGGTGTAGATTGGAAATATGGGAAATTTCCTCCTGACCGCTGTTGAGACCTTCGTCCCCTTCGCAGATAATGCCGTTTTTATCGCACATGATGATATTGCCAAAGCCCATGGAGATCAGCAGTTTGCCAATAGCGATGCCTGCTGCCCCTGCGCCGTTGATGACGATACGCATTTCCCCCATTTTCTTGCCTGTCACCTTCATGGCATTCAGCATTGCCGCCGCAACCACGATGGCTGTGCCATGCTGGTCGTCATGGAAAACGGGAATGTCACAGATCTCCTTCAGTTTCCGTTCGATTTCAAAACATCTGGGAGCAGAGATATCTTCCAGATTGATGCCGCCGAAGCTTTTGGAGATCAGATAAATGGTATTGACGATGGTATCTACATCCTTGGAATCAATACACAGAGGGAAGGCATCCACGTCACCGAATTCCTTGAACAACACACATTTCCCTTCCATCACAGGCATACCGGCTGCAGGGCCGATATTCCCCAGACCAAGAACTGCCGTGCCGTCTGTGATCACCGCTACCAGATTGGAGCGTCTGGTCAAACGGAAGGATTCTTCATAATCTTTTTCGATGACACGACAGGGCTCTGCCACCCCTGGGGTATATAACAGGGAAAGGTCTTCTCTGGTTTCCACAGGTTTTCTGGAAACCACTTCGATTTTCCCGTTCATTTCATAATGCAGATCCAATGCTTTTTTGTTGATATCCATTTTATTCACCTCTTACACCATCTGTTCGGGATGGAATACTTCGTCAAATTTTTCTTCTGTTAAAAATCCCAGTGCCACACAGGCTTCTTTCAGGGAAATATTTTTTTCATAGGCTGTTTTTGCTGTTTTTGCCGCATTTTCATAGCCAATATAAGGGCTCAGGCCTGTGACCAGCATCAGAGAACGATGGAGATTTTCTTCCATTTTTTCTTTATTTGCCACGATACCGCAAACGCATTTTTCACGGAAGGAATCCAGACCATCGGCCAGCAGGCGTACAGACTGGAGATATTCATAGATCATCACAGGCATATATACATTCAGTTCTAGATTACCCTGAGAAGCACAGATGCCAATGCCTGCATCATTGGCCATGACCTGCACGGCTACCATGGTGATGGCTTCGCACTGGGTAGGGTTCACCTTGCCGGGCATGATGGAAGAACCGGGTTCGTTTTCGGGAATATAGATTTCCCCCAGACCGCAGCGAGGGCCGCTTGCCAGCCAGCGGATATCGTTGGAAATTTTCATCAGGTTTGCCGCCAGCCCCTTCAAAGCACCATGCACAAATACGATCTCATCCTTTGCTGTCAGGGAGTGGAATTTATTTTCCGCTGTAATAAAGGGAATCCCTGTCAGTTTGGAAACTTCTTCTGCCGCCGCTTCCGCAAAGCCTGCAGGTGCATTCAGCCCTGTACCAACAGCTGTGCCGCCCAGCGCCAGTTCAGCCACTTCTGTCAGACCCATTTCGATCATTTTTTTACTTTTTTCCAGCATATTTCTCCAGCCGGAAATTTCCTGAGAGAAGGTGATGGGTGTGGCATCCTGCAGATGGGTTCTGCCGGTTTTGATGATGCCCTCATTTTCCTGTTCCAGTCTTTTCAATTCTGCGATCATTCGTTCCACAGCAGGGATCAGTTTCTTTTTTGTTTCCAGTACAGCGGCAATATGCATGGCTGTGGGGAAGGTATCGTTAGAGCTCTGGCTCATATTGACATGGTCATTGGGATGCAGCAGTTTTTCCCCTGCGATTTCATTGCCGCGATTGGCAACCACTTCATTCATGTTCATATTGGACTGGGTGCCGCTGCCTGTCTGCCATACAGCCAGAGGGAACTGGTCATCCAATTTGCCTGCCAGCACCTCATCACAGACCTGTCCGATGATCTCACATCTTCTTGCGTCCAGTTTGCCCAATCTATGGTTTGCCTGCGCCACTGCCTTTTTCAAAATAGCAAAGGCATAGGTGATCTCCTTCGGCATCTTCTCCGTGCCGATTTTGAAGTTTTCATAACTTCTCTGGGTCTGTGCCCCCCAATAAGCATCCGCAGGCACTTTCATTTCGCCCATGGAGTCTTTTTCAATACGATATTCCATAATGATTCTCCTTTGTATATCTATGCATAAAGTGGATTTTTTCTCTGAAAAAGATGATACCACGCTTCCCTCTTTCCTGCAAGCAGACTTGCCATTTCCCTTGAAAAATGCTACACTTTTTCCATATCGATCGATAAAAATAAAGGAGGAATGTCTAATGTATACAACCAGCATTGCCATTCAGGTATTGCCCGATGTTTCCGATATCAAAAAAGTATGTGCCATTGTAGACGAAGTCATCGCCTATATCAAATCTACCGGCTGTCATTTTGAGGTCGGCCCCTTCGAAACTGTTGTGGAAGGCGATTTTGATATTCTGATGAATATTATCAAGCGCTGTCAGGAGATCCCCATCGAACAGGGGGCACCTTCTACCAAAGCATACATCAAGATTTTCCATAATCCCACCGGTGTTCTGACCATCAATGAAAAAATCGATAAATACAGATAAGAAAAGGAATTTACATATGAAATATATTATTTTTGATCTGGATGGTACGCTGATCGATTCTATGCCTGTCTGGCGCGGAACGGGCAGCACCTTCCTGCAAAACCATAACTTCCCTGTTCCCGAAAACCTGATCGAAGTGGTAAAAACCCAGACCATCTGGCAGACCGCAGAATGGTTCCGCAGCGAACTGGGCGTTCCCATGGAGCCCAAAGATATCGTCAATGAAATCGTGGCATCCGTCGTAGAGGCATACCGCCATACCATCCCTCTGAAAAAAGGAGCAAAGGAATATCTGGAAAAGATGGCCTCAAATGGAACGAAAATGTGTATCCTGACTGCCTCTGAAGCCGATTATATCTATCCCGCTCTGGAGAGACTGGATATCTGCAAATATTTTACCCACGTGCTGACCTGCACTGAACTGGGGAAATATAAAGACGATGGCGCAGCCTACCTGGAGGCCATGCATCGGATCGGCGGCACATTGGAGGATACCGTTGTTTTCGAGGATGCATATTATGCAGTCAAAGGTGCAAAAGCAGCAGGGTTTTCGGTTTATGCTGTTCTGGATGAAGTCGTTCGGGAAGATGATATTGATAAGATCAAGGCGGCTGCCGATGTTTGCATCCACTCCTATCACGAATTATTGTAATAAAAATAAGACACCAACTCTTTCGGGAATTGGTGTCTTTTCTTTTAGTCTTTCATTTCTTCTCCGCGATAATAGGCCGCCGCTCGTTCCGGGCTGACCATGCAGATAAAACAGTCTGTGGCATATTCGAAGCCTGCAAAGCCACCGATACGGGGCAGAATCTCAATATGCCAGTGGAAATCTCTGTTTCTGGGGCCGTCCATCACACAGATATTATAGCCAATATTCTCTTTTAATCCGGTGACCTTCTGAAGCATTTCCCAGAGCAGATCTGCGAGATCTTTTCTTTCTGCATCAGTCATTTCACCGAAGTCTCTCTGATGGGCTTTGGGTGCCAGCCAGAGTTCGTAAGGAAATCTGCCTGCATAAGGTGTGATGGCAAGAAAATGCTCTGTTTCTGCCGCAATGCGTTTTTTCTGTTCTTTTTCGTATGTAAGCATTTTGCAGAAAAGACAGTCATCCTCCTGCATGTGTTCTGCCATAGCTGCCGCCCTTCTGGGTACGATGGGAAGCCCTGTAACCTGCCAGTGGGAATGTCGGATACTCATCCCTGCGGAAGGACCGCAGTTTTTGAAAATCTGTACATACTGCGTATGTTTTCTGGCACGGAAAAAATTCAGTCTATCCTGCAACACATGCAGCACCTTTTCGATGCGCTCTTTGGAAAAGGTATCGATGGTCTCATTATGATTGGGCGTATCCACCAGAACTTCGTGCCTGCCCCTGCCGGCTGCTACTTCATAAAAGGGTTCCTCTGCACATTCCACGCAATCTTCCTTTACGGTAGGAAACATATTGGGAAATACACGCATCTGCCATGCGCCATCAGGGCCATCCTGATAAACGGCATCCATCGTCCATGTTTCATGGCCGCCACAAAAAGGACAATTCTGGTTGTCTGTACTTTTCGTCTGGGTTTTATGAACAAATTCATAAGGGCGATTTTTTCTGTTTTCCGCATAAAGCGTCATTTCTCCTGTAAAAGGATTGGTTCTGATCTCAGACATTGGTTACTCCCCTTTCTGATATGTCCATTTTTCGATTCCATGGAAAACATTAAATTCTGTAGGCTCGATGGTTCCGCTTACATGTTTGGATGTAAATACCGCTTCGTTGCGGTATGCAATGCTGATATAAGGCAGTTCCTCTGCCAGTTTTTTCTGCAGGCCGCTGTATGCAAGCAGTGTAGGACCTTCGCCAATGGCCTCTCTCGCTGTTGCCAACAGCTGATCCACTTCCTCGTTGGTATAACCAA
>NZ_JBGVHV010000027.1:0-21677 GCF_045122575.1 Anaerotignum sp. | reverse complement strand
TCATCCAGAATTTTTGCCGCCGCCTGTACACTGCCGAACTCCGTTGTCTGGAATTCGCCTGTAGTCACGTCGCAGACTGCAATGCCGTAACCGCTGTTGCTGCTGTAAACGGATAGGATATAGTTATTCTTTGTTTCATCCAGAACGGTATTATCTACAACCGTACCGGGAGTGATCACACGGACAACATCACGCTTGACCAACCCCTTTGCTGCTTTAGGGTCTTCCACCTGTTCGCAGATCGCAACCTTATAGCCTCTTTCCACCAGGCGGGCAATATAGCCATCGGCGGAATGGAACGGCACGCCGCACATCGGGGCTCTTTCTTCCTGTCCCCAGTCTTTCCCCGTCAGGGTGATCTCCAGTTCTTTGGATGCAATGACCGCATCCTCAAAAAACATTTCGTAAAAATCCCCCAAACGGAAAAAGAGCAGGCAATGCTTATAGTTTTCTTTGATTTCAAAGTATTGCTGCATCATGGGTGTGATCTTCGCCATGGATGTCCTTCCTCCTTCTCCTTTTTAGCAAGTATACCCGAACCCCATAAAAGGAGTTCGGGTAATGATAATTACTATTTATTCCTCTGTTTCAAGGAAACGATCAGTGGCAGCCACCGCCGCAGGAAGAGCAGCAGCTGGGATCGCAGCCACCTGCCTGTTCAGGTTCTTCACCTGTCAGTGTTGCTGTGATGATATTGAATACAGAGTTCATGAAGTTATTGAAGTTCTGTTCAGCAACATACAGATCAGCAGCCAGTTTGTTTGTTCTGATTGCTTCACCCATTGTTTTCATTTTTTCGTTGAATTCTCTCTGTTCTTCTACAGGGATACCGCCCTGCTGCATTTTTGCTTCGAAGTCATAGTGCATCTGTGTATATTCTGCTACCAGTTTGGAAACTTCGGGATCTTTTTCATATGCTTCTTTTGCTGCCAGCAGTGCTTCCACCTGAGGAGTTTTCTGCAGTTCTTCGCCCAGTGCTCTTGCCATTTCAAATACTGTTGCCATAATTGTTCACCTTAAATCCTTTCACCAATCAAATAAAATGTTTTGTTATCGATGATTTTTACGGAAACCATCTGTCCGATCAAATCTTCCGTACCGGGGAAATGCACCAGCATATTGTTGTCGGCACGACCCGTCAGGATAGAGCTGTTCTGTTTGCTCACTTCTTCCGCAAAGACCGTCATCACCTTGCCCACCTGTTCTTCGTGAACTTCGTGGACGATAGGATTCAGCACATCCAGCATTCTGTTGAAGCGGTCACTTACCACATCTTCGGGCACCTGATCTTCCATCACTGCCGCAGGGGTACCTGTACGCTTGGAATAGATAAATGTGAAGGCTGTGCTGTAGCGGGCTTCACGAATGACATCCAGCGTCTGCTGGAAGTCTTCTTCTGTTTCACCGGGGAAACCTACGATGATATCTGTGCTCAGAGTGATGCCGGGCATAGCCTCTCTGACTTTGCGCACGATCTCCAGATAAGATTCCTTGGTGTAGTGACGGTTCATACGGCGCAGGATCTCGCTGCTGCCGCTCTGGACAGGCAGATGCAGATATTTGCACACCTTATCACATTCCGCCATGGTTTTTATCAATTCATCGGAAAGATCCTTGGGATGAGAAGTCATAAAACGGATGCGTTCGATGCCTTCCACTTCGTTCACCATACGCAGAAGCTCTGCAAAGGAAACGGGGTTGTCCAGATTCTTTCCGTAAGAATTTACGTTCTGACCCAGCAGCATGACTTCTTTTACGCCATCTGCTGCCAG
This sequence comes from Anaerotignum sp., assembly GCF_045122575.1. Lineage (GTDB taxonomy): Bacteria > Bacillota > Clostridia > Lachnospirales > Anaerotignaceae > Anaerotignum_A. The sequence goes on along the minus strand of NZ_JBGVHV010000027.1, from coordinate 19,905 downwards.
TTTGCGTACTTCCGCAAGGATATCCTCGGGCGTACGGCTGCGTTCTCTGCCGCGCACATAAGGCACAATGCAGTAAGAACAGAAATTGTTACAGCCAAACATGATATTCACAGACGCCTTGTAAGGGAAATGTCTGATGATGGGCAGGTCTTCCACCACTTCTTTGTGTTCCTGCCAGATATCATATACGGTTCTGTCACTTTCCATACGTGTAGCCACCAGTTCTGGCAGCTTATACAGATTGAATGTGCCGAAAACGATATCAACATGACGGTATTTCTGGCGCAGTGTCTGCAGGACTGTTTCCTGCTGCATCATACAGCCGCAAAGGGCAATGATGGCATCCGGATTCTTTGTTTCCTTGTAATGCTTCAGCCAGCCCAGTTTGCCATATACCTTCAATTCCGCATTTTCGCGCACACAGCAGGTGTTGTAGATGATGAAGTCCGCTTCTTTCTCTACATCTGTCGCTTCATACCCCATTTCCGTCAGCATGCCTTCCAGCTTTTCGGAATCATGGGCATTCATCTGACAGCCCATTGCCAGAGAGTAGAACTTCTTCTTTCTGCCGTTTGCCGCTTCATAAGCATCATTCTGTTCACGAATGGAACGAATATATTCCAGCTGTCTTGCCAGTTCCAGTTCACTGGGTTTGACAGCACTTCCAGCTTTTATTTCCATGTTCGTTTCCTTTCAAAATGCAAACATTTTGTGAAAAGGACATACTTCCCACAATCTTAAATATTTTATCACAAAAGCAAGTCTTTCTCAATGTTTTTTCTGAGAATCTTAAGCAAAAGAAACGATTTCCAGTTCATTGCCATGCTCCCGAATCACACGTAACAGATCCTCGGGAGACAGATATACAGAGGCCGTATTTTCATTGGGATGCACACCGATACGAGGCATTTTTGTAAAGTCCTCATCAAAGAAAACCTCTACGGCACAGTTTTCATCATTCAGTATCCCCAGCGGACTCACTGCGCCCTTTTTCAGCCCCATATATTTTTCCAGACGTTCTTCTGATGCAAAGGAAAGTTTCCCTACGCCCAGCTTTTCTCCCAGTTCCTTCAGATTTGCCTGTTTATCCGCACGGATCACCACAAGAAAATGTCGTTTTCCCTTCTGATCTCTCAGAAAAAGATTTTTTGCAATCTCATCCATACTTTCCAGACCCAGTTCTTCCATTTCTTCGATGGTATAAACAGCTTTATGCTCCACCCATTCAAAGGGGATATTCTTTTCTTCCAAAAAAGATTTTATTTCCTGTTTTCCAAACACGCCTGTCACTCCTTTCAGACATCATTTTAACGCAAATTTGCCGAAAAAAAAGCATTTTTTCCAAGAATTACGAATGTTCATAAAATGTTTACAAACAAGCCATACCAAATTCATATTGACAGATTAAACTAAAGATGTCCTCAGAAAAGAGGCAAAGCAATTAGCATAGTATACATACCCTCCCTTTTTTCAGAGAGTCACTCACCCCCGTGACTCTCTTTTTCTATCTTTCCATATCTTTTTCTGCCCTTCTGTTTCTTTTTTCCACCTCCTGTGCTACACTTTAGAAAAACAAAAATACACAAAACAGAGGTGTTTTTATGGTTCAGCTCCTATCTGATGCAAAACAAATCATCCATCACGCCATCCAAGCTTCCCTGCCCGATGAAGCAGTGAAAAAAGCCATTTGCGGGAAAAGCTTCCCCTTTGAAGGAAAGGTCATTGTCATTTCCATCGGCAAGGCTGCCTGGAACATGGCAAAAGCAGCGGCCGAAAATGTTCCGCACCCCATCGATACAGGCATCGTTCTGACAAAATACGGTCACACACAGGGAGAGATCCCCGGTTTTACCATTCTGGAAGCAGGGCATCCTCTGCCCGATGAAAATACCATCCACGGCACAAAAAAAATCATAGAAGCCGTCTCTGACCTGAATGAAAAAGACATCGTTTTCTTTCTGGTTTCCGGCGGCGGCTCTGCTTTGTTCGAAAGCCCTGCCGGCGATCTGACTCTGGAAGATTTTCTGGATATCACCGATCAGCTTTTAAAATGCGGCGCGGATATCGTGGAAATGAATACCATCCGCAAACATCTTTCTGCTGTCAAAGGCGGCAGATTTGCAGAACTCTGCGCCCCTGCTCAGGTATTCTGCATTGCCCTCAGTGACATTCTGGGAGACAGACCCGATTCCATCGCTTCCGGCCCTGCCTGCGCCGATTCCTCCACTTCTGAAGACGCCTTTGCTGTTGTCAGGAAATACGATCTGCAGCTGACAGAAAAGATGAAAGCTCAGCTGGCTAAGGAAACACCAAAATCTCTTTCCAACGTAACTATGGAGATCACAGGCAGCGTGACTCAGCTTTGCGCTGATGCCGCAAAAGCGGCTGAAGCCCTTGGGTACACCCCCATGATCCTGACAAATATGCTGGACTGCGAAGCAAAAGAAGCAGGCAAATTCCTTGCCGCCATTGCAAAAACCATTCAAAAGGATAGTCTTCCTTTGAAAGCTCCCTGTGCCATCATCTGCGGCGGCGAAACCGTCGTTCGCATCACAGGAAAAGGCAAAGGCGGCAGAAATCAGGAGCTGGCTCTTTCCGCCGCAGAAGCCATCAGTGGTATGGAAGGTGTTGTCATTGCCGCAGTAGGTTCTGACGGCACAGACGGCCCTACAGACGCAGCAGGGGGCATTGTTGACGGAAACACAAAAGCCCGTTTAACAGAAAAGGGACTCTCCATCCCCGCTGTTCTGGCAGAAAATAATTCCAACCACGCCCTCACAGAAGCGAACGCACTGATCCTTACAGGCCCTACAGGAACTAATGTAAATGACCTGTATTTCCTTCTCTGCAAATAAAAATAACCCCGACATCGTCGGGGTTTTCTTTTTATAATGAATTTTTTACAAAAAGTTGCCACAGTATGGCTGCATCGGTCTGTTTTACCAGCCGTTTCTATATTTCAGACATTCATCTGTGATGATGCCTGCTTTATAGTCAACGATTGCTTCTTCGATGATTTCGAAACCACGTTTCAGGTTTTCAGGTCTGATGTTAAGAGGTGGCTGCAGGCGCAGTCTGTTGCCTGCCAGAGAAATAACCAACAGACCTTTTTCGAAGGCACGGAACAGGATCTTATAAGCACCATCTGGGTCTGGAACCATGTTGCCGTTTTCATTTCTCTTCTTGATGACCAGTGCTTTGGACATATCAATGCCGCTGGTGCTGAATGCCACATCGGGATGTTTTCTGCAGATGTCAGCCAGACAGTTGTTCATGATCTTTGTGTTTTCTTTCAGAATATTCTGGAATTCTTCAGACTGCATATAGTCGAACTGCGCAATGCCGGCAGCACAGGAAACTGCGTTACCGCAAAGTGTAAACAGATGAGCAGGTGCAGGCAGAACATCCATCATTTCCGCTTTACCAATAAATGCACCCAGAGGGAAACCTGCGCCGGCAGATTTACCCATGATGATACCATCAGGGATGATGTCATAATGTTCGATAGACCAGAATTTACCGCTGCGGTAGAAACCCTGCTGTACTTCTTCTGCGATGAACATGATACCGTGTTTCTGGCACAGTTCATACAGTTTTTTCATAAAGATTTTGTGTGCAGGCAGCAGACCGGCATCCCCCTGAATGGGTTCGATAATCACAGCCGCTACTTCTTCGGGATCCAGATAAGTATCGAATGCTCTTTCCAGATCGGCTACACATTCTCTTTCGCATTTTGCATCTTCAATTGTTTCGTCATAGAAAGGGAAACAGAAGATATCGGGCAGTGTAGGACCCATTTTCGCACGCATCTTTGTTGTTACCATGGACATGGACATGGAACCGTATGTGCTGCCGTGGTAGCCATTGATGAATGTAATGATTTTGGAACGTTTTGTATAAGCACGGCAGAATTTTACAGCCGCATCGTTGGCGTCAGAACCACAGTTACCGAAAGCAACTTTTACAGGGATTTTACCGGGGTACACGGAAGCCAGTCTTTCTGCATATTCTACCGCAGGTCTGCCATATGTATATACAATTGTATACTGAGAATATTTATCCAGCTGTTCTTTTACAGCATTTGTGATCAAAGGATTGCAGCTGCCCAGATTCAAAGAAGACGCACTGGACAGGAAGTCAATATAGGAGTTGCCTTCTACATCGTAGATCATATCATGGTCAATATGATCGATTGTCATAGGGAAATAGGACAGGTGCTGACAAGGTGCAATGACGCTTTCGTCTCTGTTTACCCATGCAAGATTTGTTTCTTTATTCATTTTACCGTTCCTCCTTTGGCCATTTCAGGCCCTTTTCTTTTGGATCATTGATTGCACCAAAACCGGTGCAATTTATAATCAATTATAGTTGTTTGCTATCGTTTGTCAACCAAAAAAATCGCATTTTTCAGATTATTTTCAGCCCTCTTTATACTGTATACATATTTGTTTCCCATGCATAAAAATTCTTTGTTGTTTTGACCGCCTCTTCTGTGATTTTCCTTTAAATAAAAAACAGACCACTTAAAAGAGTGGTCTGAAATATTCAATATACTTTAAGCAACATCAACAGAACTGTCATCACGACCATGCTGAAAGGAAGCATCAGAGAATTCAGAACGGCTGCCACAGATCGATTGTAGCCACAGCGTTCCGTATAAATGGGCGCAACGCTCAGGATCGGAGAAAAAACGATCACAGCAAGAATCTGTCGATACATCAGCGGCAATGGCAGCAGATAATAGATACCAAGGGCAAACACTACCCCAAGGATCATTCTCAGACTGAAAACTCCCAGCATATCCTTCAATTCGTTTCTGTTGAACTTTGGCTCAAACAGAATACCGATCAGCAGCATGGCTACAAAGGCATTGGCCTGCCCGATCATCCCCGCCACTGTGTAAACAGGTTCCGGCAGAGAAATATGGACTGTGCAAAGCAGGATCATCACCAGATAGGTCACAAAAGGCATGGAAGAAAACAGCGTTTTCAAAATTTCCTTTTTATTTACATTCCCCTTCCCTTTGGAAACCATCATGGCTATGGCAAAGGTAAATCCAAAACACATAATGGCATTGCCCACATCAAACATGCAGACTAAAGCCACAGCCTCCGCCGCAAAAAAACTGGACATGTATGGCAAAGTACAAAGCCCGATATTAAACCCTGATGTATTGATGATATAAAAGGCTCTCTGCTCCGCAGGCTTCTTTCCTGTCACCAGCAAAACTACGGCAATGGCCACAAAATGCACCACAAATCCGATGATGATAGCAATCAGAAAACTGCTGCTCAGCTCCAATCCTTTAAAATTGCTGATGATGGCCATAGGCAGTGTGATCTTCAGTACAATTTTACTGAGTACCCCGCTATCCTCCACAGAAAACAGCCCGATTCTTTTCAAAACAAAGCCCAATGCGATCATAAACAGAAAACCGCAGGCTTTTACCAAAATTGCTTCCATAAAGCATCCTCCATGTAATAGAAAAGGCTCTCATCCGAAGATGAAAGCCTTTGTTTGTATATCTGTGATAAATTACAGAGCTGCTTTTGCTGTTTCAACCAGTTTTGTGAAAGCAGCGGGATCGGATACAGCCAGTTCAGCCAGCATTTTTCTGTTGATGTTTACGCCAGCAACTTTCAGACCATGGATCAGTTTGCTGTAAGAAATTTCGTTCATTCTTGCAGCTGCGTTGATTCTTACGATCCACAGGCTTCTGTATTCTCTCTTTGTCTGTTTTCTGCCAGCGAAAGCGAATGCCATTGCTTTCATTACAGACTGTTTTGCTACTCTGTACTGTTTGGATCTAGCACCTCTGTAGCCTCTAGCCAGTTTCAGTACTTTTTTATGTTTTTTTCTAGCGTTCAGCGCGCCTTTAACTCTTGCCATTGTAAAGTCCTCCTAAAAATAATTCTCGAAAAATAGTCGTTCCTGAAACTGCTGATTAAGCGTAAGGAATCAGTGTCTTTTTGATTTTGTTTTCTACTGTTCTGTCAGCTGTTGTAGCGTGTCTCAGATTTCTTTTTCTTTTTCTGGACTTTTTACCCAGGATGTGCTGAGTATTGGATTTGTTTCTTTTTACTTTACCTGTACCAGTAACTTTGAATCTTTTAGCTGCTGCTTTTTTTGTTTTCAACTTAGGCATTGTATTTTCCTCCTAAAAATGTTTGTGATAGTTTCCTTCCGCATTGCGGATCAGTTCTTTGGTGCAAGGAACATAACCAGGCTCTTGCCTTCCATTTTAGCGGGTTTATCAACCACACCCAATTCGGATGTAGCTTTTGCAAAATCTTCCATGATCTGCATACCTACTTTGGAATGACCGATTTCACGACCTCTGAAACGAATACTGATTTTTACTTTGTCGCCGTCCTTCAGGAATTCATTGGCTTTTTTCACCTTAACCTGAACATCGTGTGTATCGATGCTGGGGGACAGACGCAGTTCTTTTACATCAACTGTTTTCTGTTTCTTTCTGGCTTCTTTTTCTTTTTTCGCCTGATCGAATTTGTATTTACCGTAGTCCATGATGCGGCATACGGGGGGTTTCGCTGTAGGAGCGATTTTTACCAGGTCCAGTTTTCTTTCATCAGCGATTTTCTGCGCTTCTCTGGAAGAAACGATACCCAGCTGTTCACCGTTTTCATCGATCAGTCGGATTTCTTTGTCTCTGATCTGTTCGTTAATCATTAACTCAGTAATGGTAAGCACCTCCCAAATTTACTGTATCCACAAGCTCTTTCTTTACAAAAAAGAAAGCGCCGGAAGAAATCCGCCGCACACAGAAAAACAGAGCTATCCTCTGTTCGAATACTGTATTAACCCTATTTGCTCATGCCATAAGGTGAGAAGCGGAACTTCTTCTTTGTTTACCATAGTAGTATACCATGTGTATACAATCTTGTCAAATACTTTTCCCTGTTTTTTCAAACTTTTTTAATTTGACGTCAACTTCATTATTTTATCGAAAAAGCCTTTCCCTGTCAATAAAAATAAGGCGGAGATCACTCTCCGCCTTAAAATTCTTTTTAGTCCAGAACTTTTGTTTCGATTTCTTCTTTGATTCTTGCAATGAAGTCTGCCAGAGCAACCTGACCTTCTTCGCCGTTCTTTCTGGAACGCAGGGAAACCATATTTGCTTCCTGGTCTTTTTCACCCACAACGATGATGTAAGGTGTTCTTTCGTTTCTTGCTTCTCTGATCTTGTAACCGATCTTTTCTGCTCTGTGGTCTGTTTCTACGCGGATACCTTCTGCATCCAGAGCTGCTGCCACGCTGTTTGCGTAATCTGCGAATTTTTCAGAGATAGGCAGAACTTTAACCTGTACAGGAGACAGCCATACGGGGAATGCACCTGCAAAGTGTTCGATCAGGATACCGATGAAACGTTCGATGGAACCGAAGCATACACGATGGATCATAACAGGACGTTTTTTGCTGCCGTCAGGAGCTGTGTATTCCAGTTCGAATCTTTCGGGCATCTGCATATCCAGCTGGATGGTACCACACTGCCATGTTCTGCCGATGGAGTCTTCCAGATGGAAGTCGATCTTAGGACCATAGAATGCACCGTCGCCTTCGTTTACAACATAGTTGATGCCGTTTTCATCCAGCGCGTTCTGCAGACCTGCTGTGGCGATTTCCCAAGCTTCGTCGGAACCCATGCTGTCTTCGGGTCTTGTGGACAATTCGATATGATATTTGAAACCAAACAGGCTGTAAACGCTGTCAATCAGTCTGATTACGCCGGAGATTTCATCTTTGATCTGTTCTTCTGTCATGAAGATATGCGCGTCATCCTGGTTGAAGCATCTTACACGCATCAGACCGTGCAGCGCACCGCTCTTTTCATGTCTGTGTACCAGACCAATTTCAGCCACACGCATAGGCAGGTCTCTGTAAGAGTGCATATCCTGTTTGTAAACCAGCATACCGCCGGGGCAGTTCATGGGTTTTACTGCATAATCTTCTTCGTCGATCACTGTTGTGTACATGTTATCTTTGTAGTGATCCCAGTGACCGGATCTGTACCACAGTTCTCTGTTCAGAATGATGGGTGTAGAGATTTCTACATAACCATCTTCTTTGTGGATCTGTCTCCAGTATTCCAGCAGTGTGTTTTTCAGAACCATACCTTTAGGCAGGAAGAAGGGGAAACCGGGGCCTTCGTCCAGCATAGCAAACAGTTTCAGTTCTTTGCCCAGTTTTCTGTGGTCACGTTTTTTCGCTTCTTCGATCATTGTCAGGTATGCTTCCAGTTCGGATGCTTTAGGATAAGCTGTACCGTAGATTCTGGACAGCATTTTGTTCTTTTCGGAACCTCTCCAATAAGCACCTGCTACAGATGTCAGTTTGATTGCTTTTACAGTTTTTGTGCTCATCAGGTGAGGGCCTGCGCACAGATCTGTGAAGTCGCCCTGTTTGTAGAAGGAAATGACAGCATCTTCAGGCAGATCCTGAATCAGTTCTACTTTGTAAGGTTCTTCTCTTTCTTCCATGTATTTGATTGCTTCTTCTCTGGGCAGTTCGAATTTTTCGATTGCGATATCTTCTTTCGCAATTTTCTTCATTTCTGCTTCCAGAGCTTCCAGTTCTTCCTGCGTAAAAGCTTTTTCTCTGTCGAAATCATAATAGAAACCGTCAGCGATTGCGGGACCGATCGCGATTTTTGCTTCGGGGTACAGACGTTTTACAGCCTGTGCCAGCATATGGGATGCTGTGTGACGGAATGCAATTTTACCAGCTTCATCTTCGAATGTGCAGATAGAAACTTCTGCATCTTTGTCTACTACATAACGCAGATCTTTTACTTCACCGTCAACGATACCTGCGCAAGCATTTCTTGCCAGACCTTCGCTGATGGATTTTGCGATCTCCAGTACGGATACAGCGTTGTCAAATTCTTTTACTACGCCATCTTTCAGTGTAATCTTCATTGTTTTTCTCTCCTTTTTAGAACATTGATTTCTTGAAAGCAGACAGATATTTTTCTATAAATAAAAAAATACCCTGCATCCACTTTCCTCTACGAAAAGGGACGAGAGCACATACTCCCGCGGTTCCACCCTAATTGTTCCAATAAAACCACTCATTTTCTGACGATAACGGAGTCACCGGGCTGTATTAGAGCCGCTCAGAGGTGGTATTCATACACTTTCCCCGGCAGGATGCTCACAGCCTGTGGAAGTCTTTCGACCTTCCGGGCACCCCTCTCTGCAGCGCGCGGGAAAGGACTACTGTCCTCATCAACGCATTTACAATATCTTGTGTTCATACACATTGTTAATTATACCATTTTGTAAAGTCCTGTCAACAGTTTTTTCTAAATTTGTTCCGCGTGATTTTACAGATGTCCTTATACAAAGAACAGTTCAGAACCATTTTTTCTTACGAAAAAACAGGATCCCCGCCCCAATGCAGAGGATCGTAACAACAGTAACAAAAAAATAACCATGTGACCATCCGTATTCCGGCATATCAAAATTCATGCCATACCAGCCAACGATCAGTGTCAATGGCAGAAAGATCGTTGTTACTACTGTGAATATCTTCATAGTCGTATTCAGACTGATATCCACTTCTGCCTCATAACTTTCCCGCACCTGCGTTACGCTTTCCCGCATATTCAGCACATTCTGAAATCGGCGCTCCGTCCTGCGGTAAAGCATGCGAAAAGACCGCATAGTTTTGCTGTCAAAAATGTCATTCTCATTTTCTATCATCATATCCAACACATTCATCATCTGTTCATAAAATTTCTTTAAAACCATCAGCCGCTTGCGCAGATCAACGATCTCCGGCACACAGTCTCTTTTCCCTTCTGTGATCAATGCCTCCTCCAGACACATGATCTCCCTTTCAATCGTTTCAAATGCAATATCATCCTTTTTCGTGATCTCATCTAAAAACGCGTAAAGCAGCCTGTCCTCTGCCACCTTATCCAGTAGCTCGCCAACCAGTTTTTCCATTCCCTCTTTTTTGGATGTAAAACATACCAGCCGATCCTTTTCCAGATAAAAAAGTACGCTCCCTCTGCTCAGAAGCAGATTTTCATAATCCAGCATTTCCACACTGATGCAGTCAAATCCTTCAAAGGAATCATATCTTGCATATCCAAAATGGCGCATTTCTTCCAGAACTTCCTGCGGCAATCCGCTCTTTTCCATTTCTTCATAAGAATATACTTTTATCATACCCTCGCTCCAATCTTTCCTTTATTTTCTCAATAACTATGATATAATATCCAGAGATTTTTACATACGAAAGAAGGTTTTTTATGCGATTAAGCAAACGAGTAGGAACATTCACCGACTCTGTCATTCGCAGAATGACAAGGATCAGCAATGAATATAATGCCATCAATCTCTCTCAGGGGTTCCCTGATTTCGCCCCTCCCAAGGAGCTGATGGATGTTCTGGCAGAGATCGCCCATCGCGGCCCTCATCAGTATTCCATCACTTTTGGCGCCAGAAACCTGCGGGAAGCTCTGGCAAAAAAACATGGCAGGAAAATCAGCAGAACCGTTGATGCAGAAACAGAAGTTCTGGTGACCTGCGGCAGTACAGAAGCCATGATGTGTACCATGATGACCATCTGCGATCCCGGGGATAAGGTTATGGTTTTTTCCCCCTTCTATGAAAACTACGGTACGGATGCCATCCTTTCCGGCGCAGAACCCATCTATATCCCACTGGTGCCACCCAGCTACGATTTCGACATCAGCCTGATCGAAGATGGTTTTCGTCAGGGCGCAAAGGCCATCATCGTCTGCAACCCCTCCAACCCCTGTGGTAAGGTTTTCACTTACGAAGAACTGGAAGCCATCGGCAGACTGGCTGTAAAATATGATGCCTTTGTCATTACTGATGAAGTTTATGAATATCTGGTCTATGAACCCCACAGACACATCTGTATGGCATCTCTGCCCGACATGTATGAACACACCATCACCTGTAACTCCCTCTCCAAATCCTATTCTATCACTGGCTGGAGACTGGGTTATCTGATCGGCCCCGAAAAAGTTGTGGATGCAGCAAAGAAAGTACATGACTTCCTAACTGTCGGCGCTCCTTCCCCTCTGCAGGAAGCAGCAGTCACTGCGCTGAACTTCCCTGATTCCTATTATGAAGGACTGAAAGCCCTTTATACGGAAAAACGCCAGTATTTTCTGGAGGGCTTAGATCGCATCGGTCTGGTGCATAATGTACCACAAGGTACTTATTTCGTTATGATCGATATCAGCGAATTCCTTTCCATGCCCTACTTCCACAGCTGGACAGATCTGGAATTCTGCGAATGGATGGTCAGAAACATCGGATTAGCAGCTGTGCCCGGTTCCAGTTTCTTTAAAGAAGATGTGAACCATCTGATCCGCCTTCATTTCGCCAGAAGCAAGGAAACGCTGGACGAAGCTCTTTCCAGACTGGCAAAATTAAAAGATCCTGAATGGATGAATACCGTTCTGAAAAAATAAGAGAAACAAAAAATCCACCGGAAACATAACTATTTCCGGTGGATTTTATTTTACAACACTTTCATCAGCCGAGGCGAACCATATCCTCAATCCCAATCGAAAGGACTGTACCTTTTGCTTCTGTCTTCATACCATGGTTGCTGTTGATAGCTTCCATGATGGCTTTTCTTTTTTCGGAAGGAGATACGATCGCAATGATTTCTTTCTCCATCTGCACCGTAATGCCATAAAACTCTTCGGTGCTCTCGCTTCCTGCCCAGCGGGCATGTATGATCGTACCACCGCGAGCGCCTGCTTTTCGGGCAGTTTCCATCACTTCTTCCGTAAAGCCCTGATTCACTGTCACCAGAATCATGCTGTTTTCCATTCCTTCTTCCACCATCGTATCCTCCCTTCCCGTTTCTTCTTTTACAGGCATCAGAAGAGCCAGTGCCAAAATGTGGCTTACTGCGCCTATCTTCATGTCAAAAACAATCCCCTTCGAACGAGCACTGCTTCGCAGCTCATTATTGAGATCACGCATTAGCCGATTGACCAGTGTCGCCTTGCCCACACTGAAGATCACATCTTTATCCTTGCTGTCCAGACCAAGAATATCCATAATTTCAGATGTTGCCGTGCCAATTCCGGCACACTGAAAATGATGGGTGATCTTCTGCCCATTAAACAGGTCTATCATATTTCTGCCCTGTCCCCGTTCTACAATGGAGACGATCAGTTTCAGGGGTTCCATTGGTACAGACTTCATTTTCTCACCTCACATCATTTCAGTCAAAATACAGGATATCATCTTCCAGCTGATTCAGCTGAACCTGAATAAAGCGGCGATTAGCTTTTTCTCTCATCTGCGTCAGAAGCCCCATTCCCTGAATGGTGATCAGTGGTGTCATTGCTACCATGGCAACGATACCAAATGCATCTGTCATGATATTGCCGCCAAGAGCTTCACAGGCCCCCATAGCAAAAGGCAGAAGGAAAGTTGCTGTCATCGGGCCGGAAGCAACGCCGCCGCTGTCAAAAGCAATACCGGTAAACATATGGGGTACAAAAAATGTAAGCACCACTGCCACCGTATAACCTGGGATCAGGAACCAGAGGATAGAAATCCCGGTCAGAATACGCAGCATGGCAATGCCCACGGACACACAAACCCCAACAGACAGGGCGTTCTGCATCATCTTTGCTGTAACCAGACCATTGGAGATCTCTTCCACCAGCTTTGTCAGCACATGTACGGCAGGCTCTGCTGCAACGATAAAATACCCAATGATCATACCAATAGGAACCAGCATCCATGCATGGGCACTTTCTGCGATCCCTGCACCGATCAACTGACCAACAGGCATAAAACCGATATTTACGCCGCACAGGAACAGACTCAGACCCACATAGGAAAACACAAACCCAACGGCAATTTTTCCAAGCTGATGATGCTTGTAACGTCTAAAACAAAACTGAAAGGCAATAAATACCAATACGATCGGTATCAGTGCAATGGCTACCTCATGCAGATATTCCGGAATAGCATGAGCAAATAATGCAGCTGCATCTTTTGTTGTCCCTACCAGAGGAACCTCCGTAGGAGAATACAGTGCATTATCCGGTTTATAAAACACCCCCAGCAACAGAACTGCCAGAATCGGCCCCACGCTGCACAAAGCGATCAGACCAAAACTGTCCTCTCTGGAATTTCTGTCGCTTCGCAGGGTCGCCATACCGATCCCCAAAGCCATAATAAAAGGAACGGTTACAGGCCCCGTCGTCACGCCGCCGCTGTCAAAGGAAACAGGCACAAAATCTGCGGGGGCCAGAAATGCCAGACCAAAAACGATAATATATAACCCAACCAGCAATTTTGCCAAGGGAATATGGAACAGGATACGCAGCTGGGAAACCATCAGGAAAATACCTACTCCCGCCGCCACTGCAAAAATCAGTATCTTATTGGGGATCGCCGGCACCTGTTCTGCCAGAACCTGCAGATCCGGCTCCGCAATGGTAATGAGCATACCTAAAATAAAGCAAACCGCCAAAGGGCCGCCTACATTTTTTGCTCGGCTCATTTCCACACCGATCCCTTCCCCCATAGGCATCATGGAAATATCCGCGCCAAGTGTAAAGAACCCCATACCAACGATCAGAAGCAACGCTCCAAACAAAAACAGCACCAACGCCCCCGATGCCAAAGGCATCAGTGTGATGCTCAAGAACAATACGATCGCTGTCAGCGGCAAAACAGAAGCCAAAGATTCAAATATTTTTTCTTTTAATTTTGAATGACTCACCAAACGCATCCCCCATTCCGCATATCTGTGATAAGACAGCCTTATTTTTCTCCTGAAACACTTCATTTTCAGCATTTTTCTATATTCTACCATTTTAGTAGTATTTGCGTCAACTTATGTTAAGAAAATTTAACGCTCTCTTTTATTCTCCCGAAAATATTTTTAGCCTGCATACCGCAAAAAAGCCATTCAGAGGATCCTCCGAATGGCTTTTGATTGCACCATATAATATTTTTATTTCTGATTAGGCATATCCCATGCTTTATGATCCGTATGGAGCAAATGATGGGCTTTTTCTCCCAGAGGTTCTCCTAAGAACTCCTGATACAGTGCCTGTACATCAGGATTTTCATGGGAGAAACGCAGAGGATTCTTGGCATCCAGTTCGTACAGTCTTTCCCCACGAACACCATACAGTTCTTCATCCTCCACAGAAATGGGCTGACCGCCGCCGCCAACGCAGCCGCCGGGACAAGCCATCACTTCCACAAAGTCATAATGAACCTTGCCTTCTTTCAGTTTTTCGATCAGCGTACGGGCATTGCCCAGACCGCTGACAACAGCGCAGCGAACAGGGATCCCTGCAACTTCGTATGTCACTTCGCGCAGACCGGGTTCTGTGCGGACATCCTTGAAAGCATCGGGATCAGGGTTTTCCCCTGTCATTACAAAGGAGGCTGTACGCAGAGCAGCTTCCATTACACCGCCGGTAGCACCAAAGATCACGCCGGCACCAGTATGTGTTCCCATAGGAGAATCCACAGGTTCTTCCGCAATGAAACGAGGATCCAAATTATCCGCACGCATCATGCGTACCAGTTCTCTTGTGGTCAGAACGATATCCACATCGGGGCCGTATTCCCCTCTCATAGTAGGCAGTTCCGCCTCTGCTTTTTTCGCCACACAGGGCATAATAGAAACGCAGCAGATCTTTTCGGGTGCTACGCCCAGTTTTTCAGCCAGCCAGGATTTGGCAACGGCACCAAACATCTGCTGAGGAGATTTTGCTGTGGAAAGCTGGCTGGTCAATTCTGGATACTGGCTCTTCAGAAAACGAACCCAGCCGGGACAGCAGCTGGTGAACATAGGCCAGCGCACCAGTGCGCCGCTTTTCAGACGGTGCAGGAATTCATTGCCTTCTTCCATAATCGTCAGGTCAGCAGTAAAGTTTGTATCATAAATATAATCAAAGCCCATACGGCGCAGAACAGCAGCCATACGTTCCATGGTCGCTTCTTCGCGGCTCAGACCAAAATATTCGCCCCAAGCAGTGCGCACTGCAGGTGCTACCTGTACCACTGTGATCTTATCCTTTGCAGCCATAGTCAGACGAACCTTCGCAGTATCGTCACGTTCTCTCAGGCCGCCTGTGGGACAATGAGTGATACACTGACCGCACAGCGCACATTCGGAATCCTTGATAACTCTGTTGTCGGATACATCGATACGGGAACGGCTGCCTGTACCGGCCAGATCCCAGATCCCCAGAGTCTGCACTTTTTCACAAACCTGAATACAGCGCATACAGCTGATGCATTTATTAAAATCACGGTACAAAGGAAATGTTTTTGTCCACTGGCTTCGCACGCCTTTATGGAGCTGGGTTTCGAAAGGAATTTCGAACAGACCCAGATCATTGGAAATATTCTGCAGCTGACAGTTCCCACTGCGTACACAGGTGGAACATCTGCAGTCATGCTGAGACAGGATCAGCTGCACATTGGTACGTCTTGTGGTTCTTGCACGGGGAGAATTGGTATGTACTACCATACCTTCTTTTACGCGGTTGTTGCAGGCCGTTACCATGGCCCTTTCCCCTTCCACTTCTACGCAGCAGACGCGACAGGCTGCGATCTCGTTGATATCTTTCAGATAGCACAGAGAGGGGATCTGGATATTGACAGTTTTTGCTGCCTCCATGATCGTAGTGCCCTTGGGCACCTGTACACTCTGGCCATCGATGGTCAGTCTTACCATTCTGTGTTCCTCCCTCCTCTGAAGCTGCCGAAGCCGAAATGATCACAGCGCAGACAACGGCTGGATTCCTGCTTCGCTTCTTTTGCACTCATACCTTCTACGACCAGATCGAAATTTCCCTGACAATCGGGTGTACAGTGGCTTTTCAGATTCACACGGCCACAGGGAGGTGTATTTGTCAGATGTGCTGCAGGCACTTCCACATCACAGCTGATCTTATGATCAAAGCCCAGATAAGCATCAATATTGGCTGCCGCAACCTTCCCTGCCGCAACGGCACGGATCACGGTAGAGGGGCCGGAAACCGCATCACCGCCGGCAAATACGTTATCCACATCCGCAACGGAAGAAGTATCCTCCGCCTGGATCATACCCTTGAACGTCTTGATACCAATAGCTTCAAAAGGACGGGCATCGATCGCCTGACCGATGGCAACGATCACATAGTCACATTCAATTCGGAAATCGGGCACATCCGCAGAAATAGGCTTGGGTCTGCCGTCTTTGCCGTAGGGGCCGATGATCTGAGGTGTTGTCCACAGAGCTGCCACCTTGCCTTCCGCATCCTTTTCAATGCGGGCAGGTGCCTGCAGAGGCAGGATCTGACAGCCTTCTGCCATTGCTTCTTCAATTTCTTCTGCCAGAGCAGTCATATCATCCACACGACGACGATATACACAGGTTACACTGGCTGCACCCAGACGTTTTGCTGTTCTTGTTGCGTCCATGGAAACGTTGCCGCCGCCGATAACGCAGATCTTTTTGCCTGTGAAATCAGGTGCATCGCCTTCGCCGATGCGGCGCAGCAGACTGACTGCACTGACAACATTAACAGCATCTTCCCCTTCAATGCCCAATTTTTTATCGTTATGGGCACCAATGGAGATATATACTGCATCGAAACTTTTCTGGATGTCTTCCATAGATACGTCCTTACCGATGGAAACATCTGTAATCACTTTGATACCGGAAGAAAGGATATGATCGATATCTCTTTCCAGAATATCATGGGGCAGACGATAATCAGGGATCCCATAGCGGAGCATACCGCCCAGCTGAGGTCTCTGTTCGTAAACAGTTACTTCATGACCCATCTGTGCCAGATAATAAGCCGCAGTCAGACCACCAGGGCCGCCGCCGATGATCCCTACAGTTTTTCCTGTCGGTGCAGCCGCTGCAGGCGCTTCCATCGGTTTTGCATGATCCACTGCAAAACGTTTCAGGCCACAGATATTCACGGCATCATCTACCATACTTCTTCTGCACTGAGATTCACAGGGGTGCTCACATACATAAGCACAGGAAGAAGGAAAAGGATTATCCTTACGGATCAGTTTCACTGCATCATCATATCTGCCATCACGCACCAATGCCACATAGCCGGGCACATCCACATGGGCAGGGCAGGCAGATACACAAGGCACAGGATGGCTCAGGGAAGAGATGCAGCGTCCATGCAGCAGATGTTCTTCAAAATCCTCACGGAAACCGCGGATCCCGCGCAGTACCATATGGGCACCTTCGTAGCCAATGGCACAGTCAGCGGAATCGGCAATTACTTTTGCTGTTCTTTCAATCGTATCAATGGTCTCCAATGTAGCATCCTGATCCAATACTTTTTCGATCAGATCTGTCAGCTGACCCAGACCGATACGACAGGGTACACATTTCCCGCAAGTCTGGGCATGGCACAGGCGAAGATAGCTCAAAGAGATATCTACAGGGCACAGTCCATGGGCACTGGCACTGATACGGCGTTCCATATCCTGATGCAGGCCATCCAGAACATTTTGGGCGCGTCCGGGTGTTTCAATCGATAAACGGCTCATAGTTCTCCTTCTTTCTCTCTAAAATATAACAAAAAAGCATTATCCGAAGATAATGCTTTTCATAACCTTCTGTTTGAATCTGTCCCTCAGCGGATGCGGTTGGGAAAACCAACTTTACGCTGTACTTTTGTCAATGTTCTGTCTGCCAGACGACTTGCTTTTTCTGCACCGTCTTTGATGATCGCATCCAGATAATCTTTGTTTGCTTCCAGTTCTTTTACACGTTTCTGTACAGGTTCCAGATCTGCAACAACTGCTTCACCAACAGCTGTTTTAAATGTACCATAACCCATACCGGCAAATTCTCTTTCTGCTTCGGGAATCGTTTTGCCTGTTACAGCACAATAAATGCTCAGCAGGTTGGAAATACCGGGTTTGTCTTCCGCGAAACGAATTTCATTATCAGAGTCAGTCATCGCCCGTTTCATTTTGTTCATGATCACTTTGGGATCATCCATCAGTGTAATGATGTTATTCTGATTTTCATCAGATTTGGACATTTTCTTTGTAGGTTCCTGCAGAGACATAACTCTTGCACCCACCTTGCCGATATATGCTTCAGGCACTTTGAATGTATCGCCATATACACCATTGAAACGCTGTGCCAGGTCTCTGGTCAGTTCCAGATGCTGTCTCTGGTCTTCGCCAACAGGCACCAGGTCTGTCTGATACAGCAGAATATCCGCCGCCATCAGTGTGGGATATGTGAACAGACCCGCATTGATGTTATCTGCATGCTTGGATGCTTTATCTTTGAACTGAGTCATTCTGTTCAGTTCGCCCATATAAGTGTAGCAGTTCAGGATCCAGCCCAGTTCTGCGTGCTGAGGTACATGGGACTGATAATACATGATATTTTTTTCAGGGTCAAGACCAACAGCCAGATACTGCACCAGCAGGTCTCTTGCCTGTTTGCGCAGTTTGACAGGATCCTGACGTACTGTGATTGCATGCATGTCTACGATGCAATACAAACAATCATATTCATCCTGCAGTTTTGTCCAGTTTTTCAATGCCCCCAGATAATTCCCCAGTGTGATCACACCGGAAGGCTGCATACCGCTAAAAATACGTTTTTTCTGTTCCATAGTATTGTTCTCCTTCTTTTTTCAGATCTCTTTACAGAGCTTATTTCTTTTCCTTATAATCTACATCGATGCAGCCGGGATCTTCGGGTACAATAAACACACATGCAACATACGCAACAACACCGATAAAGAAATTCATCAGCGTGCCCAATACCCAAAGCAGGCGGACAATGGTGGCATCTGCACCAAAATATTCTGCAATACCGCCACAGACCCCGGAAATCTTTACATCGTTTTTAGATCGATATAACTTTTTATTCATAGGAAAACCCTCCTTATTCTTCAGCTTTCTCAGCTTTCAGCATATCATTTTCACAAAAACTAAAATACTGATTTCCCCCAATGATAATATGGTCTATCACATCTACCCCAAGCGGCTGCAGCATCTTCTTCAAATGTCCAGTGATAAATATATCCTCTGATGAGGGCTTTACACTGCCATTTGGATGATTGTGACACAACAGCACACCCGTTGCTTTATATCGCAGTGCCTTTTCTGCAATCAATCTGGGACTGATGTAAACATCATTGATCGATCCCTCTGAGATCTTTGCTGTATGCAAAATCTGTCTGCGGCTATCCAGACAAATGGCATAAAAACGTTCCGTAGGACGAAATGCCAGGAGCATCTTGCAATATTGTGCCGAACGGGTAATAGAAGTCAGGGCCGGCTTCTGTTCTATTTTTTCTTTTTCATATCTGCGCACCAATTCATGGAGCAGGGAAAGGAACACGGCACTCTTCATTCCTACGCCAGCCGTTTTGGAAATTTCATAAGGATCTGCTTCTATTAAATTAGAAATCGAACCGAATTCATCTAAAAGATGGTGGGCAATTTCATTGGTATCTCCTCTTGGAATGGTACCATAAAGAAGCATTTCCAAAACTTCGTGGGTGGCTAGACCATCCGCGCCCTCCTGCAGAAATCGAGCCCGCATTCTTTCTCTATGACCATCATGAACTTTACTCATTAGATCACACCTTTTTTTCCATAAAAGCGATCATCTCCGGCAAGCCGCCGCCATAGATCACTTCCAGAAGGGCATCCAAACGGGAAAGAGCCAATTTTGCCTCTCTGTCCGTAATGATCCCCTCTTCCAACGCTTCCGCGATTTCTCCCAGATCCACCACTTTCACAAATCCATCCTCATAGATGATAACATCTGCCAGAAGATCTGTAAAAACATAAAAATTTTCTTCCTGATTGTATGTCGTATCAATGATATCACAATAATAGTAAACCAGCTCGTCGT
>NZ_JBGVHV010000026.1:0-4676 GCF_045122575.1 Anaerotignum sp. | reverse complement strand
ATGTAAAGGTGACCAATCTGGGCAGAACCCTCATCAGCCTGACTGCAGAAGCAACGACTACGAGAAACGGTAAGGAAATTCTGGTCGGCACAGCTACAGCTACATTCATGAAACTGGCAAAGACCTTTGAAAGAGATATTTGAGCAAAAAATAAGAGATACTCAATGAGTATCTCTTTCTTTTATTTATTGCATCAGCCACCAAAACCACTGATGTTTTTCCTCATATGTTGTTATTTCTCCATTCAAATTCTGATAAACACCTGTCGATTCCTTACCACCGTTCCATTTTTTTCTATACGTACCGATGGTTTTCTGCATGGGATAACTGCCATCTGCACAAAAAGCATAAGAAATCATTTTTTCATTTTCTTTTAAAAAGGAAAGATATACCCAATTATCTATTGCCGACAATGCAAAAACCTTCCAGCCATCCGGTATCCAGTCTGCAAGCAGAACTGTCATTTCTTCTTCCGGAATATCTGCGCCATATTCCGATTCCTTTGCTTTCTCCAGTGCCTTCTGCACTTCCGGCAGAAAAAGCACATATTCCTCCAAGGCATAGTCTTTTTCAGAAATAGCAATATCCGGCATTTTCGCCAGAATTTCTGCCTCCGTCAAGTCTACCTTCACCACATGATTCATACTATAACGGCTTTCCATGTGCAGGTAGAAAACAACACCAAACATTAGAAGGACACAAAGAATTTTTATAATTTTCTTTTTCATGAAATCCCTCCCGTCAATCACCCAGGATTCGTTCTCTCTCAAATGTTCGGATCTCTCCGCCAAAATCCAGTTCCAATATATCTCCATCAAAGGAAACGACCCCGATCTCCGTCACCATTTCCTCCGTGATCTCTATGCAGTCCAGTGTGATACTGCCGCTTTTTTCATCATAAGTATAGCCTTCGCAAAGGTCTGCATCATTCACCGGATTGCCGCAGCCACAGAAATAATGGAAACTGCCGTCAGAACCAAAGAAAATCGTTTCTGTATCTGCTTCCGTTTCCCTTGTCCAGGAAATATCCGTAAATCCAATCTCTCCCTTTTCACAGCCTGTCAGAAAACAAAGGCAGGCCACCAGCAGAAATATTCCTTTTCTCATACTTCTTCCTCATTTCCGGGCACATATCTGATGATGTCTTCCGTGGTGCAGTCCAAGGCATAGCAGATGCGGGCAAGGATATCCAGATCCATTTTTTCCACTTCACCTTTATACCATTTGCCCACCACTTCAAAGCGGGCATCGATACGCTTTGCCAGCTGGTTGCGGCTGATGCCTCTTTCGTCCATCACTTCTTTCAGCCTTAGTTCCACATGACCATAATCGGCTCTGACCAGTACTGCTTTTTCCTTCATGGCGATCCCTCCCCGTTACTTTCTCTATAGTAACATCATAATGGGAGGATCCCGAAAAATCAAGCACTTTCCGCGTTTCTGCGGATGCGGATGACGATCTCACAGCAGTCTGCCTCCTCCTTATCCTCATAGTCCACGTTTACACCGCTGCGGCGGATGACCTCCACGCTCTGCTTGATGGTATTGGTGAAGATGCGGAAGTCCTTGGCACGAATAAATCGTTTCTCCTTCTGCTCCCCTTTTTCCGCGGGGCGGGGGCGCATGAATTCCAGCGTGGCCTCTACCAGTTCCTCCGTTTTCTTTACATTCATCTCCTCTGCGATCATCTGAGAAAGGACGATCATCCTGCTTTCCTCATCGGGCAGGCGAAGCAGGGCCCTTGCGTGGCGTTCGGTAAAATGATGCTCCAAAAGGAGTTTTTTCACGCTGTCCTCCAGTTTCAGGATCCGCAGTTTATTGGCGATGGAGGACTGGCTTTTGGAAAGCTTTTCTGCCAGTTCCTCCTGGGTCAGACCGTAATCCTCCATCATATTACGATAGCCTTCCGCCTCCTCCAGAAAGCTCAGGTTCTGCCGCTGGATGTTTTCGATGAAGGCCAGAACGGCGCTGTCACTGTCACTGACCTGCATCAGGATGGCAGGGATGGTGGTCAGGCCTGCCAGTTCCGATGCACGCAGCCGCCGTTCCCCTGCCACCAGTTCGTAATAGCCGCCGTTCATTTTTCGTACGGTGATGGGCTGCAAGACACCGTAGGTGCGGATGCTGTCGGACAGTTCTTCCAATGCGGCGCGGTTGAAATATTTCCTTGGCTGATAGGGGTTGGAACGAATTTTATCGATGGGCAGCTGAAAGACCACCTTATCCTTCTTCAATCTCATTTCCGAAAACTTCAAAACTTCCATTCTATATACCTCCTTTAGCGAGGCTCTGCCTCGCGCTCCGGCAGGGAAATCATTTCCCTGTACCCTGAATGGCACAAAATATTGCATATTTTGTGCGGGGAAAATATTTTTATTTTCTTTTCTACATGATAACACGGCGATTTTCTTCCTCCCCAAAAAGCCTTCCACAAAAAAAAGCCCATATCGACACGAAACGCATCAATATGAGCCTATTTTCTAATTATTTACATTCACCGCAGAAACGATAGTTTCTGCAATCAGGGTTCCAAGGGGATTATCCCCTTGGTGGGGGTGTAGGGGGCAACGCCCCTTACTTCAAAGGATCTTTGCGGATCTTGCCCGCATTACGAGGGTATTTCTTGGGCGTAGGTGCCACCTTCTCAATAAATACCAGCTTGTGAGACAGGTCTGTATGAGGAATCGCCACATCCTTGATCTCTACCAGTCTGCCGCCCAGTTTCTTCAGCGCACCTTCCGCCTGCGCCACTTCCGCTTCCGCATCAGGCCCTTTCAGCGCCGTCAGCATACCGCCAACCTTGATGAAAGGCAGGCAATATTCGGATAATACCGCCAGATTTGCCACCGCACGGGAAACACACAGATCAAACTGCTCTCTGTAATCGGGGTTCTGACCGCCGTCTTCCGCTCTGCTGTGAACATATTCCACACCAGTGAGATTCAGCTGTGTGCCCACTTCCTGCAGGAAACCGATGCGTTTCTGCAGAGAGTCCAGCAAAGTCATTTCCACTTCGGGACAGGCGATCTTCACAGGGATCCCGGGGAAGCCGGCCCCTGTACCCACGTCGATGACCTTCATGCCTGCATTCCATGTCACATGGGGCACCAGACTCAGACAGTCCGCAAAATGCTTCAGCACCACATCCCTGTGTTCTGTAATGGCTGTCAGGTTCATTTTTTCATTCCATTCCAGCAGAAGGGAAAGATATGTCATAAACTGTTCCGCCTGGGCTTCTGTCAAGGAAACGCCCATCTGGTCACAGCAGTCTTTCAGTAATGCTTTATTTTCCATTGTTTATTCCTTCCCTTCTCTTTCGATGCTGAAAATCTTCCATTTGCCAAAGGAATCCGGCTCCGCCACCATGCGGAAGGAGAAAATTTCCTCATCCTTTTTATTTTTCTTGGCTACAGAGACTCTGCGGATGCCCTTACCCTCATCTTCCGCAAAGCAATAGTATTCCTTCAGGTCTTTCAGATAGCCTTCCAATTCCTCATAATCCACCACTTCTGCTACTTTCGCAGAAAAATAACTCATGGCTTCTTCTTTTTTCCCGCTTTCCACCGCCTGCAGAAAGGAACGGAGCGTTCCTCTGGGGTTGGGCAGGGAAACAAAGGCAGGCTTCCGATTATCGAAGACTGCATCCTCCAGAGAAAAGGTCCCCTTGGGCAGATGCAGCTTCTTCTCGCCCTTTTTCATCGTTCTATTCTCATTCCATGGCAGAAAAAATCCTGTCATAGCACCACATCCAATTCTACTCTTTATTTGCTTCTTTTCATCTGTTCCATGAAAATCAGCAGTACGGAAATATCCGCAGGGGATACCCCCGTAATTCGGCTGGCCTGACCGAGGTTTTCAGGGCGTACCTGATTCAGTTTCTGTCTGGCTTCCAGTCTGAGACCCTGAATGGTTTCATAATCCAGATCCAGAGGCAGCAGTCTGCCTTCCAGTTTCTTAAACTGTTCCACCTGATTGTTCTGCTGGGCGATATAGCCGGCATATTTGATCTGAATATTTACCTGTTCGCGTACATCCGCAGGCAGTTCAGGTCTTTCGGGGTCGATTTCCGCCAGGGCATCATAAGTCAGCTGAGGACGTTTGATCAGGTCGGACAGTCTGGCACCATTCTTGATAAGTGCTGTGTTATGTCTTTCCAGCACCGCCAGAACCGCTTCGCTGGGGCCCATGGTTACTGTATGCACACGTTCGATTTCTTCGGCGATCAGTCTTTCTTTTTCTCTCAGGGCTTCGTATCTTTCATCGGAGATCAGACCGATTTCGTGGCCGATGGGTGTCAGTCTCTGGTCAGCATTATCCTGACGCAACAGCAGACGGAATTCCGCACGGCTGGTCATCATTCTGTAAGGTTCTCTGGTGCCTTTGTTTACGATATCGTCGATCAGAACACCGATATAACCGTCGGAACGTTTCAGCACGATGGGTTCTTTGCCTTTGATATAATGCACTGCATTGATACCGCCAATGAGACCCTGTGCCGCCGCTTCTTCGTAACCGCTGGAACCGTTGAACTGACCCGCGGAGAACAGACCGGGGAAATCCTTGAATTCCAGAGACAGTTTCAGCTGGGTCGCATCGATACAGTCATATTCGATGGCATAGGCAAAACGGGTGATTTCGCAGTTTTCCAGACCGGGGATGGTTCTGTACATGGCGATC
>NZ_JBGVHV010000025.1:0-7319 GCF_045122575.1 Anaerotignum sp. | reverse complement strand
TGCGCCATAATGCACTGCGGAGATATTTGGGATTCAGTTTTTTCTCGGTCAGAAAGATTTCCAGCGATGGATCGCCTGTTTCGAAGCGAAGGGAAACAGGGCTTTCGTAAAAAATGGGAAGCTGCAATCTTTCGTTGCCGAGAATTTTTAATGTGTGAAAGGTTCTTTCAAATAACATAAGATTCTCCTTATGCAGATTGTCTGTTGTTGCGGATAAACATGGCTACAGCAGTGGACGTGATGATGATATAGCCCAGCCAGCTGAAAGCATCGGAGACTTGCCCGAAAACGAAATAGCCCAGGATCGCCGAGAAGATGATCTGGCTGTAATCGTAAACGGAAATTTCTCTTGCGGGGGCGAAGGTATAGGCTGCGGTGATGGTAAACTGTCCGCCGGCGGCAGCAAGACCTGCCAGCAAGAGGGTGCCCAGCTGTTCCAGTGTCATGGGATGGAAGTGGAAGAGCAGGTAGGGCAGGGTGCATAAGCAGGAAAAAGCGGAGAAAAAGAAAACGATGAAAGGTCCTTTTACACCGCGGACACCCATGGCGCGCACATAGGTATAAGCCATACCTGCCATCAGTCCGCCCATCAGCCCGATCAGAGCGGGCAGACATGTCAGATTGGATGGCGTGGGTTTGATGACGAAGAGAGTGCCGATGAAGGCAGTTATGACGCAAGCCCCTTGAAAGAGATTGATTTTTTCTTTCAAAATCAGGATGCCGAAGAGGATGGCAAAGAAAGGAGACATCTTATTCAGCATGGATGCATCCGCCAGCACCAGATGGTCAACAGCATAGAAATTGCAGAGGATGCCGATGGTGCCGCAGAGGGAACGGAGGAACAGGAACTTTTTGGAGTCTCTGTCCAGTTTGATTTCGGGGCGTTCCTTCATCAGAATAAATAAGGCAAAAAGCATTGCCACAAAGTTTCGGAAGAAACTTTTCTGGATGGAGGGCAAGTCGCCTGACATGCGGACAAACATATTCATCAATGCAAAGGAAAAGGAGGAAAGCAGGATACAGCAGACCCCTTTGTTTTTTTGTGTCATACTGTCGCCGCCTTTCTTGCTTCTGCCTCTGCTTTGGAGAAGGGGCAGCCGCAGTAATCCTGACGGTACAGATTATATTCAACAGACAGTTCGCAGGAACGGCGATAACCATTTTTCTTCTTGAAATCGGAAAATAAATAGGGGACACCGTAGGCATCGGAAATTTCCCTGCCCAGTTCATTCAGCACCTGCGCGTTTTTATGAGGGCTGATGGAAAGGGTGGTGGTGAAATAATCGAAGCCCCCTTCCTTTGCTGCCTTTGCTGCTTCCTCCAGACGGAGACGATAGCACTTGAAGCAGCGTTCGCCGCCTTCCGGTTCGGTTTCGTGGCCTTTTGCCAGAGCGAAGAAACGTTCGGGATCGTATTTACCTAACTGATATTTTACGCCCAGCCCCATTTCGTTGATCAGACGTTCCTGCTCTTCGGCGCGGAATCGGAATTCGCTTTCGGGGGCGATGTTGGGGTTATAATAGAAAATGGTGATATCAAAATGCTGTGCCAGATATTCCATGACATAGGAAGAGCAGGGGCCGCAGCAGCTATGCAGCAGCAGAGAGGGGCGTTTCCCTTCTTTTTGCAATTCCTTGATGGTCTTTTCCAGCACGACCTGATAATTTTGTTTCATACAGTCGCCTTCTTTCTGAAAATCTATCCCTCAGTTTAGCAGGAAAAAGGGGAGAAGTAAAGGAATGTTAGATTGTATGAAAAAAAGTGCAAAAATAATTCACAAAGTTTGTATTTTTGCGGAAGGGAAAATAAAAAATATCTCACAAAGTTTTTATGGAATATACAGGTCTTTTTGTTTGAATTGAAAATTTGGCAGAAAATCAACTGTAAAACATGACAGAAAGACGAAAAGAGGGGACGGAAGGCGGCAGGGGATGGGCAAGAGAGATCCGCAGAACAGGAGAAAAGAAGGGCAGAAAAAAAGCCCGAAAACTCGGGCAAAACAAACAAAAAAGGGCTTGACAGCGCATATCTGCTATGGTAGAATGTTTCCACATTAAGCGAGCATGCACATCATCCCATACTGCGATTGAGTATAGCACAGGGGGGAGCAAATTTCAACTGAGATTTGTAAAATTGGTACATTTTGCGGGCAAAATGCCCTGTGAGTGGCCGAAAATGATGTGTTTTTTGTTCGAGTTGAATAAGAACTGCGCGTTTTGATGCGAAGTTCGAGGCGTTAGAGAATAGAATTTTATGAATGAGCAGGCTTTTGTAATGACCTCTGATCAAAGGAGGTGTATGCAAAGGTCTAGATTTGTTTGTAGAATTCTAAATTTTTGTGTAAAAACGAGCTATGCAGCCACAGAGGCGCCGTGCCTGCACGGGAGCAAATGAGGATTGCGAAGCAATCGTTTTTACAATGGAAAGAATGAAATAAAAAGAGTTTACATGATCGTAGATTCTTTTATCCGCTTAACGGCGGCGATTTTGTCGGTGCAGTTTAGATTACGAGAGGTGACAAGATGGAAAAAAACAGAATTCGTGCACTCCAGCTTGGCGACACAACCAGAATGAGCTATTCCAAGATCAATGAAGTTCTGGAAATGCCCAACCTGATTGAAGTGCAGAAGAACAGCTACCAGTGGTTCCTGGACAAAGGTCTGAAAGAAGTATTTGAAGATATTTCTCCCATTACAGATTTCAGCGGCAACCTGATCCTGGAATTTATCGACTTTTCTTTGGATTCCGAACCCAAATACTCTGTGGAAGAATGCAAGGAAAGAGACGCGACTTATGCCGCATCCCTGAAAGTAAAAGCAAGACTTTATAACAGAGAACTGGACGAACTGAAAGAACAGGAAATCTTTATGGGTGATTTCCCTCTGATGACAGAAACAGGCACATTCATCATCAATGGTGCAGAACGTGTTATCGTTTCTCAGCTGGTTCGTTCCCCCGGCATCTACTATGCATCTGATTTTGACAAAGTTGGTAAGAAACTGCTTTCTTCCACAGTCATCCCCAACAGAGGTGCGTGGCTGGAATATGAAACAGATTCCAACGATGTATTTTATGTAAGAGTTGACAGAACAAGAAAAGTTCCCGTATCTGTTCTGATCAGAGCAATGGGCGTTGGTTCCGATGCGGAAATCATCGAACTGTTCGGTGAAGAACCCAAGATCCTGGCAACTCTGGAAAAAGACACAGCAAAAACTTATGAAGAAGGTCTGATCGAAATTTATAAGAAGCTGCGTCCCGGTGAACCCCCTACAGTAGAAAGCTCCGCTTCCCTGCTGAACGGTATGTTCTTCGATCCTAAGAGATACGACCTGGCAAAAGTAGGCCGTTATAAATTCAACAAGAAACTGGCACTGAGAAGCCGTGTGAAAGATGCGGTTCTGGCTGAAAACGTAGTAGACCCCATGACAGGCGAAGTAGTGGCTGAAGAAGGCGCGATCCTGACAATGGAACTGTGTGATCAGATCCAGGATACAGGTGTTGGTTACATCTATATCACAGTAGAAGACAGAAAAGTAAAAGTTCTGACAAACCAGGCGGTTAAGATCGATTCTTATATTGAAGAATTTGGTCTGACAGCAGAAGAGCTGGATATCAACGAACGCGTTTATTATCCTATGCTGGTAAAACTGCTGGAAGAAAACGCAACAGCAGAAGAACTGAAAGCAGCCATCAAGGAAAACATCCATGAACTGCTGCCCAAACACATCACACTGGAAGATATCTTCGCTTCCATCAACTATGTGATGCATCTGGACTACGGCTACGGCAACGTAGACGATATCGACCATCTGGGTAACAGACGTATCCGTTCCGTTGGCGAACTGCTGCAGAACCAGTTCCGTATCGGTCTGTCCAGAATGGAAAGAGTAGTCAGAGAAAGAATGACAACACAGGATCTGGCGGTTGTAACACCTCAGGCACTGATCAACGTTCGTCCCGTAACAGCAGCGATCAAAGAATTCTTTGGTTCCTCTCAGCTGTCTCAGTTCATGGACCAGAACAACCCTCTGTCCGAACTGACACATAAGAGAAGACTGTCTGCACTGGGCCCCGGCGGTCTGTCCAGAGAAAGAGCCGGCTTCGAAGTTCGAGACGTTCACCATTCTCACTACGGCAGAATGTGTCCTATCGAAACACCAGAAGGTCCTAACATCGGTCTGATCAATACACTGTCCACATTCGCAAGAATCAACGAATACGGCTTCATTGAAGCTCCCTATAGAAAAGTAGATCACTCTGGCGACGAACCTCGTGTAACAGATGAATTCATCTATGTAACAGCAGATGAAGAAGAAAACTACAACGTTGCACAGGCGAACGAACCTCTGGATGAAAACGGTTACTTCGTTCATAAGAAAGTAACAGGCCGTTACAGAGAAGAAATCATCGAAGTAGACAGACATCAGATCCACCTGATGGACGTTTCCCCTAAACAGATGGTTTCCGTTGCGACAGCACTGATTCCCTTCCTGGAAAACGATGACGCGAACCGTGCCCTGATGGGTTCCAACATGCAGCGTCAGGCGGTACCTCTCTTGGTAACAGACTCTCCCGTTGTTGGTACAGGTATGGAATACAAAACAGCGAAAGACTCCGGTATCTGCGCCATCGCTAAAGTGGGCGGTATTGTAGAAAGAGTTTCCGCTGATGAAATCGTTGTGAGAAACGACAACTCTCAGAGAGATGTATATAAACTGATCAAATATCAGAGATCTAACCAGAGCACATGCCTGAACCAGAAACCTATCGTTGATCTGGGTCAGAGAGTAGAAGCTGGTCAGATCATTGCTGACGGTGCTTCCACATGTAAAGGTGAACTGGCTCTGGGTAAAAACCCTCTGATTGGCTTTATGACATGGGAAGGTTATAACTATGAAGACGCCGTTCTGCTGAGCGAAAAACTGGTTCAGGAAGACGTTTATACTTCCGTTCATATCAATGAATTCGAAGCAGATGCAAGAGATACAAAACTGGGTCCTGAAGAAATCACAAGAGACATCCCCAACGTCGGTGAAGATGCGCTGAAAGATCTGGACGAAAGAGGTATCATCCGTATTGGTGCGGAAGTTCGCCCCAACGATATTCTGGTTGGTAAAGTTACACCTAAGGGTGAAACAGAACTGACAGCAGAAGAAAGACTGCTGAGAGCGATCTTCGGCGAAAAAGCAAGAGAAGTAAGAGATACTTCCCTGCGTGTACCTCACGGTGAAACAGGTATCGTTGTAGACGTAAAAGTATTCACAAGAGAAAACGGCGATGATGTAGGCCCCGGCGTAAACCAGCTGGTTCGCGTTTACATCGCACAGAAACGTAAGATCTCCGTTGGTGATAAAATGGCTGGTCGTCACGGTAACAAGGGTGTAGTTTCCCGTGTACTGCCCGTGGAAGATATGCCTTTCCTGCCTAACGGCCGTCCTCTGGACATCGTGCTGAACCCTCTGGGTATTCCTTCCCGTATGAATATCGGTCAGGTCCTGGAAACACACCTGTCCCTGGCTGCTAAAGCACTGGGCTGGAAGATCAGCACACCCGTATTCGATGGTGCGAACGAAATCGACATCATGGATACACTGGAAATGGCAAATGACTATGTAAACACAAGCTGGGAAGAATTCTCTGCAAAATGGGAACCCCTGCTGAATGGCGATATCCTGGATGAACTGTATGCAAACAGAGATCACAGAGAAGAATGGAAAGGCGTTGCTCTGGGCAGAGACGGTAAAGTTCAGCTGAGAGACGGTCGTTCCGGTGAACCTTTCGATAACCGTGTAACCATCGGCTTCATGCACTACCTGAAACTGCACCACCTGGTAGACGAAAAGATCCACGCTCGTTCCACAGGTCCTTACTCCCTGGTTACACAGCAGCCTCTGGGCGGTAAAGCACAGTTCGGCGGTCAGCGTTTCGGTGAAATGGAAGTTTGGGCGCTGGAAGCATACGGCGCTGCATACACACTGCAGGAAATCCTGACAGTAAAATCTGACGATATCGTTGGTCGTGTGAAAACATACGAAGCGATCGTTAAGGGTGAAAACATCCCCGAACCCGGCGTTCCCGAATCCTTCAAGGTTCTGCTGAAAGAACTGCAGTCTCTGGCTCTGGATATCCGCGTACTGCGTGAAGACCAGACAGAAGTTGAAATCAAGGAATGCATCGAAGATGTGGACGATCTGAACGTAAACATCGACGGTTATGAAGACGAAGAATTCCGTCGTTCCCGTCCTATGACAGCGGAAGAAGAACTGGTTG
Organism: Anaerotignum sp.; assembly: GCF_045122575.1. Classification (GTDB taxonomy): domain Bacteria; phylum Bacillota; class Clostridia; order Lachnospirales; family Anaerotignaceae; genus Anaerotignum_A. The sequence continues at coordinate 1,049 of NZ_JBGVHV010000025.1, read as the reverse complement.
ACTTCCTGTTCGACGACGAAGTAGGCGTGGAAGCTGACAACAGCGACCTGCTCTCTGACGACTACGCTGGCGAAGACGACGGCTTTGACTATGAGGATGAAGTATAAGAAAGGAGAACAAACCCATGAGCACACAGACTACTGAACAGGGGATCGTATTTGATTCCATCAAGATCGGTTTGGCATCTCCCGAAAAAATCCGTGAATGGTCCAGAGGTGAAGTAAAAAAACCTGAAACCATCAACTATAGAACACTGAAACCTGAAAAGGACGGTCTGTTCTGCGAAAGAATTTTCGGGCCCACAAAAGACTGGGAATGTCATTGTGGTAAATATAAAAGAATCCGTTACAAAGGCGTTGTCTGCGACCGCTGCGGCGTTGAAGTAACAAAAGCAAAAGTAAGACGTGAGAGAATGGGCCACATTGAACTGGCTGCTCCCGTTTCCCATATCTGGTACTTCAAGGGTATCCCTTCCAGAATGGGTCTGATCCTTTCCATGAGCCCCAGAGCACTGGAAAAGGTTCTGTACTTCGCTTCCTATATCGTACTGGATGCAGGCGATACAGAGTTGCAGTACAAACAGCTGCTGACAGAAAGAGAATACAGAGAAGCATATGATAAATACGGCACAAGATTCGTTGCAGCAATGGGCGCAGAAGCGATCAAACAGCTGCTGATGGATATCGATCTGGAAAAAGAATCTGTTGAACTGAAAGCACAGCTGCAGGATACAACAGGCCAGAAACGTGTTCGTATCATCAAAAAACTGGAAGTAATCGAAAGCTTCCGTCTGTCCGGCAACAAACCCGAATGGATGATCCTGGATGCAATCCCCGTGATTCCCCCTGAAATCCGTCCTATGGTTCAGCTGGATGGCGGCAGATTTGCAACAAGTGACCTGAACGATCTGTACAGAAGAGTGATCAACAGAAACAACCGTCTGAAAAGACTGCTGGATCTGGGCGCTCCCGACATCATCGTAAGAAACGAAAAAAGAATGCTGCAGGAAGCAGTTGACGCACTGATCGACAACGGCCGCCGCGGCAGAC
>NZ_JBGVHV010000024.1:0-4267 GCF_045122575.1 Anaerotignum sp. | reverse complement strand
CAGAGCGGGAGAGCCCTTCGTGCCACACGCTGCAAAATCGGGATGATCTTCCAGAACTACAATCTGGTATATCGTCTGTCTGTGCTCCAGAATGTCCTTCACGGCAGACTGGGGCATATGCATGGCCTGAAAGGCATCCTTGGTCTGTATACAGAAGAAGAAAAAGAAACAGCCCTGTCCCTGCTGGAAGAACTGGGGGTAGGCAATTTCTGCTACAACCGTGCCAGTGATCTTTCCGGCGGCCAGAAACAGCGTGTCGGCATCGCCCGCGCCATCATGCAGGATCCCAAACTGCTGCTGTGTGATGAACCCATTGCCTCTCTGGATCCTTTCAGTGCAAAGGTCATCATGGACGTTCTGCAGGATATGACAAGCAAGCGCAATATCGCCTGCATCGTAAACCTGCATCAGCTGGATGTGGCAATCAAATATTCCACTCGCATCATCGGTCTGCATAAAGGGGAAATCGTTTTTGACGGCCGCCCCGAAGAACTGACGGATGAAGTGATCGAACGTATTTATGGTACATCCAAAGAAAATCTGACGATTGGGAGGAGCGAGGCTGATGAAGAAGCACATTCCGTTGATCGCGCAAGCTGAAAAACGCGTGTATGAAGGATTTTTCGGCATCATTGCGGTGCTGTTTGTCCTCTGCACTTTCTATACAGAATTCGACCCGATGGAACTGTTCCGAAAATCCGAAAATTTCTGGCTGTTCCTCAGTGAAGATTTCTTTCCCCCTGCATTGCCGAAAATGGAAAAGATCCTGAATATTCTGGAAAGTGTATTCGTGACCGTAGCCATGGCTATTTCTGCCACAACGGCAGCGGCCATTCTGGCATTTTTCGTAGCGCTGTTTGCCAGTGAAAAGGTGTCTCCCTTTCCCAAGCTTGCGAAAACAGTGCGCGGCTTTGCAACTTTTTTAAGAAATATTCCTGCCCTGGTGTGGGCGTTTATCCTCTTTTCCTCTCTGGGGATCGGTACAGGCGTAGGCTTTGTAGCCCTTTGTATCACCAGCTTTGCCTTTATGGTGCGTGCCTTTGCCGAAACCATGGAGGATATCTCCTCTGACTGTCTGGAAAGTCTGCAGGCAGTGGGGAGCACTTTCCCCCAGCGTATCATGCACGGGGTATTGCCCTCCTGTTTGAGTGGTTTTCTCTCCTGGTTTCTTTATTGTATGGAGGTCAATATCCGTGCATCTACCATTGTTGGGATGGTAGGCGGCGGTGGCGTAGGCATGGTGCTGTTTTCCTATATCAAAGGATTCCAGTATCATATTGCCTTCAGTATCATTCTGCTGATCGCCGTGATGGTTATTTTGGTAGACCTGATCACAGGTCATCTGAGAAGGAGGTTGTTCCAATGAGCGAGCATGTAATGTCTCAGGAGAGACAGCTGCGCCGTACCCGCTCCGGGAAATTAAAGATAGACTGTGCGGAAAAAGACCGTACGATCCCTGTTTTCATGGGATCTGTTGTGGTTCTGGCAATCATCAGTGAACAGTTTTTGCACATCAACTGGATGAGACTGGCTTCCCGTATCCCCGATGTGGGCGATATTTTCTGGAAGCTGCTGCATTTTGAGTTTGCCAATATGGATCTGATCGGGACTGCACTTCTGGAAACAGTGTCCATTACAGTTCTTTCTACATTATACAGCATTTTGTTGGGGCTGTTTTTTGGGATGCTGGCAGCAGAAAATGTGTTCCGACATAAGAGATTTTCCCGTTTCGTACAGAGTTTCTTTACCTTTCTCCGTGCAGTTCCCACGCCAATCTGGGTGCTGCTGATGATGGTTTGTCTGGGTATGGGTCCCGCGGCGGGGATCGCAGGTCTGTGCGTGCATACGACAGCCTTCTTTACAAAATCTTTTGCCCAGAGTTTTGAAAGCATTCCGGAAGAAACGCTGGAAGCACTGGAAGCAACAGGTGTAGCCAGACTGGGCGTATTCATGAATGCGGTACTGCCCTCCTCTCTGGCGCAGATCGTGGCATGGACAGGTATGCGTTTTGAGATCAATTTCTCCGAATGTGCCATTCTGGGTATGGTCGGTGCCGGCGGTGTTGGTTTTGTTATCTCCAACAGTATTCAGGGGTATGACTATGGCACGGCAGGGATTGCGATTTTCCTGGTGTTTCTGCTGGCTTACTGCATTGAACGCATTTTCGTGAAAGTGAAAAAACAGATCAATTAACGGCAAAAGATGGTTGTTCTCAGGAACAGCCTTTTTTGTGTCTTTCTGAGGGAAAAGGATCTGTTTGAAAAATCTTCTCTGACGAAAGGGGAGAAATTTCTTGAAATCATACAATTTTTGTATTATAATGGGGAAAATAAAATTTCTTCAGGGCAGGGTGAAATTCCCGATCGGCGGTAAAGTCCGCGAGCGCTGTGGCGCAGGATTCGGTGTGATTCCGAAACCGACAGTATAGTCTGGATGGGAGAAGAAAGGGTATCTATCGTGTGCTTTGTGCTTATTTTTTTGCGCGGAGCATGACGCCTTTTTTGCTTGCGTGGCCTGAAGAATGCTTCAGGCTTTTTTTGTTGGAAAATGGAGAAAACCATTCGGAAAACATGACAACGGACGATTTGCTTGCAAAAGCGGCAGAGGAAATGTTTTTTGGATAACTTGCGGAGCAAGGACATGAGTAAAACAAAGTTTTGCGAATGGGGTTTTCGCCCGTAATGAAACAGCCTGAAATATTTAAGATATGGAGGTTTTTTAAATGGCAAATAGTAATAAATTTTCAACAAGACAGCTGGTATCCATGGCAATGCTGGGAGCGATCTCCATCGTGCTGGTTTCTGCAATCCATTTCCCACTGATCCCAGCGGCGGCGTTTCTGGAATATGATCCCGCAGATATCCCCATTCTGATCTGTGCCTTTGCCTATGGCCCCACAGCAGGTTTTATCCTGACAGCAGTGGTTTCCTTTATTCAGGGGATGACCGTGTCTGCCCAGAGCGGTATCATCGGTATCGTTATGCATATCTTTGCGACGGGCTGCTGTGTATTGGTTGCCGGCAATATTTATAAAAAGCACAAAACCAAGAAAACAGCGGTTTTTGCGCTGATCTGCGGTGCTATTGCCCAGACACTGGCGATGATCGTGATGAATATGATTTTTACGCCTTTGTTTATGGGTGCTCCTCTGGAAGTAGTTATGAGCATGATGATCCCTGCTATCATTCCTTTCAACGGCCTGAAGGCGGGCATCAACTGCGCTATCACCTTTTTCCTGTATAAATCCATTTCCCATTTGATCAAAGGCCATTGACATTTGGGCGAAGGAAAAACCGTAAATTTGAAATTACATATTCCGATTTTTATAAAAAGGCTCCCAACGGAGCCTTTCTTTCGTGAATTATATTGAAAATTCTGCCTTTCCATAATTTTTTGTTGTCATTGGAGGGGGAAGTGCATATAATAGAAAAGAATTGGAAAAAACGGATATTCCGTTGAGAGGAAGGATACTATGAACAGCAAAAAAACAGTTGCAGTGATTTTCGGGGGACAGTCTTCCGAACACGAAGTTTCCAGAACATCTGCAGTGCTGATGTTACATGCGCTGGATAAAGAAAAATATCAGGTCCTTCCCGTAGGCATCACGAAAAAAGGGGAATGGCTGGTTTATCACGGCCCTGTGGAGCATGTGAAAAGCGGCGAATGGGAAAAATACGGTGTGCCCGTGTCCCTTTCTCCCGATGCAACGAAAAAATGTTTTCTGAAAATCGTGAACGACAGTGTAAAGGAGATCCCTGTGGATGTGGTCATTCCCGTGCTGCATGGCGCGTGGGGGGAAGACGGCACCATTCAGGGCCTGCTGGAAATGGCGCAGATCCCTTATGTGGGCTGCGGCGTGCTGGCCTCTGCCGTTTCCATGGATAAAGTTTTTACAAAAATGATCGCCAAGTCCGCCCGTATCCCTCAGGCCAGATATCTTTGGCTGTATAAACATGATCTGGAGGCAAAAAAGGAAAAAGTTATGGATCGTGTGGAGAAAAAGCTGGGTTATCCCTGCTTTGTAAAGCCTTCCAATGCGGGCTCCTCCGTGGGCATTTCCAAGGCGAAAAACAGAGCAGAGCTTTCTGCAGCACTGGAGCTTGCGGCAGGCTATGACAGAAAAGTGATCGTGGAAGAAGCCATCGATGCCAGAGAATTCGAATGTGCCGTTCTGGGTAATGATGAAATCATGGTCAGCGGCATGGGGGAAGTGCTTTCCGCCGCAGAATTTTATGACTACGATGCAAAATATAACAACAGTGCCTCC
>NZ_JBGVHV010000023.1:0-3704 GCF_045122575.1 Anaerotignum sp. | reverse complement strand
AAAGAGATGTAAACCCGGGGGAATCCACAATATAGCTCTTTTCCGTGATCTGGATCAATTCCGCATGGCGTGTGGTATGTTTACCACGCTGGATCTTCTCACTGATCTCCCCTGTACCCAGTTCCAATCCGGGGAAAGCCGCATTGATCAGACTGGATTTGCCTACACCGGAGGGGCCTGCAAACACGGAAATTTTGTTTTCCAGTGCCGCTCTCAGTTCATCAATGGCAATGCCTTTTTCCGCACTTGTGCAGATGACAGGATAACCTGCCTTGCGGTACATTTCTGCCGCTTCTGCATATTTTTCCTTTTTATCTTTGTCGATTTTATTGATCACGATAACAATATCCAGTTCCTGTTCTTCTGCCAGCAGCAGGAATCTGTCCAACAGGTCAAGGTTCATATTGGGGCTTTTTGCCGCAAATACGATAACTGCCTGATCTACATTGGCCACACGGGGGCGGATCAGTTCATTTCTTCTGGGCAGAATCTCATCCAGGCTGCCCTTCTTATTTTCCTCATCCAAAACAGAAATACGCACCGCATCCCCAACTGTAGGGCGGATACCTTCCTTACGGAAGATACCCCTGGCGCGGCATTCATAAACGCCTGTATCCGTATCGATATAATAAAATCCACCAATACCTTTTAAAATTACGCCTTCCAGCATTTTTTCACCTTATTCTTCAATTATTAATCACCAAAGTTTACACTCTGTGTCCACTGTTCTGCACCATTCAGATAGCAGGATACAGAACCGCTGCCCTTACCTGTTACAGGTACGCTGTAAGGGAATTCAGATGCATCACGATATTCATCTACCACAGGGAATGCACCGTCCACATCATTTTTCACTACTCTGACATATACAGAACCACTTGCATTTGCAGGGGCGTTGATTGTGAAGTATTTTGTACCCTGTGCGTTGCTCTGGCTGTTGCCTGCAGAGGGTGCAGAGGATTCAGAACCGCCTGCGCCTGTACTCACTACCAGATTGACTACACTGCCGCGGGAAACTTCAGAGTTTGCTGCTACTGTCTGTGTGATAACTTTACCTGCCGCCACACGGTCACTCGCTGCTTCGGAAACGCTGCCTACTGTCAGACCAACGGCTTCCAGAGAGCTTTTTGCGCTTTCCAGTGTTTCATTCACTACATTGGGAACCACAACGCTGCTGTCTTCATCGCCTTTGCTGATGGTCAGAACGATTTTGCTCTTTGCTGTGATCATTTCCCCTGCCGCAGGTTCCTGTTTGATGACTGTCATAGGGTCTGCTTCAGGGTCGTATACATATTCTCTCTGGGCAACATCGCCGACCAGACGGATGATCGCTTCCAGCGCATCCTTTTCTTTCTTACCTTCCACGTTGGGCATTTCTTCTTCCGTCAGGCCAAGGCTGATCTTAACGCCGATCTTTGTGCCTTCCTTGATAGGGGTGCCTTCGCTGACAGACTGATAAATGATATAGCCTGTATCATAGAAGCTGCTGTAATCTTCCCCTTCTTCCACCAGAATGATACCCATTTCTTCCGCAGCCTTCACCGCATCTTCATAGGGTACACCGATAAACAGAGGCGTTTCCATACCGCCTTCTTCTGCAGAGAATCCGCCGAAGCCGGAGAAACCGCCGCCCAGGAATTTAATACCTACAGCAGAAATGATGCCGATGATAACCAGAGCCGTAATGACTGCTGCAAGAATAACCTTACGTTCTGTTTTTCTGTCATGCTCATTATCATAATCTGCTTCTGCTCTGGGGTTTCTGCGTACTCTTTCGGGACGTCTGCTTGTTTTCACTTTTTCAGAAGCCACATATTCACTTTCATACTCGTCCTCTTTAGAAATCTGAGGCAGTTTCTTGCTGTATTTGTCGAAGCCAACCAAGGGTGTATATACATCCCCTTCTTCCTCTTCTGCCTGATCCTCTCCCAGTTCAATGGGCTTGGGAATGATTTTCATTTCCTGAAATTCAGGTTCTTTTTCCAAAACGGGCTCCGCTTTTTTCGCCATACGGATGGCTTCCAGTTCTTTGGGATCCGCAGGTTTTGTCTCCTGAGGTGTTTCCTGGGCTTCCTGCGCCGCTTTTTCTGCTGCCGCCTTTTCCTGCGCCGCTCTCAGCTGAGCCGCCGCTTCCGCTCTTCTGGACATACGCACCCCTGCACCTGCCGCCGCTGCTGCCGCTTCTTTCGCAGGTTCCTCTTTCTTTTCTACAGGCTGCTCTCTTTTTCCCGCACCGGTGATATCTGCTCTTGCACGGATCAGATCTGCCAGCAGCAGGTCGATATTGGCATAGCGTTCATCAGCCTTTTTCATGGTCGCTTTCTTGATGATACCTTCCAGAGATGGTGTACAGTTGGGGTTGTACTGACGGATATCCGGCAGTTCATCGTTGATATGCATCAGGGCGATGCTTACGGAATTATTCCCCTGAAAGGGCAGCACCCCAGTGATCATTTCAAACATGGAGATACCCAGAGAGTAGATATCACTCTTTTCATCCACATAGCCGCCCCTTGCCTGTTCAGGGGAGAAGTAATGGACAGAACCTGCCGCATTGGCTGTTGTGGTCATGGTAGATGCCGTCGCTGCTCTGGCAATGCCAAAGTCTGTTACCTTTACCACGCCGTCTGTCCCCACCAGAATGTTCTGAGGTTTGATATCTCTATGTACGATATGAGCTTTATGAGCCTGAGATAATGCAGATGCGATCTGGATCGCAACGTTGATGGTAGAACGGGAATCAAAAGGAGCTTTTTCCTTAATGGCCTTTTTCAGCGTATCCCCGTGGATATATTCATTTACGATATAGCTGATATCTCCGTCATCCCCCACATCATACGCTCTTACGATATTGGGGTGAGACAGTCTTGCTGCGGAACAGGCTTCAGAACGGAAACGCTCGATAAATTCTTCATCCCCGATGAATTCCTCGCGCAAAACCTTGATCGTTACATAACGATCCAGTTTTCTGTCTTTGCCTCTATATACCACAGCCATGCCGCCGGAACCGATTTTTTCTAAAATTTCGTATCTGCCGCTGAGGACAGTACCCGGATTCAATAACATCTGTGTAACCTCCTACTTATATCTGAACCAGAATCAGGGAAATATTGTCGAAACCACCCTTCTTGTTCGCCTCCGCAATCAGCAGTTCCGCTTTTCTTTCCAGTTCTGTACGTTTATTCAGGATCTTCGCCATTTCCTCATCCTTCAGCAGGCCGCAAAGCCCGTCTGTGCAAAGGAGCAGGATATCTCCTTTTTTCAGGGAACGAATGGTTGTGTCCGTTTCCACTGTATCTCTGATGCCAATAGCACGGGTGATCACATTCCGCTTCGGATGTGTCGCCGCTTCTTCCTTCGTGATGTTCCCTCTTCTGACCAGTTCCATCACATAGGAGTGGTCTGTCGTCAGAGGGAGCATTTCTTTTTTGCGGAACAGATAAGCTCTGCTGTCCCCCACATGGGCCACATAGACCTTATCTTCACGGATGGCCGCTGCCACGATGGTCGTCCCCATTTCCGCAAATTCCCTTGCGGTATTGGATTTGGTATAGACCTCTTTGTTGGCTGCCGCCATAGCTCCCGTCATCATATCCAGCATATCCTCACTGGTGGCATGCTTCATTTCTTTCCAGAAATGGGCAAGAAAGGCTTCGATGGCACTGCTGGATGCCACCTCACCGGCATTGCATCCGCCCATACCA
>NZ_JBGVHV010000022.1:0-4405 GCF_045122575.1 Anaerotignum sp. | reverse complement strand
TGGAGCCTTCTGCGCATGCTGCCGAAGAGTGAACTGAAACGTATTCGTGACGAATATCTGGAAAAATATCTGAACAGCGGGGAGTGATGAAGTGTGGCTAGATTGAATGTCAATCCCACCCGTATGGAAATGACCCGCTTGAAGGGTCAGCTGAAAACAGCGACCAGAGGTCATAAACTGCTGAAAGATAAGCTGGATGAACTGATGAAACAGTTCATGGAGATCGTAAGGGAAAATAAACGCCTGCGTGAAGAAGCGGAAAAAGCTTTGGAAGAGGCATATAAAAACTTCATCATTGCCAGAGCAGTGCTTAGTGAAGCCAGCCTTGGCGAAGCCTTGATGATCCCCCAGCAGGCCGTATCTGTAAAGGTTACCAACAGAAACATCATGAGCGTAAATGTGCCTGTATTCGACTTCCAGACAGAAGGCAGCAAAGAAGGGAACATTTTCCCTTATGGTATGGCCTTCACATCCGGTGAACTGGATAGTGCCATGATTTCTTTTTCCGATGCCATGGAGCCTCTCCTCCGTCTGGCAGAATCTGAAAAATCGGCACAGCTTCTGGCTCAGGAGATCGAACGTACCCGCCGTCGTGTAAACGCGCTGGAAAATGTTATGATCCCCAACTATCAGGAGACGATTAAATATATCACCATGAAACTGGAAGAAAACGAAAGAGCCAATACGACACGTCTGATGAAGGTAAAAGACATGGTTGCGAAAAAAGCCATCGAGGAAAGACGCAGCAAAGACAAGGAAGTGGCGGCTTGCCATCGATGTGTAAACTGAGTTTGTATCATAACGGTCTTTTAGTACTTTAAGAGACAATGATATCAAACAACAGAATTCTGTTAAAATATACAAGAATAAAAACAGCAATAAATTTTCGCAAAAGAGATTTATTGCTGTTTTTTGTTTGAAGGACTTTTTTTAATACAAGCCCTTCAAATGGCTGAATCTATTGACGAATTTTTTGAATCAATGATATACTTTCAACGGCAAATTATTATGAAAAGTGTATTAGAAAAGGAGTGTTCAATATGGATACGGGTATTTTATCCATCATTCCAATTGTGCTTACAATAGGCTTGGCAATTGGAACAAGAAATGTTATTTTGTCTTTATTTACCGGTCTGTTTTCCGGGGCATTGATTGTTTGCAGCGGCAATCCTGTTGCGGCATTAAAGGCGACCATTGGGGAATATATTATTCCTCGCTTTTTAGACAGCTATAATGCAGGGATCATTGTGTTATTGGTATTTATTGGCGGATTTGTTACTTTGTTAGAAAAATCCGGTGGTGCGGAAGCCTTTGCAAGAAAGGTTGCAAACTTTATCGATACACGTTGCAAAACACAGATTGCAGCATGGATCGGCGGTATTCTGGTGTTCTTCTCTGAATTGGGGACACCCATGATCGTAGGGCCTATTTTTGCACCAATTTTTAAGAAAATGAGAATTTCCAAAGAGAAACTGGCATGGATCATTGACTGCACTGCATCTCCCGTATGTGTTCTGATTCCCTTTATCGGTTGGGGGGTTACTTCCATGGGTCTGATCCAGACAGAACTGGATAACCTTGGTATTACGGCAATCAATGACTGGACTGCATTTTGCAATGCGATCCCCTATCAGATTTACCCTATTCTGTGCCTGTGCATGGTGCCTATGGTGGCATTTTGCAAAAAGGAATTCGGGGCAATGGCAAAAGCGGAGCAGGACGCACGTAAGGGTATTTTTTCCAAATTACCCAATGAAGAAGCACCCAAGAAAAATATGATCACAAATAACAACGTGTCTCCACTGGTAGTTATTCTGCCATTGGTTGTTCTGTTTGTTACATTATTTGGCATTTTGCTTCCACAGGGATTCCCTGTGAAACAGGTTCCCGGCGGTGATTTTAGAATTGCACTGATCAGTGGATATCTGCTGGCTGCGATTACAATGATCTTGCTGATGAAGCACTATAAAGTAATGGAAATCAAAGAAGGGATTTCTACATATGTAAAAGGCTGCAGCAAATTGTTTGACTGTATGGTCATGCTGATTTTGGCGTGGGGGTTAAGTACAGTGGGCGGTATTCTGGGTACTTCCGAATTTATTGTATCCATTGCACAGGGAACAGTTCCTTACTGGCTGGTTCCTTCCATTGTTTTCCTGATTGGGGCACTGATGTCTTTTGCTACAGGTACATCCTGGGGGACTTTTGCTATTGTTATGCCAATTGCCATCCCTGTAGCATACCACTTGGATGCCAGTTTGTTTGTAACGATCGGTGCGGTATTGTCTGGCGGTTTATTCGGGGATCATTGTTCTCCTGTTTCTGATACGACGATTCTGGCTGCATCCGGTGCAAACTGTGAACTGATGAACCATACTTTAACACAGCTGCCTTATGCGGTTATTTGTGCGGTAGTATCCTTTGTTGGCTTTATTCCCGCAACAATTGCTGAAAATGCTTTTGTTACGGTTGGCTGTGTGGCAGCAATGATTGTGCTGTATCTTGCAATAGCGAAATATAAGGGTGTTACGATTGAAAACCTTTCTGTTTTAGACATTGATGCAATTGAAGCAGAGGAAAATAGCAAAGCATGATGGAAGAGGAGTGTTGCAGACGCAATGCTCCTTTTTTATATGCAAACAGAAGAATGCGGCAGAAAGCACCATATATTGCAATCAGCATAAACTGATAGGAAGGAGGGGGAGGAATGCCATGGTAACAATCAGTTTATGTATGATCGTGCGGGATGAAGAGAAAGTGTTGGCACGGAGTCTGGAGAGTATTGCGGATATTGTGGATGAGATCATCATTGCAGATACGGGTTCTGTGGATCGAACGAAGGAAATTGCAGCGGCATATACGGAAAAAATTTATGATTTTCCGTGGATCGATGATTTTGCGGCTGCCAGAAACTTTGCTTTTTCCAAAGCCACAGGGGAGTACCTGCTGTGGATGGATGCGGATGATGTATTTCTGTCATCGGATAAGCGAAAGTTTTTTGATCTGAAAGAAGACTTGGAGCAGAACCCCTGTGATGTGGTGATGATGCTGTATGATGCGGCTTTCGATCAGAAAGGAGAACCGTCCTTTTCCTATTACAGAGAACGACTGATCCGAAATTGCCCGCAGGCGAGATGGCAGGGCTGTGTCCATGAGGTCATTGTTCCCTTTGGAAAAGTGCGGCAGGAAGAGATCCATTTTGAACACCGAAAAGAGGAGACAGCATATTCTGACCGCAACCTGAAGATATATGAAAAAATGCTTTCCGAGGGGCGAAAACTGGATGCCAGAGAACAGTTTTATTACGGTCGGGAATGTTATTATCATGGAAAATATGAAAAAGCTGCCGCAGTTTTTGAGACCTTTCTGCGGGAACCGACGGCGTGGCTGGAAAACAAACTGGAGGCGGTACGTTTCCTTGCCTATAGCCTGCAGGCTGCAGGGGAAAAGGAGAAAGCCTTTGATACGCTTCTGCAGGGACTGCGGCTGGCGCCGCCTACAGGGGAGCATTGCTGTGAGATCGGCGGATATTTTTATGACAGAGAGGAATGGGAAACGGCAGTTTTCTGGTATGAAAATGCGCTGCACGCAGAAAAGCGGACGGAAAAAGGAGCCTTTGTGCAGGAGGAATGTTACGGATATCTTCCCTGTATCCAGCTTTGTGTCTGCTATGATCGATTGGGAGAACATGAACGGGCCAAGATGTATAACGAAATGGCCGGCGTGCTGCATCCGGAGTCGGAAGCGGTGCGAAAAAACAGAGGATATTTTTTGGAAAAAGAAAAGAGCAGTCTCATTTGAAATGAAACTGCTCCCATAAAATCCGGAGAAAGGACGTCTGCATCATCATGAGCCGCATGATGAATTCCTTTCTATATCTGCATCATAACATGCTTTGATGGTAATGTAAAATGGACAGATATGAAGATTTGGATTGAAATTTTTCATATCAGGTAGGATAAATTTCCTTGATCAGTTTGCAGAAGGCCGTCATCTGAGGGGTGATGGCTTTCTGTTCGTGGTGCAGCATCTGCAGCCATACCGTAAAGTTCAGCTCAGGTACATTCAGTACACAGAGTTCCCCTTTTTTTACAGCATCCTGAATCAGATAATAGGGTAGGAATGCAATGCCGCAATCCTGTTTTGCCAGTTCCATGGCGCCCAGAGGATTCCAGATGTCGAAGCGGGGTTTTATGATATATTCCAGCGTTTTTTTGGTGTCTTCGTTAGACATATCAGAAAAATAGAACTGCTGGTTTGTGATGATCACGTCGTTTTCTGCAATTTCAGCCAGTGTCACGGTCTGTTTTTGTGCCAGAGGATGGGTAGGGGCTGCGGCGAATACAAAACGGGTTTCTTTCAGGATCGTTTTTGCGAAATGTTTTGTACTGCGTTTATCATGGGT
>NZ_JBGVHV010000021.1:0-3759 GCF_045122575.1 Anaerotignum sp. | reverse complement strand
ATGATCATAGTCAAAAAGAAAGCAAGGATGCGTTTCATTTTCATTCAGTCATTTCTCCATTCTCTTCTGTTTGGTAAATCGGGTGTACATAGCGGCCGCGGTTGGCGGTCTTTTTGCCATACTGGATGGCTTGGGCAGGGCAGCGATTGATGCATGCCAGACACATGTGGCACTGGTCTTCTGTCCAGACGGGTCTGCCGGCGGTCATTTCGATACAGCCGCTGGTGCAATGATATTCACACAGACCGCAGCCAATGCAGGCATCAGTCACATAAAAGGGTTTTGTTTTCATGCCGCCCAAAGTGAAGGCAGGGTTTGCGATGCCGCTCAGCACCGTAGAAAATCTGCCTCGTTTCACACGGAAAAAGTCACTCCAGCCCAGTTTGACGGCACGAAGGATGTTGTCCAGTGTCTGTTCTGCCTTTTCGAATTTTTCTGCGACCTCTTCGGCAGAGTCTGGTTCAAAGAGGGTGATGCAGTTATCAGGCATGATAACGGAAAAGCCGCTGTCCAGCATCAGGCCGTTTTCTTCCAGCGCTTTTTCGAAAATATCCATGGTTTTGCCGGCAGAGCTGCCGCAGGTGCAGACTGCGAAAATATAGGGGTCGCCGGAATAATATAATTCCAGATTTTTTACGAACTCGGTGACCACCCGGGGAGGGGCCCATGCGTAAACGGGGAAGACAAAGCCCAACTTTTCGCCCTCTGCCAGAGTGTGTGTATAGTTATTTTCTTTTGCCGCAACGGAAATATCCATCAGGTCTTCGCCCAGACCTTCTGCCAGTGTTTTTGCCGCTGCATAGGAATTGCCTGTTCCGCTGAAATAATAGATCATAGAAGTTCCCCCTCTTCAAATGATTTGTCGAAAAGTACTGATTGATTACATAATATCATACTTTTTCAAAAAAGGTTTAAAGAAAATCTTAACTTTTTCACTTTTTTTCAAATTTCGGGGATCCTGTTCTATAGACGCGGAAAAGGGAGAAAAAGTTCGCCTTTACACCAAAAATTTTCAAGTTTATACTGAAAACAGAAAGAGGTGAGGGGCATGCTGGAAAAAGCGGCAAAACTGGCGGAAAAAGCCCATCAGGGACAGGTGGATAAAGGTGGACAGCCCTATATTCTGCATCCCGGACGGGTGATGGAACAATGCGAAACGGAAACGGAAAAGATCGTCGCCCTTCTCCATGATGTGATGGAGGATACCCCCTATACACTGGAGGATCTGCGGCAGGAAGGATTTTCGGAAGAAGTGCTGGAAGCCCTCCTCTGCCTGACCCACAGGAAGGGGGAATCTTATACGGCATATATCGGGCGTGTCTGCGAAAATCCGCTGGCGGCGCGGGTGAAATATGCGGATCTGCAGGATAATATGGATCTTCGCCGGATTCCCGAACCGACGGAGCGGGACTTTGCCCGTCTGGAAAAATACAAAGGGGCAAAATTGCGTATCGAAAAAGCATTGGGGAGGTGATTCCCATGGATCAGTGGACAAAAGAAACATACGAAGCCTTTCGCCAGGAGTTGTTTGCGCAGGGGGAGGAGGAATATAAGAACTTCAATACAAAACTCCTTCGTTCCCAACTGCCTGTCATCGGTCTGCGGGTGCCTTTCCTGCGGAAAAAGGCCAAGGAGATCGCAAAAGGGGACGGCATCGGCTTTTTGCAGGTCTGCGGCGGGGAGACCCATGAGGAACGTCTGCTGTATGGGCTGGTGGCGGCGGCGCTGCCCCTTTCCTATGAAGCATTCCTGCCTTACTGCGACTATTACACGGAGCATCTGGCGGAAAACTGGGCCCATTGTGATATTTTTTCTTCCTCGGTAAAGAAGATCATCAAAGGGAAAGAAGGGGTATTTTTTCAGCATATCGAAAAATACCTGGCATCGGAAAATCCCTGGGCGGTGCGTATGGGGCTGGTTCTGATGCTTTCCAATTATCTGACGGAGGATTATCTGACGAAAGTGATCGAAAGAACGGATGCTGCCCGTTCCGATCATTATTATGTACGCATGGGGCAGGCGTGGCTTCTTGCGACGGTCTGGGCAAAGGACAGGGATCGTATGATGGAATACATCAGCCATCATCATCTGGATGACTGGACATTTCGCAAATTCATTCAGAAATGCTGTGAATCCTACCGTGTTTCCAAGGAAGATCAGGCGTTTTTGCGCAGTTTAAAATGATAACAAAATTTAATCGATCGATAAATAATAATAATTTGATTTTATCGTAAAAAGGTGTATACTATCTGGAGAGGAAATAAGAGGTACTTACCTTAATTTATGGCAATATGGTCTTGGAAAGAGATTTTGGAGGGGAAAATATGAGCGTAACAGTAAGTGCGGATGACATCAAAAGAGTAAAAGGTCTGGGCTTCCTGCAGCAGAAAGGCACAGATACATTCAATGCCCGTGTGCTGACAAGAAACGGCAAGATCACAACGAAAGAAGCAATGCTGGTTGCAGAAGCGGCTGATCAGTACGGCAACGGTGAAATGGCTTTTACAACAAGACAGACGATCGAAGTGCAGGGCATCCATTATGATAACATCCCTGCTTTCACAGCGGCAATCGAAGCAGGGGGCCTTCTGGTTGGCGGTACAGGCCCCAAGGTTCGTCCTATCGTAAGCTGCAAGGGTACTACTTGTCAGTATGGTCTGTATGATACATATGGCCTGAGTGAAAAAATCCATGAAAGATTCTACATCGGTTATCATGGCGTGAAACTGCCTCATAAATTCAAAATTGCTACAGGCGGCTGCCCCAATAACTGCGTAAAACCCGATCTGAATGACGTGGGCATCATTGGTCAGAAAGTACCTAAATTCGACGCTGAAAAGTGCAGAAGCTGCAAAGTATGTGTGGTGGCAAAGGTTTGCCCCATGAAAGCGGCTTCCAAAGCAGAAGGCGAAAAACTGACATACGATAAAGAAAAATGCATCAACTGCGGCAGATGTCTGTATATGGCAAAATGTCCCTTCGGCGCAATGACAGAAGAAGTGACAGGCTATAAAGTGACACTGGGCGGCAGATGGGGCAAAAAAGTTGGTCAGGGCACACCCATGAGCAAGATCTTCACTTCTGAAGAAGAAGTGCTGGATACTGTAGAAAAAATCATCCTGTTCTTCAAGGATCAGGGCGTTGCCGGCGAAAGACTGGCAGATACAGTGGCAAGAGTCGGCTTCGAAAAAGCAGAAGCGATGATCCTGTCCAATGAACTGCTGGAAAGAAAAGCAGAAATTCTGGCGAAAGAATAATATCAAGTGAGTTCAATGCCGTTTGGCGTAAGCCTGACGGCATTTTCACTGTAAACGGATACGATAATTTGTGCAAAAGCAAATGCTTTTGCCAATCGGGTTCCAAGGGAATGATTCCCTTGGTGGGAGTTTGAGGGCAACGCCCTCAAGAAAACGGAGGAGAAAAAGTGAGTTATTTTCCTTTTTTTGTGGAGATCAAGGATAAAAAATGCCTTGTGGTGGGCGGCGGCACTGTTGCTCTCAGAAAAATTGAAAAATTACTGCCTTTCGGCGTGGATATCACCGTGGTTTCTCCTGCGTTCTGTGCGGAAATCGAGGAAATGACGGATATCCGAAAGATACAGAGACCTTTTGAAAAAAAGGACATCGAAGGGATGCTGTTTGTCATTGGGGCAACGGATGCGGAAGCGGTGAATGGGGAAATCTCTGCCCTTTGCAGAGAAAAGCATATCCCTGTCAATATTGTGGATGATCCTGCAAAATGTACCTTTTTCTTCCCTGC
>NZ_JBGVHV010000020.1:0-3192 GCF_045122575.1 Anaerotignum sp. | reverse complement strand
CGCGATCAGACCTGCGCCGAAAGCACCCATGATGCCTGCGATATCGGGTCTTACGGCTTCTCTGCCGGAAATCAGTTCAAAGCTTTTCAGTACTGCATCGTTATAGAAGGTACCGCCCTGTACCACCATGGATTTGCCCATAGCCTTAGGGTCGGAAATTTTGATTACCTTCAGCAGTGCGTTTTTGATAACGGAATATGCCAGACCGGCGGAAATATCGCCGACTTCCGCGCCTTCCTTCTGCGCCTGTTTTACACGGGAATTCATGAAAACAGTACATCTGGAGCCCAGATCGATGGGATTCTTTGCAAACAGTGCCACTTTTGCGAAATCCTGTACCGTATAGTTCAGAGATTTTGCGAAAGTTTCGATAAAGGAACCGCAGCCGGAAGAACATGCTTCGTTCAACAGTACGCTGTCGATGACATTATCCTTGATGCGGATACATTTCATATCCTGACCGCCGATATCCAGAATAAAGTCAACATCGGGTTTGAAGAACTGTGCCGCTTTGTAGTGGGCAACGGTTTCGATATAGCCCAGATCGATCATCAGGGCTTCCTTGATGAGGCCTTCGCCGTAGCCTGTAACACAGGAGTTACGGATCACTACATCTGCGGGCATCATATCGTACATTTCATTCAGGCTCTTCATTACCACGTTCAGAGGGCTGCCTTCGTTGCCCGCATAGAAGGAATACAGGAGGTCGCCCTTATCGGAAACCAGTGCCACCTTTGTTGTGGTGGAGCCGGCATCGATGCCAAGGAACGCATCGCCGTGGTAATTGGACAGGGGGATGCGTTTTACTTTATCTCTGTCATGGCGATCCTTAAATTTTTCGTAATCTTCCGCATCCTTGAACAGAGGATCCATACGAGTTACTTCCGCTGTCAGTTCCACGCCGTTTTCCAGTCTTTCCAGCAGGCTGTTGAAATCCAGTTCTGCTTCACCTTTATTGGAAACCGCTGTGCCGTATGCCGCAAACAGGTGGGAATTTTCGGGAATGATGGTTGTTTCGTCTGTCAGCTTCAGTGTTTCGATGAAACGGCTGCGCAGTTCGGACAGGAAATGCAGGGGGCCGCCCAGGAATGCCACATGACCGCGGATGGGCTTGCCGCAAGCCAGGCCGGCGATGGTCTGGTTGACTACCGCCTGGAAGATGGATGCTGCCAGGTCTTCTTTTCTTGCGCCTTCGTTGATCAGGGGCTGGATATCTGTTTTTGCAAATACGCCGCAGCGGGAAGCGATGGGATAGATCACTTCGTATTTTTTTGCCAGTTCATTCAGACCTGTCGCATCTGTCTGCAGCAGGGATGCCATCTGGTCGATAAAGGAGCCTGTACCGCCGGCACAAACACCGTTCATTCTCTGTTCTACGTTGCCGCCTTCGAAATAGATGATTTTTGCGTCTTCGCCGCCCAGTTCGATGGCTACATCTGTCTGGGGCGCGGATGCCTCAATGGCATTGGCTGTGGCAACGACTTCCTGAATGAATTCCACGCCGATGGCCTTTGCCAGCGCAACGCCGCCGGAACCTGTGATCATAGCGGAGAAAATGGCATGGCCGATTTCCTCTTTCGCTTCCTTCAGGATGTCTTTTACTGTCTTTTTGATTTCAGAAAAGTGTCTTCTGTATCTTGCAAATGCGATCTCATTTTTTGCGTCGGTCAGCACCACCTTTACGGTTGTAGAGCCGATATCAATACCCATTTTGTATGTATTGTCATATTTATGATACTGCACTTGTCACACCTCCATCTCTGTATACTTCGTTACTCTCCGTGGAAATATCTCTCCACATTTGCTTTTGTATGTTTTTATATTTTTCCTCGTCATCGATGCCGTCATCCAGCACCTTCAGCGCCAGAATGCCATCCTGCATGGCCAGGATCATCGTAACGTAATTTTCCAGATCGATCGTTTTGGAAATTTCTCCCCGTCTCTGACCTCTTTCCAGAATACGGCGCAGGCTTTCTCCTTTTCGAATGTTGCATTCTTTGAAATACTCTGCCACCTCAGGAAATTTCTTCATGCCTTCATACAGCAGAAAATAGAAATTGCGGAAAGCCACCTCTCTGCCGATCTCCTGCTGATAATTGATAAACCGCTGGGGCATGAAAAAACCTTGCCAGAGCAGTTCCCCCGTGGAGATATCCTGTCTTTTTTCCTCCCAGACGCGCTGCATCTGTTCTGCAGGACGCACAAAGAAGGGACGGATATATTTTTCCACGACCCGCTGATCCAGATCCTCTCTGCTTTTGAAGGAATAGTAAAAACCGCCCTTCGTCAGCCCCGTTTCACGGATCAGTTCGTTGGTAGACACTTCGGAAAAACCCTTTTCCAAAAACATGGTAAAAGCCATTTCCAATATTGCATTTTCTGTTTTCAATCGGGTTCCCCCTTTCCGGATTTTTTATGTAAAAACAGCAGCAACTGCTCCTGTTTCAGCGTCGATTTTTGCAATACCAAATTACAGACCACTCGGTCTGTACTCACTTTATTATATTCACCCTTCCTTTTTTTTCAATATTTTGACCCGTTAAAATAGCGTTAAAATCGCAGAAACTCAAGGAATGTGTGGCATTTTCCATCCTTTTGTCACATAAAAAAGAGACCTTGAACGTTCTCCAAAGTCTCTCTTTTTTATTCTGCATTGGTCACTTCCGCGATCTTTTCCAGCTGATGCGCAATGATCTGATTGCCTGTTTTGATGCAGACCAGATTCACCTGATTCAGCCCGATAAACTCGCCGATAATGATATTTTTCTGGATGGTCGTTACCTTGATCTGTGCCCCTCTTTTGAATTCTCTGCCCTTGAAAGCAAGAACATCAACGGGAAACAGCTCCTTGCAGCGATCCACCGCCTGTCTGTCAAATGTTTTGATGACATAGGTTTTTTCGCCGTTTTTCTTCTTTTCCCTGTTTCTTTCCAGCAAACGGGAAAATACGCGATAGATATAAGTGATGACATAAGCCACGCTGGCTGCAAACAGATAATGCTGCCAGGTCAGCATGGAAAAGCCTTCCATCAGTCGCTCCATGTCACTCATCTCCTCGTATTATAAAGTAGTAGTGTTTATAGACCCTCTCCAAGGTCATTATGCTATACTGTTTCAGATACTGTGGATTGTTTCTCAACTCCTACCACCAGATGGTTTTCGAAAGGCTACAACCACAGTCTCTTTGTTTAT
>NZ_JBGVHV010000019.1:0-34861 GCF_045122575.1 Anaerotignum sp. | reverse complement strand
TTTTTCGTTCTATCATTTCATCGATGCGACCGATGTAATCTTCAATACTTTTTACGTTGAATACACGCTCGATGCGGTCTGTTTCGGGGTCAACGGTTTTTGTGCTTGCCCCTGCGCCCGCCGCCAGAATGGTCTGTTTTTCCTCCATGATCTGAACGTTATAGACCCCTTCTTTGCCGGGGTGGCAGTATCCAACATTTTCAAAATTCCCCACCATATTTTTCTGACGGTACATATAATAAGGCTCCATGCCCATTTTTTCCGCATATTCTGCTGCGATGTTCAGCATGGATTCCAATGTATCCGCTGTGGTCATGTCGTGCTGATCCAGTTCCTCTCTCAGACGGGATGCACGTTTTACCGCAAGGGTATGCACCGTCACGTTATCGGGATCCAGCTTCATGACCTCTTCCATGGTATGGCGTACATCCTCCGCAGTTTCCCCGGGCAGACCAAGGATCAGATCCATGTTGATGTTTTCATGTCCTTCTTCCCTTGCTTCCCGGAATACGCGGCAAATATCATCCACACTGTGGATTCTGCCGACCGCCTTCAGGGTATGGTCATTCATGGTCTGGGGATTGATGGAAATGCGGTTGACGCGATATGCCTTCATCAGGCGCAGTTTTTCTCTGGTGATGGTATCAGGACGGCCTGCTTCCACGGTATATTCCATCGTTTCATCAGGGTGGAACAGTTCTTCCACCTTCTGCAGCAGGCGTTCCAGCTGTGCTTCATTCAGGGAAGTGGGTGTGCCGCCGCCGATATAAATATTTTTCATCACAAATTTTTTGCTGTAAGCCGCCAGCCAGTCTAACTCTTTGAACATGGCATCCAGATATTCATCGACCCTGTTTTTATACTGGTGCAGAGGGTATGCTGTGAAAGAGCAGTACAGGCATCTGGTAGGACAGAACGGAATACCGATATACAGGCTGATCTCCTCGGGTTTATTGCCTTCCAGAATCTTCTGTTCTGCTTTCGCCACCTTCACCGCTAGTTCCGCCTTGTGTTCCATTACAAGGTAATCCTCTGTCAGAAATTTCATACATTCCTCGTCAGATTTTCCTTCTTCCAGCATGATGCTGACCAGTTTCGCAGGGCGCACCCCTGTCAGAAGGCCCCACTGGGGACGAATCCCCGTTTCTTTCATCAAGAGTTCGTAGATCGTACGTTTGATGATGCGTTTCTGTTCTTTTTCCGTGAGTGTTGTTTCGTCATATTCCATAGACCATTCGGAAACTTTCTCTCCACGGCGATAAAGCATTGCCGAAGCAATGCCTTTTTTCATTTCGCTCTTTACCGTGATTTCCGCCTCTGTCACTTCCTCTGTACGGGTATAGTGACGATTGGCCAGGAAAACCTGGATCATTGTCTGCACATCATTCTGCAATTCATGTCCGCTGAGGACATAAGTAATCATATCTGTATTCATACGCATCAGAACAGTTTTTCACTGTCCAGCAGCAGTGTTACAGGGCCGTCATTTACCAGAGCAACCTTCATATCTGCCTGGAATACGCCTGTCGCAACTTTTTTGATGCCCAGGGTCTGCGCTTTTGCACACAGCTTGTCGAACAGTTCTGTTGCGATTTCAGGAGCCGCGCCGCCGCTGTAGCCGGGACGTCTGCCTTTTCTTGCATCCCCGTACAGGGTGAAATTGGGCACGATCAGCAGTTCCCCTTCCACATCCATCAGGGACAGGTTCATTTTTCCGTTTTCGTCTTCGAAAATACGCAGGTTGATCACTTTATCCAGCATATAGTCGATGGTTTTGTCTGTATCTGTACCCAGCATGCCAAACAGCACCATAATGCCCTTGCCGATCTCGCCGACAACCTGACCGTCGATGGTTACGCTTGCTTCTGTTACTCTCTGTAATACTGCTCTCATTTCTTCCTCCAAAAATGTTTCTATATTATCCTAAACCGGAAACACGTTCTACCTCTACGATGTCTTTCAGACCTTTCAGGCGTTTGACCACACGTTCCAGCTGTTCCTTTGTCTTGATCTCAATGGTGATATTGAAAATCGCAAGAAGATCCTTTGTGGTTCTTACGTTAAAGCCTTTTACGGAAATATCATCATCCGCCAGCTGACGGCTGATTTCCAGAATCAGACCCACACGGTCATTGGCAGTCACGCGCAGTTCCGCCAGATAGGATGTGTTGGTATCCCCTTTAGCAAACTGCGTATCCCATTCCGCATTGATCAGACGTCCCCGTTCCTCATTGCTCAGATTGATGACATTGACACAGTCTGTACGATGGATGGTCACACCACGGCCACGGGTAACGAAGCCAACGATCTCATCCCCGGGAACAGGGCTGCAGCATTTGGAGAAACGCACGGCCACATCGCCAATGCCTTCCACCACGATACCGCTCTTGCTTTTATGTTTTTTCACAGGCTTGTCATCGATGGTCTTTTCAAAATCTTTCAGCACATCTTCTGCAGTCTGTGTTTTGCGTTTTTCTTTCAGATATTCGTCTTTCAGACGGTTTACGACCTGACCTTCCTTCAGCCCGCCGTAACCAACGGCAGCCAGCAGGGCATCCCATGTCTTGAAGTCATATTTGACAACAACGATTTCCATCCATTCGGGACGCAGCAGATCATCCGGCTGAAAGCCTTTTTTCTTCATATCTGTCAGAACCATTTCACGGCCGCGGACAATATTTTCTTCCTTTTCTTCCTTCTTGAACCACTGTTTGATCTTGGTTCTTGCCTGTGCGGATTTAACCACATTCAGCCAGTCCCTGTTGGGGCCTTTGGAGTTCTGGGAAGTGATGATCTCAACAATGTCACCGTTCTGGATCTTATGATCGATGGGTACGATCTTGTTGTTTACTCTTGCGCCAACCATTTTATTGCCGACTGCAGAGTGAATCATATATGCAAAGTCGATGGGTGTGGAATCCTTTGTCAGCTGAATGACATCCCCCTGCGGCGTGAATGCATACACCTGTGTGGAGAAGATGTTGAAGTCCTGTTTCAGGGTATCCAGATATTCCTTATTATCGGCCATGTCCTGCTGCCATTCCATGATCTGACGCAGCCATGCCAGTTTTTCCTCATCTCTTCTTGTAGACTTACTGCCTTTTTCGTTGGCCTTGCCTTCTTTGTATTTCCAATGGGCAGCGATACCGTATTCACTGGTACGATGCATTTCCCATGTTCTGATCTGCACCTCAAACACCTGCCCGTGGGGGCCGATCAGGGAGTTATGCAGAGACTGATACATATTGGGTTTGGGCATAGCAATATAGTCTTTGAAACGGCCGGGCATAGGGGTATACATGGTATGCACGATCCCCAGAACCGCATAGCAGTCCTTCACATTATCTACCAGCGCACGGATAGCGAACAGGTCATAAATCTGATCCATGGTCTTGTTCTGGTTGACCATTTTCTTATAGATACTGAAGAAATGCTTTGTTCTGCCGTAAACCTTTCCTTTGATACCGGCTTCGTCCATTTTCTGCTGCAGTTCTTTTACGATATCCTGCACAAATTCGTCCCGTTCTTCTTTTTTTCGTTCGATCTTCGTTGCCAGATCGAAGAATGCGTCGGGATCCAGATATTTGAAACACAGGTCTTCCATTTCGGAACGAATTTTGGAAATACCCAGTCTATGAGCCAGAGGCGCATAGATATCCAGAGTTTCCTGTGCCTTTTCCTTCTGTTTTTCCGGCTTCATATAGTTCAGGGTGCGCATATTGTGCAGCCTGTCTGCCAGTTTGATCAAAATTACACGGATATCCTTTGCCATGGCAAGGAACATCTTACGGTAGTTTTCTGCCTGCGCTTCTTCCTTCGTCGTATAGGACAGTTTCCCCAGCTTTGTCACACCGTCTACCAGTGCCGCAATTTCTTCGCTGAACATCTGGGCGATATCTTCATAGCTGTATTCTGTGTCCTCGATGATGTCATGCAGGATGCCTGCCACGATGGATTCCATATCCAGTTCTAATTCTGCCAGGATATATGCCACTTTCAAAGGATGGATGATATATGGTTCTCCGGATTTTCTTTTCTGTTCTTTATGAGCATCTACAGCCAGTTTATAGGCTTTTTCGATCATAGAAAAGTCACTGGACGGATGATAGGTTTTGATTTTTTCGATCAGTTCCAGATACAGTTGTTCTTCTACGGGTACCATACTCATCACCTCCTCTTATTCTTAGAGTTTCTGTTTTTCTTTTGTCGAAAAAAGATTATAAATGTAATTATACAATTTCACCGTTCTGTTTTCAAGAAAATTCGTTGTATACATGTATAAAATCAAAGGAGTCCTTTGTCATATTTCAGAGATAAAATATGCCACAAAGCCGCATTGACTCTTTCCGCGGGAATCTCCTCTTTTTCGATGGCATCGGTCAGGGCTTCTGCCGCTTCCCCAAGGTTGGCAGGCATCAGAACCAGATCCACACCGGCCTGTACTGCCATCACTGCGCTTTCGCCGCTGCCATACTGATCCACAATGGCGCCCATATTCATGGCATCGGTAATGATAATGCCGTCATAACCTAAATCATTTCGCAGAATACCCAGCATTTCCGCGGACAATGTCGCAGGCAGACCGTCTGTTGTGGCATTGGGTGTTTTGATATGCCCTGCCATGATAAAATCCGTTCCTGCTGTGATGGCCTGTTCGAAAGGAACAAATTCTACACTCCTCAAACGTTCCATATCATGTTCCACATAGGTTTCCCCCAGATGGCTGTCCATGGCAGTGTCCCCATGTCCCGGGAAATGTTTTGCACAGGCGCTGACACCCATCTTCTGAAGGGCGGAAATAAATTCTGCAGCTTTACTTGCCGCCGCCTGAGGATCGGAGGAGAAGGCCCTTGTACCGATCACAGGGTTATCGGGGTTGGTATTCACATCGGCAACAGGGGCAAAATCCACATTGATGCCCAGTTCTCCCAAGGTAGAGCCGATAGAAGTGCCCGCCCAGGAAACATCTTCCATTTCTGCCGCGGGAGGGAATATCTCATGTTCGATATTGCTTTTATTCAGACGGGAAACCAGACCGCCTTCCTCATCGATGCCGATGAACAAAGGCAGATGTGCCGCCGCCTGCAGATCATAAGTCAGCTGCTGAGTCTGTTCCTTTGTATCCAGATTTTCTGCAAAAAGGATCACCCCACCAATATAATATTCGGAAAGGGCTTCTTTTGCTTCCTCAGACAGGACTGTCATCCCTGTTCCGTCGGCATTATTGCGAAAATCCGCCATAATAAGCTGGCCTGCTTTTTCCGCCGCATCCATTTCATCTATGATCGCCTGAATATATTCTTCTTTACTTACTTCCTCTTTGGCAGGCACTGTTTCTCTTTCGCCGCACGCCGCCAGAGAAAACATCATGCATCCTGCCAGAAGCATTGCCAATATTTTCTTCATAGTATCTCCTCTTTTCAAAATTCTTTTATTTATTATTTCTGCATAAAAGTGTCTTTTTCCTGCAAAATCACCGAAAAAAGCATCTGTTCGCCTTTGCAATCTCCCACACTTTCGCTATAATATAAATTAGAAAAGTATTGTTTTGACAAAGGAGAATGCTATGAAATTACAGAAATTGCTCAGCTACGTCCGCCGTGCCGTAGATGATTATCATATGATCGAAGAAGGCGACAGGATCGCCATTGGCGTTTCCGGCGGCAAGGACAGCATCTGCCTGCTGCTGGCTCTCAATGCACTGAAACGCTTCTATCCCAAGAAATTTGAGATCGAAGCTATCACCGTTTCTCTGGGTCTGCCCGGTGCAAAATATGATGATATTCAGGCTCTGTGCGATGAACTGGGCGTAAATTATACCGTGGTAAATACCGATATCGGCCAGATCATCTTCGAAGAAAGAAAAGAGAAAAATCCCTGCTCTCTCTGTGCAAAAATGCGTAAGGGCGCATTGAACGATATGGCGGAAAAACTGGGCTGCAACAAAATCGCCCTCGGCCACAACAAAGACGACGTGGTAGAGACCTTCTTCATGTCCCTCTTTTACGAAGGCAGAATGAACTGCTTTGCCCCCGTCAGCTATCTGGACAGAAAGAAACTATATTCCATCCGTCCACTGATGTATGTACCCGAATGGGAATGCCGCAGTTTTGTCAACAAAAGCGGCATCAATATCGTAAAAAATCCCTGTCTGGCCGATGGCAATACCAAAAGACAGGAAACCAAGGAAATGCTGGCCGAACTTTCCAAAAATTATGATAACCTGCAGGAAAAGGTATTCGGCGCCATCAAACGTTCCCCTCTGAAAGGCTGGAATGACGGGGTATCCGAAGAATAAGGAGGATCACCATGTCCACTTACCATGAAGAACTGAAAAATAAAGAAACCCTGCGGTTAAGAGAGATCCAGCGGGAGCTGCCCCCTTTCACCCAGTCCTTTTTCCGCGGCATTGCTCAGACCACATCTACCAAAACCCGTCTGGCATACGCCTATGATCTGCGGATCTTCTTCCGTTATCTCTATGAAGAACACCGCACCCTTGGCGGCCTGGAAACAAAGGACTTCACGGCAGAACATCTGAACGAAATTTCTTCCGAAGATATCGATTGTTTTCTGGAATATCTCACCTACTACATCCGCCCCGACCACGAGAACCCCGCCTACGGCAAAGAAATGCACAATGACGAAAAGGGGAAATCCCGCAAACTGGCAGCAGTACGGATGCTATTCAAATTTTATTATAAAAAGAAGATCATCAAAGCCGACCCCGCTTCTCTGGTAGATACCCCGAAAATCCACGAAAAAGCCATCATCCGACTGGATGTGAACGAAACGGCGGATTTTCTGGATGCGGTGGAAACCGGCGAAAAACTGACAGACCGCCAGAAAGCCTTTCACGAAAAAACGAAAAAACGCGACCTTGCTATGATGACCCTGCTTCTGGGCACAGGCATGCGTGTTTCCGAATGTGTGGGCATCAATATCAAAGATCTGGACTTCAAGAACAATGCCGTGAAAGTTACTCGAAAAGGCGGCAACGAAGTCTTCCTTTATTATGGCGATGAAGTACGGGAGGCCTTGGAGGACTATCTGGCAGAGCGGGAAAACACCGTGACCAAAGAGGAAAACGAACCTGCCCTCTTCCTTTCCGGTCAGGGCAAGCGCATCGGCGTCCGCACGGTACAGAATATGGTCAAAAAATATGCTAACGGCGTAACACTGAAAAAAATCACCCCCCATAAACTGAGAAGTACCTTTGGTACAAACCTCTATCAGGAAACGGGGGATATTTATCTGGTGGCAGATGTGCTGGGACACGCGGATGTCAACACCACCCGCAAGCACTATGCCGATATTGAAGACGGCCGCCGCAGAATGGCCGCCACCCGCATCAAATTAAGAAAGGACTGACAACAACATGGAAACTCTGAAGCAAGTAACTTCCATCTTTTCCGAACATAAAGCAGAACCGCTCTGGAAACTGCGCTACTTCGCCATCATGCCCCTGCTGACAGAAATCGACGGTGAATTGCATTTCGTTCTGAATAAAAGAGCTGCCGGCGTAAATCAGCCCGGTGATATCTGCTTCCCCGGCGGTCATCAGGAAAAGGGGGAATCTCTGCAGGAAACCGCCCTCCGCGAAACGGAAGAAGAGATCGGCATTCCCAGAGAAAAGATCCAGATCATCGGAAAAAGCGATTTCATGCTGACCATTTACCGCGGCATGATCCAGCCTTTCGTAGGCTTCGTGCCCTATGAAATTTATAAAGAAGCAAAACCCAATCCCGAGGAAGTAGAAGAAATCTTTACCGTTCCTCTAAAATTCTTTATGGAAACCGAACCGGACAAGTACGACACCGTCTGGAAAGTAGTACAGTCTGAGGATTTCCCCTACGATCGCATCGAAGGCGGAAAAAACTATCCCTTCAGCAAAGGCAAAACCACCCAGCTGTTCTATGAATACGATGGGCATACCATCTGGGGCTTCACCGCACAGGTCATCCGAAATATCGTTGAAATCCTGAAAACAACACCAATCGAAAAATAAAAAACAGCGATATCTGACAAAACATCAGGTATCGCTGTTTCTTTATTCCGCAGGACATTTTATCAATTCCCCCTTCTCATCCACATTCATGACCATCGCATCAGAGAAGCTGTACAATCCATAGGGATCAACCATATCATCCGGATAATCGATTTCATAAAAAGCATCATTGATCCAGATGCGTTCCGGATCATTGGCATTGCAGTTCAGTTTCAGCACCTGCTCTTCTCCGCTGAAAAAAGTGTATGAACCAGACTCTGCCACCCACTCATCTTCCCGATCGACTTTTTCCTCTACCACGGCATTATTGAACAGAAACACAAAATCCTGCACCTCTTTCGGGTCGGTGATAACCTTTTGATCGGTACCATATTTCGGATTTCCCATGGCCATGGTCACGACTACTTTATCAATCTGGGATGCATCCAGTTTTTCATTGAGCAGCTCCCTTTTTCCACAGCCCGCAAGACAAAGCAGGCAAAACAATCCACAAACCAACAGGCTTTTTTTCATACAAACACCTCTTTCCGAAATTTTTCTTTACTATTTAGACTGCGCCTGCCTTTATTTTGTTCCGCCGCAAAGAAAAAAGCCGAGGAAATCCTCGGCTGATCTTACATTATTTGTTATT
The DNA here is from genome assembly GCF_045122575.1 of Anaerotignum sp. GTDB lineage: Bacteria > Bacillota > Clostridia > Lachnospirales > Anaerotignaceae > Anaerotignum_A. The sequence goes on along the minus strand of NZ_JBGVHV010000019.1, from coordinate 26,222 downwards.
TTTCTTTTTATTGTATGCTCTTTTTCTTTCCTTATCCAACATTGCCTTTTCTGCATCTCTGGCTGCTTTCTTTTCCAGCATCACATCAATATCTTCGGGCAGTTCCAAAGTGATCTTACCCAGCTTGCCGCCGCGGAATTCATCCATCATGATCTTTCCTGTTCTTTCCAGATCGGGCTCATCGCCTTTTTTCTTGAAGCCACGGGCGATGGCGATCTTCGCCAGAATTTCATGGGGCTCGTCGATGGAGTCAAATTCGATCTGATAGCGTTTTTTGATACACTCAGGATCTCTCGCCACCATGTGGTTGATGAATGCCAGTGCCATATTTTCAGGGTCGAGGATATCATCATTGATGGCCCCTGTGAATGCCAGTTTCAGGCCAACCTGCTGGTCTTCAAATTTGGGCCACAGGATACCGGGTGTATCCAGAAGTTCAAAGTCCTTTTTCAGTTTGATCCACTGTTTGCCCCTTGTAACGCCGGGCTTATCCCCTGTTTTTGCTGTTACCTTACCAACATATTTGTTGATAAATGTAGATTTGCCTACGTTGGGGATGCCAACGATCATGCTGCGGATGGGCACATTGATACGCCCTCTTGCTTTCAGTTTTTCAATTTTTTCTTTCATCAGTTCTCTGGCCACTTCTGTCACTTCGCCAAAGCCGCTGCCCTTCAGAGCATTGATGCGGATGACGCGGAAGCCCTGATTTTCAAAATATTCCTGCCAGATGGCTGTTGCCTTATCGTCTGCCAGGTCGCATTTATTCAGAAGAACGATACGATGCTTGTTTTTTGCGATCGTATCCAGATCGGGGTTTTTGCTGCTGTAAGGGATGCGGGCGTCAACCAGCTCAATGACGATATCTACCAGAGAGATATTTTCTTCCATCATTCTGCGGGTTTTTGTCATATGCCCGGGATACCACTGAATATTGTTCATAGTTTACCTCTTTCTATATTAATCGATCAGACCAAAATCACTGAAGGGATACAGACGCAGGACAACTTTGCCCATCAAGTCATCCTTATGGATGGCACCTACAGATTCTCTGCGGCTGTCCAGGCTTTCATTTCTGTTGTCGCCCATAACAAAATAGCTGTTTTCGGGCACTTCAAAGGGATATTCGATATTGCCGTCTGTCATCATGGGTTCGCCAAGGAAATCTTCCTCAATATATTCCCCATTGACATACAGATCATATACATCTTCATCATCTTCATTTTCCACGATATCGATCTCGTCACCGGGCAGACCGATGACACGTTTGATGATATTTTCATAGCCTGTTCCTTCGTCCAGTTTGCAGATCACCACATCACCGTAATCGGGAGAACCCACAGAAGTGCTCAGTTTATTGATGAATACCAGATCGCCATGGTTGAAGTTTGGCTCCATGGAAGAACCTTTGACCAGAACCGTGCCCATCACATTACGCAGGACAACGATCATCACCACCAGCAGCACCAGCTGCAGCGCGATCGGCATGGATTTCTTTTCTTTCTTCTTTCTGCCGGCTGTCTGTTCTTTTTCTGCTGCTCCTTCCAGAACTTCCTGTTTCTGTTCTTCTCTTTCCATTTCCATACTACAAACCTCCTTGTTTCAAGCAAACTTCTTTCGTCAAGGGCGAATCCCGTTCGCCCCTCACGAAAAAAGCCTCGATGAAACTTGTTCATCGAGACTGCTTTTCTCGTTTCAGTACTGATTATTTCAGAACTTCTTTAACTTTAGCTGCTTTACCAACTCTGTCTCTCAGATAGTTCAGTTTCGCACGTCTTACCAGACCGCGTCTAACAACTTCGATTCTGTCGATTCTGGGAGAGTGAACAGGCCATGTTCTTTCAACACCAACGCCGGAAGCGATTCTTCTTACTGTGAATGTTTCTCTCAGACCGCCGCCCTGTCTTTTCAGAACAACGCCTTCAAACATCTGCAGTCTTTCTCTGTTACCTTCTACTACTTTAGCGTATACTCTTACTGTATCGCCTACGTTAAAAGGTGTTACTTCACTTTTCAGCTGTTCATTTTCCAGTTCTCTGATGATATCCATTGTTATATCCTCCTTATACACCATAGACGTTCTTGCTGCACCCCCTTGGTGCTGTATTGGACCGTCCGTAATCAACATGAAAGATTATACCACGCATCCAGGTGTATTGCAAGGACTTTTTCGCGAAAAATCAATGTTTTACGCAGTTTCTCAGTACAGGATCCCTGCGATCCACACGCAAAGAGGCATGGTCAGCATGGAAATAAACGTAGTCCAGAGGACGATGTCGGAAGATAATTTTTCCCCATACCCGTACTGTTCCACCATCATAGGCACCACAATGGCCGAAGGCAATGCCACGGAAAGCAGGAAAATAGATTTTGCCATGGTTCCCGCAGAAACAAAATGCATGATGAAAATCGCCAGAAGAGGCATCAAGATCATCTTGATCACACTGAACTCCAATGCCTGTTTTTCCTTGAACAGAGATGTGATACCGCTGTCTCCCGCCAGTGCGCCGATATAGATCAGAGACAAAGGCGTTGCCAGATCTCCCAGTTTTTTCAGAAACCCGATAGCCGCCTCCGGTAGCAGACGGGTCGTATCTGTTACTGCCAGAGCCATCCCCACGGCAATGGCAATACAATTTGGATTCAAAAGAATTTTACGAGCCGTTTTACCTAAGCCCTGCAGGCCGCCGATCTTTTTATTTTCGATGACACAAACGCCATAACTCCATAGATACAGATTCAGGGACAATACCCCTGCCGACATATACAGAACCCCTTCGCTGCCGAAAAAGATCTGCGTAACCGGCAAGCCGATAAAGCCTGTGTTCAAAGATGCCACTGTAATATCCAGCATGGGATGCAGACGGGCATCCACCTTGCGGAAACGGGCATACAGTCGCATCAGATAGCCGAAAAATACCATTGCCGCGATCTGAGCCGCTGCCATCAGCAAAAAACCCTTCAAAATTCGATCATCCACCTGAATGGATGAGATGGTAGTAACCAGCATGGCAGGGATCGTCACATGCATGACCATGCTGCTCATATTTTTGTTGGTTTCTCTGTTCAGCCAGCCCTTTTTATTGCAGTAATAGCCCACAATGATCAGCGCAAACAGCAGAAAAAACTGTCCGTACATAAATAACTCCTCTCCGAAAGCTCTTTTCGTAGGACTTCGTCCTACTCCTAACCCCTTACAGGTTCACAGTCCTATGGACTATGTAGTTTACTCCGTAAATCGTTTCTAAAAAATTCAAGCAGAGAACCCTGTAAACAGATTCTCTGCTTAATTTTTATAGAAACGGCTTTCTCCGTTTATCGCTTAATAGTGAATAATCGATTCGATCTTATAATCGGGCAGAACTTTTCTGCCGTCCAGGAAGTCCAGTTCAATCAGGAAGATCATGGCTGCCACTTCTGCGCCCATTTCTTCCACCATTTCCACAATGGCCTTTGCTGTGCCGCCGGTTGCCATCAGGTCATCTACAATGACTACCTTCTGGCCGGGCTGGATCGCATCTTTATGGATCTCAATGGTCGCTGTGCCGTATTCCAGTGCATATTCCTTGCTTACCACCTCTGCGGGCAGTTTGCCTGCTTTACGCACGGGAACAAAGCCTTTGCTCATATTATACGCCACAGGCATCCCAAAAATAAAGCCTCTGGATTCAGGGCCCAGAACCAGATCAAAATCAACGCCTTCCAGCTTTGCTGTCATCTGGTCGATGGCTTCCTTCATGCCTTCCGCATCCTTCAGAAGGGTTGTAATATCACGAAACAGAACGCCTTCCTGAGGAAAATCCTGAATATTTCTGATTTTATCTTTTAAGTCCATATTGTCCTCCTTATTTTGCAAAACGGAAATCCTTCAGCATCAGCTGCACACTGCTTCTGCCGTTATATGTATTGATATCCACGCTGTAAACGATATCCAGCAGACCCGGCAGCTGACCGCATAAAATCATTTTATCACAATCTTCCGTCGGATACAATTCTTTTAACAGCTGACAGAGCAGATCATACCCATCGAAGGAAATGGCAGAAAGCCGTGTGCCGCTGCTTGGCTCGGAAAGGGTCATCCGCAGGATATTCTTTTCCTTGCCGATGATATCCAGCCTGTCCACACGGATGCCTTTGGAACCAAACAAAGGGGCAGGATTCCCCTTCCCAAAGGGCGCCAGCGCCTTCAACTCCTTCGCCAGCCCCAGATCAATCTCCGCAAAGGAAAGGGCTTTTTCAATACGCAGCACAGGGATCATCTCTTCCTCTGTCAGTCTGCATTGCTCATTCAGTCTTTTTCTCAGAATATCAATATTCTCTACCGGCAAAGAAAGGCCTGCCGCCATGGCATGGCCGCCGAAACGGGTAAACAGATCTCTGTTCTCGAACAGAGCTTCAAACAGATGATAGCCTTCAATGCTTCTGCCGGAGCCCTTTGCTCCTTCTTCGCTGCCCGTGATGAGGATCGTCGGATGATAATATTTATCTTTGATGCGGCCCGCCACAATCCCCGCAATGCTTTCATGGATCGTCGGATCATAAAGCACCAGCACGCGTTCTTTCCGAGCATCCCCTTCCTGCAGGGCAAGGTCGGCACGGATAGCTGCTTCTTCCGTCAGATGTTTGCGTTCCTCATTGAGCTGCACCAGATTCTTCGCTTTTTCTCTTGCTTCTGCTTCATTTTTGCTGCAGAACAGTTCCACTGCCTGTCTGCCGCTTTCCAGACGCCCCGTTGCGTTGATACAGGGGCCAATGATAAAACCGATATGATAGTCAGAAATGACTTTATCCGCCAGACCCGCTTCTTCCATCAGCACACGCAGGCCGATGTTTTCCGTTTTTCGGATCTCCGGCAGTCCTTTTCGAACAATGGCACGGTTTTCCCCCAGCAGATCTACGATATCGCAGACCGTTGCAATGGCTGCAAAGGAAACCAGCTGTTTTTCCAATCCTGCATCATCAATGCAGAATTCCTGCAGCAAAAGTCTCGCAAATTTATAGGAAAGCCCGCCGGCGCACATAAATAGAAAGGGATAGCCGCAATCCCGCTGCTTGGGATCAATGATCGCATCCGCCTTAGGCAGGATATCCCGTCTTTCCTCACCAATGCCCGTAAAGCCCGGTTCATGGTGGTCGAGCACAACCACAGTCATGCCTTTTTCCTTGGCCAGGGCGATCTCCTGCAGGGCTGCAATGCCGTTATCACAGGTAAACAGTACATCCACCCCATCCGCAGAAAGGTCTTCTACCGCCTTCAGATTCAGCCCGTAGCCCTCCTTCTGGCGATGAGGCACATAAAACACAGCCCTACCGCCGCAGCGCAGAATGGTCTGATAAAGGATGGAGGTACTCATGACCCCATCCACGTCATAATCCCCGTATACAGCAATTTTTTTGCCATTCTGGATGGCCTGCGCAATCAGGGAAACGCCCTTCAGCATATCTTTCATGGCTGCGGGATCACCAAAGGCTTCCTCGCCGCCAAAAAGGAAATCCCTCGCATCCTTACGAGAATAAAGTTCCCGATTGGCAAGGACGGCTGCCGTCGCCTGACGGATCCCCAGTTCCTTTGCCATCTCGGCCGTATTCACTTTGGTTCGTTTCAAAAGCCAGCGTTTCATAGGCGCCTCCTTTCCCATATTGTCATTCAGTATACCATAAAAAAAGACGCCAGAAAACCCGGCGTCATCTGATTCCAGTTATTTTATTCCTTTTTCCGCCTTGGGCATCAGCACATACCAGACAGAGCCGGAAATGCAGATGGAGGAGTAAGCCCCTGCAATGATGCCGACCATCATGGGCAGCGCAAATTCCTTGATGGAAGGCACACCCAGCACATAGATCGCACCTACCGTAAACAATGTCGTCAGGGATGTATTGATGGAACGGTTCAAAGTCTGACCGATACTTTTATCGATCTTTTCTGCCGTCTGTTCCGTAGTATAGTATGGTTTATTCTCTCTCACACGGTCAAAAATCACGATGGTAGAGTTGATAGAATACCCCAGGATCGTCAGAAGAACGGCAATAAACGTATTGTTGACCGGGATACGGAAAATCGCATAGGCTGCCAGAACCACCAACACATCATGCAGCAATGCAATGATGGCACTGCCGCCCGCCCGCAGGTCTCTGAAACGGATGGAAATATATAACAGCATGGCCGCCCCCGCGATCACGGTCGCCTTGATGGCAGCCTGCTGCATTTCACCGCTGACCGTACCGCTGATATCATTTGCTTCCTTCAGTTCCGCAGAAGGATATTTTTCCCAGATAACATTCATCAGTTCCACTCTGGTGGGGCCGTCAATAGACTGTAGCTTGACTTCTGCCGCATTTGTCCCCATGATCTGCTGGATCTGAGGAGCTGTCTGTCCTGTCACTTCCGTCAGGATGGCTGCCAGTTCTTCTGCCTCATAGGCTTCACCCATATCGATCTCCATAGATGTACCGCCTGTAAATTCTACGTCCCAGTTGAGGGCACCTTTGCCAGCCCTCTGATTGACTGCCATTGCCCCAAAACCAATCAGAATGATGACCAGAGAAAGGAGAAAATATTTTTTTCTGTTTTCGATGATTTTCATTTCTCCGCCTCCTTACTTCAATCTTAATCCATAATATTTCGGGTTATGGACACCGGCCTGCATCAGACCGTTTACCAGAACGCGTGTCACAAACAACGCCGTAAACATGGACAGGAAAATACCGATCATTAACGTTGTCGCAAAGCCTTTGACGGTACCGCTGCCCAAAAAGAACAGCACTACTGCCGCGATCAGCGTGGTCACATTGCCATCCCAGATCGCAGGAGTTGCCCGTTTGAAACCGTTTTTAATGGAAACACGAAGGGTATTGCCGCTGACCAGTTCCTCTTTGATACGTTCAAAAATAACAATATTGGCATCTACCGCCATACCTGCCGAAAGCACCAGCCCTGCGATCCCCGGCAGAGTCAGGGTCACATGGAACAGGCTCAGCAGAACCAGATCCAGACCGATATAAATGATCAGCGCCCAGTCCGCCGCAAAACCCAGCAGTTTATATTTGATCACCATAAAGATCAGCACCAGCGCAACACCGATCAGGCCGGCTCTGATGCCGCCGGAAAGAGCATCTGCCCCCAGTCTGGCACCGACATTTTTCATCTGCAGCACATTCAGATCGAAGGGCAGAGAGCCTGCACGGATGAGGGAAGCCAGATCTTCCGCATCTTCCCCGCTAAACTGGCCTGTGATCATCGCCTGTCCGTCTGTAATGACGGTCTGCACCACAGGGGAGCTGATGATCTCTTCATCCATAACGATGTGGATGACTTTGCCCATATTGGCTTCTGTTGCTTCCGCAAACAGTTTCGTTCCTTCTTCATTAAATTCCAGTGCAACATAAGGCATGGAAGGGCTGTTTTCGTCAGCAGAACCCACCTGTTTTTCCGCCGTTGCCACCATATCCCCCGTCAGAAGCACCTTACCTGTGCTGTCCACAAAGGAAAGCTGCCCTGTCTGACCGATCTTCTCAATGGCCTCCTCTGCATTTTCCACACCGGGGATCTGCACGCGGATCCGTTTGCTGCCTTCCTTGGCAACCTCCGCCTCCGTCCAGCCGTTCCAGTCCATTCTGCCCTGCAGCAGAGAAATGGCTGCATCCATTTCCGATTCTGATACAAATTCCTGATCCGCTTCATAGACAATATCTACGCCGCCGCTCAGGTCAAGCCCACGTTCGATCTTTGCCGCACTGAAGGTATCTTCCTTTCCGATGCCGTGATAAGAAAGCACACTTAACCCGATGGCCGCCAGCAACATGATCAAAAGCCGAAATCTTCCTTGAAATTTCATACTGTTTTCCTGCCTTTCCTCGTTTTATACGCAAAAAAGGGATGAATCTTTCCGTTTGCCCGAAAGGATCCATTCCCCTTTATTTCATTCGCTATGGAACATATTTTAGCACAAAACACAGGATTTGCAAGTTTATTTTCTGTTTACACCAAGGATGCCGCCCACAGCGCCGCCGGCCAACGCCACGATCAGGGTCATAACACCGGATAATTCCAGCGCAAAGCGGTCGGATGCAAGGCTTGTGATGAGGTATAGCAGCACCGTATAGACCGCCCCTGCTGCCAGCCCCCAGAAGATGCCTTTTTTCTGCATGCAGGCCGCCCAGTCATAGCCCGCCGCTGCCGCGGAAAGGGCTGTGCAGACCAGAGCCACCAGCGGCAGACTTTCCTCCGTCAGCTCCGTATATGTAAGCAGGATGCCAAACCCGATGAAAATGATACAGGTAATGGCAAAGGCCACCGCCATGCCCCGCACCAGACAGAGTGCCACATTGCCATCGGCTGTTTTCTTTTCCGTTTTCTTTTTCTGCTTCTTTTTCATTTCCGCTTTCACAAAACCACCCCACCCCTTTTGGTTTTATTCTATGGGCGGACGGAGAAAAATATGCTATACTGAAGCAGAAAGGAGTGACATCCATGCAATATCCACCTATCATTGACTTACACGTCCATTCCACCGCCTCCGACGGTACGTATACCCCTGCGGAAGCGGCAAAACTGGCGAAAACCATCGGTCTTTCCGCCATCGCGCTGACAGACCATGATACCATAGACGGACTGGAGGAATTCCAGAAAGCCGGAACCTCCTTGGGCATCGAAACCATTGCCGGCATCGAATTTGCCGCCCTCTGGGAAAAACATCACCGCCCCGAGATCCACATCGTAGGCTTGGGCTTTGATCCCAATCATCCCGTTCTTTCGGCACGCATGAAAGAGATCAAGGAAAGCAGAGACACCCGCAATCGAAAAATGTGCGAAAAACTTTCTTCCATCGGCCTGCATCTCACTTTAGACGAAGTGGCAGCCAATGCCGGCGGCGAGATCATCACCCGTGCCCATTTTGCCAATGTGCTGCTGCAGAAAGGCTATATCGCGAAGAAAGAAGATGCCTTCAGCCGTTATATCTCCACAGGGCTGCCCGGCTATGTGGAACGGGAATTTCTGACACCAGCCCTCTGTATCCAGACCATCAAGGAGGCCGGCGGCGCTGCTGTTCTGGCCCATCCAACCTTATACGGATTAAATATGGAGCAGCTGGAAGAACTCTGCACAGAACTCATCCCCTATGGACTGGATGGGATCGAATGTCAGTATTCCACCTATTCCCCCGCAGAAACCAAGGCCATCACCGCGCTGGCGGAAAAATTGCATCTGCTCCCCTCCGGCGGCAGTGATTTCCACGGAAAAAACAAACCGAATATCCATCTGGGCAGCGGCAAAAGCAACCTTGCCATCCCCTATTCCTTCTGGACAGAATTAAAAAAGAAAACAAAATAAGAAAGGACGGTTCCCACAGGAACCGTCCTCTTTTTATTTTTTTATTTTTTATTTATTTTTCAATCAAAACTTCTTTATAGTCAAAGATAGAATCAAACGGATCCTTATGGGCGGTATATGTTACGGTGTAGCCCAGTTTTTCAAAATCTCTGATGCCCACGAAGGCTCTGCCGTCCTTCAGTTTTCCCTTCATGTCGATCCGCTGGCCATCCTGCATTACATAAGGTGTTTTTGTGCTGTTTTCCCATACGACTTCTTCACCCAGAATTTCCGCGATCATGCGCAGAGGCAGGTATGCTCTGCCATTTTCCACCATCATATCGGACCAATTATAATTGCTGCCGAAATAAGCTGCTTCACCGGTACTTCTCTGCGTGATGATGTCCGCAAAGTCGCTGCTGCCGTCATACGCGCCCCATGTAACAGAAACGCCTGTTACAGGGTTATATTGATCTTCCAGTTTTGCCAGTTTCGCTTCCAGTTCTTCTACTGTCATGCTTGCTGCAGGGAAGAAGATCTGTACATCGGCTTTTTTCATCACGGAATCAGTTACCAGTTTGCCTACTGTCTTACCATCGTGTTTCACTGTATAAGCTGCAACAGAGTCAAAGCCGCCGCCAACTTTTTTCACAGTGCCCACGTAATCAAAGCCATCCAGAAGGATATCCACGCCGGGATACTGCATCAGGCTTTCTGCCAGCACAGCCATCTGTCTCGCCGCCGCAATAAAATCATCACGGGATGCTCTTGCTTCTGCAAACATGCCTGCCACAGCTTCTTTTGCCGCTGCCGTTTCTTCCGGTGTGCCTGCAGCTGTATTTTCCATTACCACTGCCATGTATGCTTCTGTGGCATCAATGACCTGATCGGGATGATCTGCTACAAAGTACAGCAGGTCTGCCAGCAGCTGCATCACTTCACGGCCACTGGCCTTGATCTGATATCCACCTTTAACTTCTTTTACCATGCCGCTTTCAAAACCATCCAGTACATCTGCATAGAAAGTATATACAGCCTGATACAGTTCTGTCATATCCTGTTTCGGCACCGCATCGCCCAGATCTACACCGGTCAGCTGTTCCACAGATACCAGTTCGATATATCTTTCTTCAGACAGAGCTTCTCTGAAATCCTTGGCAAAGGCTTCGCTCAGGATATACTGGTCAGAATTGCCGCCCACCAGATCACCATACATCTGATATACACCCCAGAGGGTATCGCTGGATACAAACACACCTCGATTCAGGCTGTAGTAGAGTTTCCCCAGATCATAGGTTCTGCCGTTATAAGTCACATCAAAGGCCATATCGTATTCCAGTGCATCCAGATTCATGTTCATATCATAATCCACTGTGAGGGATTTTCTGCCGTTCAGTTCTGTATCGAGAGCGCCCTCCCCGACACCTGTTGCTTTTGCAACATCATCCAACATGACATTCAAGCCATCAAAATCGATATCTGCCTCCATCGTACCTTCTACCACGCAGGAGGACATCGTGTCCATCAGATTGCTGCCCATTTTCAGATATTCCAGTTCTGTGCGGGAACAGCCGGTAAATGCCGTCAAACACATCACGCCACACAGAAAGGCTGCCAGTTTCTTCTTCATAAGGTATTCCCCCTTTGTCTCTGATATTCCGACTGACTTTCTATCTCGAGAAGATATATTCCCATCTCTTGCAGATATTATATCGCATTTATCGCTTTCATACAATACAACTAGGGAAAATTAAGATTCCCTTAAGAATTTGAGCAAAGAAAAAGACCCTGTGAAAACAAGGGTCATTCTTCCTTTTTCTGTTTTGATTTTGCTTCATTTTTTCCTTCGGCGGCAAACAGACGGAATTTATTGGTAAAGACCGTCCCCTCGCCCACCTTGCTTTCCACCAGGATCTCGCCGTCATGGCTGTCCATGATCCATCTGGCAATGGCAAGGCCAAGGCCCGTACCGGAAATTTCTTTATTTCTGGACTTGTCCACCCGATAGAAACGGTCAAAAATCTTTGGAATATCCTGTGCTGCGATCCCCACACCGTTATCCCGAATGGATACATACCCATATTTTCTGTCTTTCCAGACTCTGATCTCCACTGCTCCATCGTCTTTTGCATATTTCAGAGCATTTTCTGCGTAGATCCAGAGCAGCTGTTTGATCAGCGCATAATCCGCAAAAATTTCCACCTGCGCTTCTTCTATCAGCACAGGCTTCACATTCACATCCAGTACTTCCATTTCCCGTGCCAGTTCGGCAGCCACTTCATTCAAGGACATCTGCGCCTTCTGTACGCTCAGACGGTGCTGATCGCTCTTTGCCAGAAAGAGCAGCTGACGGATCAGGGCACTCATGTGTTCCGTTTCTGTCAGGATGGAATCAATAGATTCCTGCAGGACGGCAGGGTCACTTTTTCCCCAGCGGTTGATCAGATTGGCATAGCCCTGAATCACGGAAATGGGCGTACGCAGTTCATGGGAGGCATCAGAAATAAACTGATTCTGCTTCTGAAAAGAATTTTCCAGACGGTCGATCATGGAATTGAAAGTCACCGTCAGTTCCTTCATTTCGTCATCGGGGCCTTCCGTAGAAATGCGCTGGCTCAGGTCTTCGATGGAGATGCGTTCCGCCGCCTCACGAATGGCCGCCACCGGCTTCAGCATCCTGCGGCTGATATATTTCCCGATCAGAAATGCCCCCAGAATACCGATCACATCCGCAATCAGCAGTTTGGACATAAAGTTCCAGATCATATAGCCGCCATCAGCCATCATGCGGAACAGCTGGATCTGATACAGTCCGTTTTCTGTTTTATAATGGGCAGAATGGAGCATAAACTGCTGATCCGTCTCATTTTCCAAAATATATTCCAGATTGCCGCTCTTATTTTCTCGCTGCACGCTGATCTCAAAGCCGGTCTCTCTCAGTTCCTTTTCCTTCAGATAAGGCGGTTCCGGATTTTCTCCGTTTCGTTCCGGCAGCCGCTGCATGGCAGCCTCCGGATGCAGGATAAAAGGAGGGATGTTTCCCGGAATACTATTATACATCTCATTTTCTGCGTAACTGAATACGCTGACTTCTACATAACTATCCTCCAGCAGTTCAAACAGCGCTTCATCGGACAGAGGTTTCCCCTCATCCAGATATTCCTGCACCGCTTTCATGGAATCCTGCAGTTCCTTACGCATGGTGCTCTGCTGCATGCTGGAAATATTCAAAATCATAAAACCGCTGAGAAACAGCAGAGACAGCGTAAAAATACCGCCATACAAAAGCGTGATCCGCTTGGCAATGGCCATGTGGTGAAAACCACTGATCAGCTTATCCCTCTTTGACATAATAACCCACTCCTCGAATGGTCAGGATATACTTTCTGTCGAAGGCTTCGTCTATTTTGGCGCGCAGATAGCGGATATATACATCCACCACATTGGTCTCCCCAATATAACTATACCCCCATACTTCATTTAAAATCTGCTCTCTGGTCAGAACGATATTTTTATTCTGCACCAGATAAGTCAGCAATTCATATTCCTTCTTGGTCAGATCAACGACCGTTCCGCCCACCGTTACCATACGTTTTTCCGTATCGATCTCCAGATCCTGTACCTGCAGCAGAGATTTTTTTACAGCCGTTCCCGTGCTGTGCTTAAAGGCCACACGCATACGAGCCAGCAGTTCTTCGATGGCAAAAGGCTTAGTCAGGTAGTCATCAGCGCCGCTGTCCAGACCTGCCACTTTATCCATCACTTCATCCTTCGCCGTCAGCATGATGATGGGGATCTGGGAAAATTTACGCACACGGCGGCAGATTTCAATGCCCGTCAGTCCGGGCAGCATCAGATCCAGCAGTACCATATCATACTCACCGTCGGTGATCTGCTGCATCCCTTCTCTGCCATCGTGGCAGACCGTTACGTCATAGCCTTCATATCTCAATTCCAATTCCACAAAACGAGCCAGTTTGACCTCGTCTTCTATCAGAAGGATCTTTTTTCGTTCCACAGACATTCACATCCTTTGTTTTCTTTCGTTTTTTACAGTATAGCAACTCTCTCCTGTTTTGTCTCCTTCCAGTATCTTTTTTTCTCCTTAAAAATCCCTTCAAAACAGATTAAAATTAAATGAAAATCCTGTTTTTCCCGCCCTTTCTTTCCATTCTTTTCCTCTTTCGGTTGCAGAGAAAATATTTTTTCGTTATAATGGATACCGACTATAAAACAAACGATAACAGGAGGTTTTTCAATATGAAAAAGAAACTTGCCCTGCTTCTGGCAATGATGATGCTCTTCGCTGTCGGCTGCGGGAAAGAAGAAGTTCCCCAGGAACAGCCCCAGGCAGAAGTACAGACAGAATTTGAATTCAAGGAATGCGGTCTGGCTTACACCATCCCCGATGAATGGGTGGAAATGGAAAATTCCAACCTAATCCCCGCCCCTACGGTCAGCCCCAACAGTGAGATCTATGCAAAGATCCGCTACAATTATACTCCCGATGAAAACATGGAGGAACTGAACAACACAGAATCCACCATTCCCGTGGAAGAACTGATGACACCCATCGTAGAATTTCTGGTGGTAAAAGAAGAAAATCTGGCATCTGCTGCAGTACAAAAAGAACTGGCTCTGTTCTCTTCTGTGGAAAAACTGCCCGCACAGGAAAATTTCCATTTCTTCTTCCTGACAGAGTATACTACCGGCATTGACCACTTCTCCGACGGCGCAAAGGCCACTTTCGAAGAACTGGAAAAATATCTGCCCAATCTGAAGGACAGCATCAAAACCTTCCTGCCCGATGAACAGGCGGTGCAGCAGGCTGTGGAAAACAACGGCAAATATCTGTCTTTTATGACAAATACACTGAACGGTGATCCCATCTCCTCCGCTGTTTTCTATGATTACGATATGACTGTGATCAACTTCTGGGCAAGCTATTGCTACACAGACAATATCATCGAACTGGATGAACTGCAGAAATTTTATAAAGACCTGCAGAAAAAACATCCAAACGTAAACTTTATTCAGGTTGTCATCGATACCCCCGACAGCAATGCGGAGGAACTGGCTCTGCGTGCGTATGATGAATATGGTGTTACTTTCACAGGCATCATGCCCGATCAGCATCTGGCAAAATGGATCATGGATAATCTGAACGGTCTGCCTACAACAATTTTTGTTGATCAGGAAGGCTTCCCCCGCGAACTGAAGATCGAAGGCATGCAGGATGCAGACTACTATATGGAAACAACAGAAACTATGCTGGATGGCATGAAAGGCTAAACAAAAACAGCCGCAGACCAAAAGGTCTGCGGCATTTTTTATGCTTCGTTTTCTGTATTTATTTCTTGGTTTTCTGCTTCGTTTGCTTCTTCCTTGAGGATATAGACATGTACCTTTTCGATACGTCTCTTCTCCATTTCTTCCACAACGACCCGCAGACCGTCTGTTTCCAGCTCCTGTCCTTCCACAGGGAAGTTGCCCAGTTTTACAAGGATATATCCTGCAAGGGTATCTACTTCCTCACAGAACAGTTCTGTACCGACCATTTCGTTGAAATCTTCCAGACGAGTACTGCCGTCCACAACGAATTCGTCATCTTTGATCACTTCGATTTCTTCTTCTGCATCGTCGTATTCATCTTCGATATCGCCAACGATCTCTTCTACCATATCCTCCATGGTCACCAGACCGGAAGTACCGCCGTATTCATCCAAAACGATAGCCACGCCCAGACGGCTGGTCTTCATTTCCGCCAGAAGTTCTGCAACAGGTTTGCTTTCATAGGTAAACAAAGGTTCACGCATATAGGTTTCTGCAGAAAATTCATCTTCATCCAAGAAGAAAATATCCTTTACATACAGGATGCCCACGATGTCATCCAGATCTTCGCCATAAACAGGCATACGGGAAAAGCCTTCATCCTTCACCAGATGCACATATTCATCGTAGGTCACATCCAGAGGCACTGCAATGATATCCGTTCTGGGCGTCATGACATCCTTCGCCTTGGAATCCCCAAAATCAAATACATTGTTGATCATGGTTCTTTCATCCAGTTCCAGAACGCCTTCTTCATGGCTGACATTCACAATGGTCTTCAGTTCCGCCGCTGTAATGAGGGGTACCTTTTCCCCGGGGATGCAGCCAAACAGACGCGTCAGGAAGCCGGTCAATACATTCAGCACTGCTACCACCGGTTTGAAAATAATGACACAGAAGTTGATGATCTTACAAACCAGAAGCGCCACTTTTTCCGCCTTCTGCGCTGCAACTGTTTTCGGCGTGATTTCCCCGAAAATCAAAATGATAATGGTGATAATGATCGTTGCGATACCGGCACCGCTTTCTGCGTCGCCGCCAAACATCTGAATCGCCAGTGCTGTTGTCAATGCAGAGGCCCCATTGTTTACCAGGTTATTGCCAACCAGAATGGAACTCAAAAGACGATTGGGGTCTTCCACCAGTTTTGCAATAATATCTGCATTTTTGATATTCTCATCCACCATATTGCGCAGACGGATCTTGCTCAGAGAAGTCAGTGCCGTTTCCGATGCAGAAAAAAACGCTGAACCACAAACTAAAATAATCAATAAAATAATCAAGACAGGACTACCGTCCACGGTCATCACGCTCCAATTTCTTAACAAAATTTTAATATAATATATTATTATATCAAAAAAATTATTTTTCTGTCAAATCAGCCCTTATTTCGTTCAATTTCTTCCGCCAGTTCGCTCAGTTCCATCCAGCGTTCCATGCGTTCTTCCAGTTTTTCTTCCAGTTTTTCCTTTTCTGCGGAAAGCTCCTGCAGGCGGGTAAAGTCTGTGGCACAGGCTGCCATTTCTACATCAGCCTTGGCGATTTTTTCTTCCAGAGCCGCAATTTCATCGCCAATGGTATCGTATTCCCTCTGGTCTTTATAGCTCATCTTCTTGATGGGTGCATTGCTTTTTTCTTTCGGTGCTTCCTCTTTTTTCACCTTCACAGTCTTTTCTTCAACGGCAGGCAGTTCTCTTTCCCTCGCCGCCTTGCAGTCGGAATAGCCGCCTTCATACTGTTTGATGACACCGTTGCCAAGGAAGGCAAAGATACGTCCCATGGTCTTATCCAGGAAATATCTGTCGTGGGAAACCGCCACTACCGCACCATTGAAATGCTCCAGATAATCCTCCAGGATCATCAGGGTCTCAATATCCAGATCGTTGGTGGGTTCGTCCAGGAAAAGGATATTGGGCGCTCCCATCAGCACACGGCAGAGATACAGTCTTCTTCTTTCGCCGCCGGAAAGGATAGAGATGGGGCCTCTCTGCATGGAAGGAGGGAAAAGGAATCTGTCCAGCATCTGAGATGCGGTGATATGTCCGTCTGTGGTACGGATAATTTCCGCCTCATCGCGGATATAATCGATGACACGCTGATTTTCGTCCATATCCACATTTTCCTGGGCAAATACGCCGATTTTTACGGTTTCCCCACGAACAACAGAACCGCTGTCAGGCTGCAGTTTTCCTGTCATAATGTTCATCAGAGTGGATTTCCCGCAGCCATTGTCCCCGATGATGCCTACGCGGTCATCTCTGAGGATGATATAGCTGAAATCTCTGATATAAGTTTTGCCGTCATAGGCTTTGGATACATTTTCCAGTTCAATGGTCTTTTTCCCCAGTCTGCTGCCAACGGAAGACAGTTCCACACTCTGTTTTTCTTCCGGAGCACGGATGGAAGAAATTTCTTCGAAGCGTTCCAGTCTGGCTTTCTGCTTTGTGGTTCTGGCTTTGGCACCGCGGCGCACCCATTCCAGTTCCGTCCGCAGGAAATTCTGACGTTTTCTTTCCCCTGCGGCGATCAGTTCTTCTCTTTCCGCTTTCATTTCCAGATATTTAGAATAGTTTGCCTGATAAGAATAAATTTTTGCCTTTTCCAGTTCCAGTGTACGGTTGGCAACTCTGTCAAGGAAATATCTGTCATGGGTTACCATCAGGAGGGCTTTGGAGTATTTTTCCAGATGTTTTTCCAGCCAGTCAACCGTGTCGTTGTCGATATGGTTGGTCGGTTCATCCAGAATCAGAAGATCCACAGGTGCAATCAGGGCCGCCGCCAGCGCCACACGCTTTTTCTGGCCGCCGGAAAGGGTTTCCACCTTCTGTTCAAAATCAAAAATACCCAGTTTGGTCAGGATGGTCTTCGCTTCGCTTTCCAGAGACCACGCTTCCGCCTTATCCATTTTTTCCGCCAGATCCGCCGCTTTTTTCACCAGTTTTTCATCTTCCGGCGTTTTCGCCAAAGCCGCCATAGTTTCTTCATAATCCCGCACCAGTGCCAGCTGCGGATTTTCCCCGCGGAACACCTGCTGCAAAACGGTAGTCCCTTCTACAAAAAGAGGATTCTGGGAAAGATAGCCGATACGCATACCGTTCATGGTGATGATAGTGCCGCTGTCTGCCTGATCCACCCCTGCAATGATCTTCAGTAAGGTAGATTTGCCTGTACCGTTGACACCGATGACACCGATTTTATCCCCTTCGTGGATGCTGAAGGAAATATCATCGAAGATCACCCTCGTGCCGTAACTTTTTCTGATATTTTCTGCTGTTAATAAAACCATTTTAAACACTCCGTTTTCTATGTAAAGATGCCCCACTGAAAAAGTGAGGCAGTTTTTTCTCAATCATTATGCTGTTTTTTCTTTTCTGCCTTTCCAGATCAGAAATACCACCGCTGCCACGATGATACCTGCAGAAAGCAGTTGGCTCACCGCAAAACCACCGATCATCAACTGGTCTGTTCTGAGTCCTTCGATCCAGACTCTGCCGAGGGCATAGCCAAGGAAATATAATCCGAAAATCTGTCCGCCGAATTTCTTCTTTGGTCTGTACAGAACCAAAAGCAGGAACAGACACAGATTCCACAGGGATTCATACAGGAAAGTCGGATGCACCTGAATATAATCCACCCCGCCAAACTGCATCAGATGATCCATCACCTGCTGGGAAACATCCCCGGGGCGCACCTGATCCAAACGCAGACGCATGGCAAAGATGCCATCGGTAAAACCGCCAAAGGCTTCTCTGTTGAAGAAATTGCCCCAGCGTCCCATCATCTGGCCGAAGGCAATAGAGGGACAGGCCGTATCTGCAAGAAGCCAGAAATCCACCTTCTTTTTCTTACAGTATACAATAGCCGTCAGCACTGCGCCGATGATACCGCCGTAAATGGCAAGACCTCCCTCTCTGATGGCAAAAATCTTTGCAGGATTTGCGCTGTAATAATCCCACGAGAAAATAACATAATACAGTCTTGCGCCGATAATGGCAAAAATCAGGGCATAGATCACAAAATCCACATACAGATCAGGATCCTGCTTTGTCCGCTTCGCTTCCAGCATGGCAAATGCCACACCCAGGATCACACCCAACCCGATGAAAATACCATACCAGTATACATCCTTCCCCAGTACGGAAAAGGCCACACGGCTCAGTTTTTCAATTTCTATCCCTAAATGGGGAAACCAGATATCCGGCATATTTTTTCCTTCTTTCCATCAGCATTTCATCTGACCACAGATAATACCATTGTAGTATCTGAGAAAGCATTTTGCAACAATTTTTCCGCTTCCGCCACGGGCAAAGTCTTGATCGTATCCATCACTTCTTCCGCCGTTGCCCCCATCATTGCCCATTCGATCTGCCCCATGCAAAGGCTGACGGGAGAATCCAGCCGCCGCAGGAATCTGCCCAGCATTTTTTTGCGGATCCGTCGAAAATCCATCCAGTCCAGTCCCTTTTTCTGCAGTCGTTTCAGTTCCTTTGCCAGCCATTCTGCCGTTTCTTCCGGCTGTTCTCCCGTTCCCGAAAATGCCGCAAAGGCATATCCCTCTCCGCAGAAAAAAGCTGTCCCCAAGGGCTCATCCAGAAATCCCCTTTCGTAGGCTTTTTGGAAAAATCTGCTGCTTTCTCCCACCAGCAATTCCAGCAGAAACCCCATGGCAATGCGGGTTTTCAGCCAGTCCTCCTTCGGGATAGAAGGAAATTTAAACCCGATCTGAAAATTTGGCCGAGACAAGCCCATTTCCTTCTCCTGATATTTTTCCAGAATTTCATTTTTCTCCATCGGAAAATAGATCCGTGCATCCGTCTCCCTTTTCTGCACTGTTTCTGCCAGTTCTCTGATCTGTCTCACCGATACATCCCCCGCACAGATCAACGCCATATTTTCCGTTGTATAATACGCCAGATACGCTTTCTGCAAAATTTCCGCCGTTATTTCCTGCACCGTTTCCGCCGTGCCTGCGATCGAATTTTTGATGGGATGGTTTTCGTACATCCCGTTCAGCATCTGCATATAGACCACCCAATTGGGATCATCCCCATACATGGTGATCTCACTGGTGATGATGGATTTTTCCTGTTCTGTGTCTTCCTCTGTGAAAAAGGGCGTCTGCACAAAACCCAGCAAAATCTTCAGATTTTCCATAAATTTTTCCCGACAGGTAAAATAATAAACCGTCTTATCCCCATCGGTAAAAGCATTGGCAGAAGCACCGTTCTCTGCCAATTTCAGAAAGGCATCGCCCCATTCCTGCTGGAACAGCTTATGTTCGATAAAGTGGGCCGTCCCTTGGGGAAATGTCATAGTTTCGCCGTCTTTCCCTTTCCAGAAAATGTGGTTTGCCCCTCGTTTTACCACGATCGCCGCCGTCTTTTCTCCGAATTCCTTTCGGGGAAAAATATAATACTGCAGGCCATTTTCTGTTTTCCCCTGCTGTTCTTTTTCATTCCGCACCATCTTTTTCCTCCTTTCCGCTAAGCAGATAAACCACCCGTAATTCCAGATGATTTGCCTCCCGCAGAATGTCCTCCGCTTCCATCTTCTCTATCTGCCGCAGAAATCTTTCTGTTGTCAGGGGGGATCCCTGCAAAGCCTGTTCTGCAAAAAAATCCACCATGGCCCAAGGGCTGTCTGAAAGGCCACTATAATTTCGCAGCATCGCCTCCTTGGCCTGCTGCAGTTTTTCTTCAGGAATACCCTCTTTTTTTATCTGTTCCACGCATTTCAGCACCAGTTTTCCCATTTCCTTCCCATCCTCCGCCCGAATACCCGCCTGCACATACAGATAGGGACTCATGGGCTCCAGATAGGATTTCACATCATAACACAAACCCTTTTCCTCTCGGATCTGCTGAAATAATAAGGAATCAGGACTGCCGCCCAAAAGATGATTGAACAGCAGAAGCGCCGCCTGTCTGTGGATGCTTTCTCCACGGGCGGAAAAACCCATGGCCAGCCTTGCCTGTTCCATTTCAGCCGATTCCTGCAGGAATCGGGGGCCGTTTTTCGTCTGTTTTTCCGACTCTTTTTTCTTCCATAAAACCTTCCCCGGAAACTCCTGCCGCAAAGAAAGTACCTTTTTCTTCTCCGCCCGATCGCCGCAGAAAAAAAACTTTCCCTCTGCCTGCTCCACCAGATCCCGATAAAACAGAAATAATCCTTTGGCGTTGATTTCCTCCAGTTCTGCCTCGTATCCGCCCCCGGAGATACCATAGGCAGTTCCCTCCGCCGTTTCCTCCGCAATACGCTTACGGGCAAAGGCTTTCTTGTCGTCCTGCAGACTTTTCAGTTTCCGCCACAGGATCTCTTTTTGCCGTTCCACCATCTTTTCGGAAAAGTCCCCTTCCCGCAAAGACCCCAGAAGCATTTCCTTCAAAAAAGCCACCGCATCCTCTGTATCCACCGTTTTCAGCGTTTCCAGAGAAAACAGGAGCAGCTGTCGATCCCCTTTTTTCACCACCGAAATATCCCACAAAGCGCCATATAATTCCTCCCCGCGGATTGCCTTTTCCTGCCAATGATCCCTTTTCAGCACCTCCGCCAGAAGTGCCGTTTTCGTCGCCGTTTCCCGCCGCAAGGGCAGGTCAAAAAAGAAAACGAACAGATTGGTTCGAAATTTTTCCCCATCCAGCAGGAAGATCCTGCAACGGGGCAGATATTTTTCCAATGCAGCCATGTCGCCACCTCTTTCTCCTTTTTGGATTAGTCTTTCCCAAAACAGGAATTTCTTACGATTCTCTTACGAAAAACAGAAGGTTTTCAGACATTTCGTTTTCTTTGCCTTTTTTATGCTACACTCCCCTTAAGAAAGGGAGTGTTTGTATGAAAGGAAAATTTGACTATGATATTGCCATCATCGGCCTTGGCCCCGCCGGCTCCACACTGGCAAGACTCTTAAATCCGAAATATAAAGTGATCGCCATCGATAAAAAGCATTCCGATGCCGATGGATTCCAAAAGCCCTGTGGCGGGCTGATCTCTGTCGATGCCCAAAAGGCTCTGGCCTCCTTTGACCTGACTCTGCCCAAGGATATTCTGGTAGATCCACAGATTTTTGCGGTAAAAACCATCGATCTGAAAAACAGACTCATCCGCCATTATCAGCGGTTTTATATCAATTTGGACAGACATAAATTCGACCTGTGGCTGGAATCCATCATTCCCGAAAGGGTGGAAGTACACAGCAACGCTATCTGTACGGAACTGAAACGAAAAAATGGCGGCTTCTCTGTTTCCTATCTGGAAAAGGAAGAAACCCACACCGTTACAACAAGATTTCTTGTCGGGGCAGACGGCGCCAATTCCATTGTCAGACGAACTTTTTATCCCCAGAAACAGATTCGATACTATCTCTCCATCCAGCAATGTTTCCCCGAAACCCATCCCAATCCCTTTTATTCCTGCATTTTCGATCCGGAAACCACCGACTGCTGTTCCTGGTCCATTTCCAAAAACCATCAGTTTATTTTTGGCGGTGCCTATCCGCTTGACAATGCCAAAGAACGCTTTGCCAGACAAAAAGAAAAACTGGAGCAGATCGGCTTTCGCTTTGGCGAACCTTTGAAAACCGAAGCCTGCCTTGTGCTGCGCCCCGCTTCCTTCCGGGATTTCTGCAAAGGGGAACGCGGTATCTTTTTCATCGGGGAAGCCGCCGGCTTTATCAGCCCCAGTTCTCTGGAGGGCATCAGCAGCGCCATTTACAGCGCCAGAGAGCTGAGCCGTGTGCTGAACTGTCCTTGCGGTGATCCGAACAGGCGCTACTGGAACAAAACCCGAAAGATCCGCATCAAAATCAGTCTGAAATTACTGAAATGCCCCTTCATGTATCATTCTTTTCTTCGGAAGCTGGTATTGAAAAGCGGTCTGCAAAGTATTAAAATAGACGGAACAGCAAAAACAGACAGAAGTCTTTCCTTTTCCGCAAAAAAATAAGCATCCAAAGGATGCATAGGAGAACGATCATGCAGACAAAAACACAAATGATAAAAGAAATATTGAAATCCGCTTTCGGTCTGTTCATTTTCGCCGTCGGCGTCTATCTGACCATTCAGGCAAACATCGGTCTGGCCCCTTGGGACTGCCTTTCCATGGGCGCATCCTATCGGGTAGGAATGAGTTATGGTATCGTGCATACCATTATCAGCATCATCATTCTGGGTATTGATGTAATGCTGAAGGAAAAAATCGGCTATGGCACGATTCTGGATGCCCTGTTGGTGGGCAACTATGTGGACCTCATCGACCACATCATCACCCTGCCTGATTTCAACAACATCCCCATCAGCTGCATCATGGTTATCGTTGGTCTGTTCATCATGGGCTACGGGCAGTATTTCTATATGGGTGCAGCACAGGGCTGTGGCCCTCGCGATTCTCTGCTGATTGCCCTTGGCAAACGCTTCCCGAAAACCCCCATCGGCGTAGTACAGACGGTCATGGTCGGCATTGCCCTGCTCATAGGCTGGCTTCTGGGCGGGCCTGTAGGCATCGGCACGGTCATTTCCGTCTTCGGCATGGGCACCGCATTGCAGATCGTCTGCAGGATCATGCATTTCGAGCCCAGAGATGTGGTGCATAAAAATGTGCTGGAAACAAACAGAATATTCTTTCAGAAATAAAAATAAGGCACTCCTTTCGGAGTGCCTTTCGATTTTTACTGAAGGGTTTGGGAAACAACGAGTTTCCCAAATGGAATCCGCAGGAGAAATTCATTTTCTCCGAGGAAAACAGGCTGTCGCCTGAAAACTGCCTGCAGTTTTGCACAGGCACAGATCTGTTTATTCTTCTGTCTTTCCTCGTCGAAATACTATTTCGACGAACGGGCTTAGCCCGTATTATTTCCAGAATTCGAAATCCAGATCGTAAATATGAACCGTATCGCCTTCCTGAATGCCTTTTTCTTCCAGTGCTTCGATGATACCTTTTTCTTTCAGGTATTTCTGGAAGAATGCGAAGCCTTTTTCTGTATCGATATTGGTATAACCGATCATCTTTTCTACGCCGACACCGGTAACCACGAAGTAACCTTCTTCCACTTCTTCGATAGTGAAGGGTTCGAAGTCCACCTGCATTTCTGCGTATTCTTCATATTCTTCCTCGAAGGTGATATCTTCGGGGTATTCTCTCAGGATCTTTCCGACCTCTGTCAGCAGTTCATCCAGACCTTTGTTGGTTGCTGCAGAAATAGGGAATACCTTGTAGCCCTGAGGTTCATAAATTTCTCTCAGTCTTGCCACATTTTCTTCGGAACCGGGGATATCTGTTTTGTTTGCAGCGATCACCTGAGGACGTTTCATCAGGTCTTCTTTATATTCCGCCAGTTCTCTGTTGATCTTTTCGAAGTTTTCCACAGGGTCATCGCCTTCAACGCCGGCAGCGTCTACAACATGAATGAATACCTTTGTACGTTCTACATGACGCAGGAATTCATGGCCCAGACCGATCCCTTCGCTGGCACCTTCCACCAGACCGGGAATATCTGCCAGAACGAATTTATCGCCGAATCTACCTTCTACCACGCCCAGATTGGGGGACAGTGTAGTAAAGTGGTAGTTTGCGATCTTAGGGTTTGCGTTTGTTACCATGGACAGCAGTGTGGATTTCCCAACGTTGGGGAAACCGATCAGACCAATGTCTGCGATCAGTTTCAGTTCCAGAATCACGTCATATTCCTTGGATTTTCTGCCAGGTTCTGCATATCTGGGAGCCTGTCTTGTGGGGGTTGCAAAGTGCTGATTGCCCTTGCCGCCCTTACCGCCGTAGATCAGGATCTTTTCTTCGTTGGGTTTTGTAATGTCAGCCATTACCTTGCCGCTTTCTGCTTCACGGATAACTGTACCAACGGGCACTTTGATGATGACATCTTCGCCGTCTTTGCCGAAGCAGTTACGTTTGCCGCCGGGCTCACCGGGTGTTGCGGCGAATTTTCTTTTATAACGGAAGTCCATCAGTGTGTTCATGCCGCTTTCGCCAACGAAAATCACGTTGCCGCCTTTGCCGCCGTCGCCGCCGTCGGGGCCGCCGTGGGTGATATATTTTGCTCTGTAAAAGGAAACCTTGCCGTCGCCGCCATCGCCGCCTTTTACGTGGATCTTGACTCTATCTACAAACATTGTTTTCTCTCCTTTCCTTGGGGCTTTGCCCCAAACCCCACAAGGGAAATAATTTCCCTTGACCCTTACTTGCACAAAATTTCATTTTGTGCGGGAATGGAACAATGCGCTTTCTCGAAATAACAATTTATCTTCAAAAAGAAGACTTCACAGCTCTGTAGCCGCCAGGCTGCAAACCTGTCAAGCCTTCTTCTTTTATTACTTTTTATTACTGAAAAAAAGGCTTCAAATGCTATCATTTGAAGCCTTCATGATTTTCATGCAAATCTTATTCAGCGATTTCGACAGGGTAAACAGAAACCTGTTTTTTGTCTCTGCCTTTTCTTTCATATTTTACACGACCATCAACCAGAGCGAACAGTGTATCGTTGCCGCCTTTACCAACGTTTACGCCGGGGTGGATTTTTGTGCCTCTCTGTGTGTATAAGATGTTGCCAGCCAGAACGTACTGACCGTCTGCACGTTTTGCGCCCAGTCTCTTAGCATTAGAGTCACGACCGTTCTTTGTGGAACCGCCGCCTTTGTGGTGCGCGAAGAACTGAAGGTTCAATCTGAACATACTTCACACCTCCTCATTTATCAAAGTGAGATATTTTTTGTATTCTAATTCTATGTCTGAAAGACCCATGCACAGTGTTTCCAGAAGGAGCTGTGTATCGTGATCTTCCATCCCCTCAAGGGGAAACAAGACTTTGAGATAACCGCCGCGTTTTTCATCGATATCCACCTTAAAGGGAACATCGGTGAATTTTTCCACAGCATTCATTGTGTTAAAACAAAGTACTGTCACTGCAGAACAAACGATATCCTCGCCTGCCGCAGCGTAGCCCGCATGGCCGGAAATCTCAAATCCGCAGATTTTCTGATTTTTGCGATAAATCCTTGCTTTGATCATGACTGAAAATTACAGGGATTTGATCTGCAGTTTTGTGAAAGGCTGTCTGTGGCCTTTTTTCTTGTGGAAGCCTTTTTTAGGTTTGTATTTGTAAATAACAACCTTTTTCGCTTTACCGTCACCGATTACTTCTGCTGTAACCGCTGCACCTTCAACGTAAGGAGCACCTACTTTGATATCGCCTTCTTTAGCCAGAACCAGAACTTTGTCGAATTTGTATTCGGAACCTGCTTCTACAGCCAGTTTTTCAACTGTGATGATATCACCTTCGGATACTTTGTACTGTTTACCACCAGTTTCAATAATTGCGTACATGTTGACACCTCCTCGCAATTTTACTCGCTGAATACGGTAACCGGAGCCTTTCTCCGATTTTCTCGAACCTCTTCACGCGGCTGAACATACTCCAATATACTATCACAACAGGATGCACCTGTCAACAAAATTATTCTAATTTTTCACCTTTTTTTACTGATAAATAAGCGTTTTCGTCCCCTTTTTCCTGCAGTAAGCGAAGCAAGAGCGAATGTCCTTCCTTGGTCATACACTTCCCTACTGTCGCCTG
>NZ_JBGVHV010000018.1:0-3689 GCF_045122575.1 Anaerotignum sp. | reverse complement strand
TTATACTGACCGAATTCACCGCCCATAAACAGCAGTTTTTTACCGGGATGACCATACATGAAACCGTAGCTCAGACGCAGGTTTGCAAAGCTCTGCCAAGGGTCGCCGGGCATTTTGCCTACCATGGAGCTCTTTGTGTGTACTACTTCGTCATGGGACAATACCAGTACATAGTTTTCGGAATACTGATATGCCATACCGAATGTCAGTTTATTCTGATGATATTTTCTGTAAACAGGATCTTTCTTGATATAGAACAGGAAGTCATTCATCCAGCCCATGTTCCATTTCAGTGTGAAGCCAAGGCCGCCTTCTTTTGTGTCCTTTGTCACGCCTTCCCATGCAGTACTGTCTTCGGCGATAACCATAGCGCCGGGTTCTCTCTGGGCGATGATGGAGTTCATGTGTTTCAGAAATTCGATGGCTTCCAGATTTTCATTGCCGCCGTACATATTGGGGATCCACTGGCCTTCGCCTCTGCAGAAATCCAGATGAAGCAAAGATGCCACCGCATCCACACGCAGGCCGTCGATATGGTATTCTCTCAGCCAGAACAGCGCATTTGCCAGCAGGAAGTTACCAACTTCTTTTCTGCCGTAGTTAAAGATATATGTGCCCCACTGGATATGTTCCCCCAGACGAGGGTCTTCATGTTCATACAGAGCTGTACCGTCGAAACGAGCCAGTGCAAAGTCATCTTTAGGGAAATGGGCAGGTACCCAGTCCAGAATAACGCCGATGCCATTTTCGTGGCAGGTATCAATGAAGTATTTGAATTCATCAGGGCTGCCGTAACGGCTGGTAGCCGCATAGTAGCCTGTTACCTGATAGCCCCAGCTGCCGTCAAAAGGATGTTCTTCGATGGGAAGCAGTTCCAGATGGGTATAGCCCATTTCTTTTGCATAGGGCACCAGTTTTTCCGCCAGTTCTGTATAAGTCAGGAATCTGTTTTCTTCCCCGCGCATCCAGCTGCCCAGATGTACTTCATAAATGTTCATGGGGGATTTATGCACGTTATATTTCTTTCTTGCTGTCATCCAGCGGCGGTCTTTCCATTTATAGCGTTTCAGAGGATACAGCACGGATGCTGTTTTGGGGCGCAGTTCGCAGCACAGGCCGTAAGGGTCTGTTTTATCTACTTCCCTGCCGTCATACTGTACCACATGGAATTTGTAGCAGTCGCCTTCCTGCACGCCGGGGATAAAGATTTCCCAGACACCGGATTCTTCCAGTTTACGCATAGGATGTCTGCGGCTGTCCCACAGGTTGAAGTCACCCACAACGCTGACTGTTTTCGCATTGGGCGCCCAAACGGCAAAGGATGCGCCTTTTACACCCTGATGGGTCATCAGTCTGCCGCCCATTTTTTCATAAATTTCATAATGAGTGCCGGAACCAAACAGATGTCTGTCCAGATCGGAGAAAGTGGGCTGGAAGGAATAGGGATCGTAATTGCGCCATGTATTGCCGCTGTAATCGGTATATTCCAGCTGATAACGGAACCATTCTTCTCTATCCTGAATGATCACTTCAAAGAAACCACCCTGATGTACCAGTTCCATAGGATATTTTTTACGTTTGTTTGCATGGTCAACCACAACGATGCTTGCGGCACTGGGCAAAAATGCACGGACTGCCACCATTTTCTTGCCATCCTGTTCCACTTCGTGCATCCCCAGAATGGTATGAGGGTCACCGTGTTCCCCGTTCACGATATGGAAAATATCATAAAGCTTTGTGGTATTGAGCATATTCTCATCCCCTTTTTACTGAATTTTCTAAATAACAAATCTTTTTTCTGCTTTTTATCATTATAAATAATTTTACCACCATTTACACCATATTACCAGTCCAAAAGAATTGTAAAAACCGGCAGAATCCTTAATAAATTCAATACTCAGCCCACTTCTCCCGCCCTCTTCTATCCGCAGAGAAAACAGATATCCCTCCTCTTCACGAGAAACATTTGTGCAGAATCACCAACTCCTCCAACCCCCTCGCATTTCGACAAAAAAGCATCTGTCAGAGCCGCCCTTTGGCGGACATGCAAAAAGCAGACTGCCCACAGTCTGCTTTTCTGTCGTTTCTATTTAATTCCCTGCAACATCCAGATCTCTGATAAGAACAGAAGGAGAACCCATGCCATTGGAACCAAAATACAGGTCATCGGCAATTTCCTCCACCGTTTCCAGCAGTTTATAGAAATTGCCCGCAATGGTGATCTGTTCCACAGGCTGTCCCTGTTTGCCCTTTTCCACGCGGAACCCTTCCGCAGAAAGGGAGAAATCACCGGAAACCGCGTTGCATCCCGAATGGAGCCCCATGAGGCTGGTGATAAACAGCCCCTCCCCCATCTGACGGAACAGGTCTTCCTGTGTGGATTCGCCTTTTGTCAGATAGAAATTGGTCGTTGCGGTTTTCACAGAGCCGGTCAGCCCCGCCTTGAATCCGTTGCCCGTAGAGGACACACCGTCTTTTTTCGCCGTTTTTCTGTTATACAGCAGGGTTTTCAGCACCCCTTTTTCGATGACCGCCTTATTCTTGCCGGAAACCCCTTCGCTGTCGAAGGGCTGTGTGCCGTAGCCGCCTGCAAGAAGGGCATCATCCCGCAGAGTCACTTTTTCCGAAGCGATCTTCTCCCCTGTTTTCCCTTTCAGCATGGAAAAGCCCTTCTGGGCATTTTCCCCGAAGAAGATGCCTGCAAAAGCCCCCAGCAGAGAAACCATCGTCCTGCCGTCGAGGATCACATCATATTTCCCGCTGGGCACAGAGCCTGCCCCCAGATGAGAAGCCGCCCGTTTTGCCGCTTCTCTGCCTGTTTTTTCAGGATCAAAGTCGTTCCAGTCCTGGGCTTTCCAGAAATAGGTGCCCGTTTTCGTTTCATCGCCTTTTCTGGCAATAGCGGATACATAGGCCGTTGCAAAATTTTTCGCAAAGGAAACATCCAGCCCTTTTGTATTTTTGATGGCGATTTCCGCCAGAGCTGTGCCCAAAGCGCAGTAATCCAGAGAAGCCACTTCCTCTGCCCCTGCCAGCGCCGCTTCTTCCATCTTCATGGCCGCAGCGATCTTTTCGCCCACTTCCAGCTGTTCCAGTTCCTGATTGACACCATCCAGTTTCGGATAGCTTTCTTCCCCTTCATACAGGTCTTCCATGTCTTCCGCAGACAGAAGCGCCGCATTTTCCTTCGCTGTATGCACCAGAAAAGGAATGGCTTCTTCCGCCAGCTGTTCCGTATAAGCATAGCCTGTTCTTCCGTCGATATTCCCACGGAAGGCCAGCCCTTCTTCCTTGCTGTTTTCGTAATTGGAAACTTCTCCCTCCATGATGAGAACTTCAAAAGCCTTGCCGCCGCGGTAAAACACTTCGCATTCCGCAAAGCCTGCCTGTTTCCCGTAAGCAAGGACTTGATCCAAAAATTTCTGTCTTTCCATCCTGCTTACCCCCTTCCGCCAACGGTCATACTGCTGACACGGATCATCGGCTGACCCACATCCGTGGGAATGGAGCCGCTTTTGCTGCCGCACATACCCTGGGCCCGTTTCAGGTTATTGCCTACCATATCGATATCCCGCAGCACTTCATATCCCTTGCCGATGAGGGTTGCCCCTCTGACAGGTTCTGCGATCTTGCCCTTTCGGATCATATATCCTTCCAGAACGGCGAAGTTGAAGGAACCTGTGGCAGGA
>NZ_JBGVHV010000017.1:0-33760 GCF_045122575.1 Anaerotignum sp. | reverse complement strand
GACAAAATGGCCGATGATTTCATTCAGGCCTACGTAGGCAAGGAAGTGGAGGTTCTGTACGAAAGAGCTGTTGGCGAGGGCATTTACGAAGGGCATACCACCAACTATATCAAGGTGCATGGCACTTCTGAAAAAGACCTGACCAATGTGATCTGCAGAACAAAGATCGAGAAAGCGGAAAAGGAACAGCTTTTTGGTGTGGCGGAAGCATAAACAGGCGCAATTGTAATATATTCGTAAGGAACAGATGGTTGCAATTCGGGTTCGTTTCGGGTATCATAGAAATAATTATTATGGAAACAAAAACTGCAGAAAGATGCAGAAAAAATAGAGACCGGGGCTTTGCCCCAAAGATTGGAGCGTGAAAAGTATGGGCAATATCCATGAAACACAGTATTTTGGCAGACTGGAAAAGGAACCTGAAAACGAAGCAAAACGAATCCTGATGGCTGTCAGCGCAGCGCTGAGAGAAAAAGGCTACAATCCTGTTAATCAGATCGTGGGCTATATCCTGTCCGGTGATCCTACTTATATTACAAGCCACCAGAATGCCCGTGTGCTGATCCGCAAACTGGAAAGAGACGAATTGCTGGAAGAACTGGTGAAAGATTATCTGGATCGTAACGAATAATCGGAACAATAAGAAAGAGGAACCGTATTGAGAATTTTAGGTTTGGATTTTGGCGACAAGACCATTGGTGTGGCAGTCAGCGATCCCTTCGGCTGGACAGCCCAGGGGGTAGAGATCATCCGCAGGGATAATCCCATGGAATTTAAAAAATGTATGCGCAGACTGGCAGAACTGGTGGAGGAATATAAAGCAGAAGTGATCGTTCTGGGCTATCCCAAAAATCTGGATGGCTCCGAAGGGGACAGATGTGTAAAGACCAACGATTTCTGCGAACGGATCAAAAAGCGCTTCCCTAAGGTGGAAGTGATCCTTTGGGATGAACGTTTCAGCACCATTGCTGCAGAACGTTCTCTGCGGGAAATTGGTCTGAACCATGATAAGAGAAAAAGTGTCATTGATAAGATGGCGGCTGTGCATATCCTGCAGGGATATCTGGACAGTAAAGCAAAATGATTTCGAATACAAAAATTTGAAATTGATATAAATATTGTATCCCTGCAAAAACGATAGTTTTTGCCAATGGGGGTGCAGGGGAATCATTCCCCTGTCAGGGTTTGGGACAGAGTCCCAAAGAGAGGAGATAATCTAATGGCTGATATTTATGATGAAGTAAACGAAATGGAATTTGAAACAGTAACAATGACAGACGAAAGCGGTGTGGAAGTGGAATTTTCCATTATCGATAATGTGGCATGCGGCGGCGAACGCTATCTCTTGGTAGTAGAAACAGAACTGATGGACGATGATGAAACAGATGCCATCATCCTGAAGGAAGTTTCCATCAACACAGACGATGTTACTTACGAACTGGTGGAAGATGACGCGGAATTTGACCGCGTGGCAGACCTGTTCGCACAGAAGGGCGAAGATTATACAGTAGAACTGGGCTAAGTTTGAAAGAATTACGAATGGATTATGGTACGGCATATTTCTGCATGAAATATGCCAATCCCTTTTCATAATAATGAGCGGAAAAAAGGGGTCAGCAGAAATATCGGATCCTAGAGAGGCAGCACTCATGGCGGTCTGAAAAAACGGGACGGGATTGTTTTTTCAGACAGTGAGAACCGACTGCTCTTTTTCTGCTTCTCTTTTTCGGAAAAGAACAGTATTTTTGAAGATTAAGGAGAACTTTTTTACGCCATACTAAAGAATAAAAGAGAATAAGAGAAAAAGGAGGTGTGTTTTTTGGCAGAGAAAAAGAACGCAAAGGAACTGAACGTAAAGAGTTCCAAAGCGAATCATAACACAAAGGCGAAAGCGAAGACAGAACCTGCAAAGGCGAAGGCTCCTGTGAAAGCGGCGGCAAAGGCCCCTGCAAAAACAGCAAAAGCTCCTGCAAAAGAACAGACAAAAGAAACGGCGAAAGCGCCTGCAAATACAGCGGCGAAGGCGGCAGCAAAAGTAACGGCAAAGCTGCGTACCAGAAATAAAACAAAGGCAAAACCCAAGGTGAACCTGAAGGTTGTTGCGCTGGGCGGCCTGGAAGAGATCGGTAAAAACATGACTGTGCTGGAATACGGCGATGATATCATCATCATCGACTGCGGTCTGGCTTTCCCTGAGGACGATATGCTGGGGATTGATCTGGTCATTCCCGACGTTTCTTATTTGACCAAAAACATGGAAAAAATCAGAGGGATCGTGCTGACCCATGGCCACGAGGACCATATCGGTGCGCTGCCCTATATTCTGAAACAGCTGAATGTGCCCGTATTCGGCACACTGCTGACACTGGGGCTGTTGGAAAATAAACTGAGAGAGCATAAAATGCTGGATTCCACCACAAGACATACCGTGGTGCCCGGGGAAAAGGTGAAACTGGGTCAGATGGTAGTGGAATTTATCCATACCAACCACTCTATTGCCGATTCCGTTGCTCTGGCCATCCATACACCCGTGGGTGTAGTGGTGCATACCGGGGACTTTAAGGTGGACTATACCCCCATCGATGGTGAGATCATCGACCTGCAGCGTTTTGCGGAACTGGGGAAAGAAGGGGTACTGCTTCTGATGAGTGACAGTACCAATGCGGAAAGAAAAGGCTTTACCATGTCCGAAAAGAACGTGGGTAAGGTGTTTGAAAAGATTTTCGAAGATACACCAAAAAACCGTATCATGGTTGCCACATTCTCTTCCAATATCCATCGTATCCAGCAGGTCATCAATGCGGCGTATATGTACGGCAGAAAAGTTGCCATCATCGGCCGCAGCATGGTCAATGCGGTAAAAACAGCGTCTGAACTGGATTATCTGTGGGTACCCCCCAGAACACTGATCGATATCAACGAAACAAAGAATTATCAGGATAATCAGCTTGTCATCATCACCACAGGCAGCCAGGGCGAAACTATGTCCGCTCTGTCCCGTATTGCATCCGGTGAACATAAACAGATCAATGTAAAACCTGATGATAAGATCATCATTTCCGCATCTGCCATCCCTGGCAACGAAAAGAACGTGTTCCGTGTGGTAAATGAACTGATGAAAAAAGGTGCTGATGTGGTTTATGGCGATATCGAAGATATCCACGTTTCCGGTCACGCCCGTCAGGAAGAACTGAAACTGATGCTAGCACTGACAAAACCCAAATTCTTCATGCCCGTACACGGGGAATTCATGCATCTTGCAAGCCACAGAGATCTGGCGGTTTCCATGGGTATGGATAAGAATGATATTTTCGTGATGAAGCTGGGCGAAGTGCTGGAAGTAAATCAGAATGAAGCAAAAGTGAATGGCACAGTGCCTACAGGTCAGATCATGGTAGATGGTCTGGGCGTTGGCGACGTTGGCAATATCGTCCTGCGTGACAGAAAGCATCTGTCTCAGGATGGTCTGATGGTAGTCGTTGTTTCCATGGATAAGGAATATGGCACCATCGTTTCCGGCCCCGATATCATTTCCAGAGGTTTCGTTTATGTAAGAGAAGCGGAAGACCTGATGGATGAAGCCCGTCAGGCGGTGCTGGAAGCGCTGCAGGAATGCGAAGCGAAAGGCATCACCAGCTGGAACTATATCAAAGGCGTCATCAAGGATGCCCTGAAAAATTATATCTGGCAGAAAACAAAGAGAAGTCCGATGATTTTGCCTATCATCATGGATGTATAAAAAAGAAAACCCCGACATTGTCGGGGTTATTTTTATGCGGTTATTCTTCGATAAAGAGATCAGCAATGGAATACAGCACCGCAGAACCTGCCAGAGTGACACGGGTGCCGTTCATTTTGCAATGGAGGGTGCCGCCTCTGGGGGAAACCTGTCTTGCGATGATTTCCTCTTTGCCCAGTTTTTTCGCCCACAGGGGAACGATATGGCAGTGGCCGCTGCCGCAGACGGGATCTTCGGGCACAGCCAGTTTGGAACAGAAGGAACGGGAGACACAGTCATAGTCTGTACCCCTGGCGGTGATATGCTGCAGGAGGCCGTCCAGTTCTGCCAGTTTGCTGTGATCGGGAGTCATGGTGGGAACAGCTTCGGCGTCTTCTGTTACGCAGAGCAGGTCACGGCCCAGCCATGCTTCGGAAATTTTTACACCGTAGGCCGCATCCATTTCAGGGGTCACGGGGATTTGTTTCAGTTCATAGGCAGGGAAGTCCATTTCCAGCAGATCGCCTTTTTTCACAACGGTCAGAGGGCCGCTCATGGTGTTGAAGGTGATGGATTCTGCTTTTGTTTCAAAGAAGCGGAACAGTACATAAGAGGTACCCAGTGTGGCATGACCGCACAGGTCGATCTCGCCGCCGGGGGTGAACCATCTCAGGTGATAGTTTTCGCCTTCCTTGACTGCAAAGGCGGTTTCGGACAGGTTGTTTTCGATGGCGATCTTCAGCATCAGCTCGTCGGAAGGGTATTTGTCCAGCACACAGACAGCGGCGGGGTTGCCTTCGAATACTTTTTCTGCAAATGCGTCAACATGATAACATTTCATGGAAATGAC
Source organism: Anaerotignum sp. (assembly GCF_045122575.1). Classification (GTDB taxonomy): domain Bacteria; phylum Bacillota; class Clostridia; order Lachnospirales; family Anaerotignaceae; genus Anaerotignum_A. The sequence continues at coordinate 29,192 of NZ_JBGVHV010000017.1, read as the reverse complement.
CTCCTTGTCGGGAAAAATTGTTTTTCTGATGATACAAGGATAGCACAAAGCGGGGGCGCAGACAATGAGAAATCGGGCAGATTGCAAGGAAAGAAAAAATGGTGTATGATAGACCAAAACAAAATGGAAAAGAGGGAGATTATGCAGTCCATCAGCGAGATCAAGGAAATTTTGGGGAATTGCCCCATGGAAGCATTGCCGGAACAGATGAAACAGTTTGAAGCAGACAGCCGAAAGGGTGTCCAGACTGCACTGGCCTCTTTTCGGAAAAAATATGAAAAACATCAGCAGGAACTGGCGCGCCTGGAGGAGATCCTGACCTATGAAAGGGGTCTTTGGGAAGGGGGCTATGACCTGATCGCGGGTATCGACGAAGTGGGCAGAGGCCCTCTGGCAGGCCCCGTGGTAGCGGCGGCAGTCATCCTGCCCAAGGAATGTAAGATTGAAGGGGTCAATGATTCCAAGAAGCTTTCCGCAAAGAAAAGAGAAGAACTTTATGATATCATTCTGGAAAAGGCCGTGAGCTACGGCATCGGGGTCGTTTCCAATGAACGTATCGATGAAATAAACATCCTGCAGGCGACTTATGAGGCGATGCGGGAAGCCTTGTCTCAGCTGAAACCAAAAGCGGATTATATCCTTGCCGATGCTGTAACCATCCCTATGGTTTCCACACCCCAGAGAGGGATCATCAAGGGGGATGCGAAAAGTATGTCCATCGGCGCGGCCAGCATTGTGGCGAAGGTATACCGTGACCGCATGATGGAGGCCTATGAGGAAGTTTATCCCGGCTATGGTTTTGCATCCAACAAGGGGTACGGTGCGGCGGAGCATCTGGAAGGTATCCGCAGACAGGGGATCACGCCCATCCACCGCAAGACCTTCGTGAAGAATTTTCTGCCGCAGGATGGCGATACCACAACGGATAAAGGTCATCGGGGGGAGGCTCTGGCGGCGAAACAGATGGAAAAAATGGGATATGAGATTCTGGAGCGGAATTTTCATGCCCTGAAAGCAGAAATTGATATCATTGCGAAAAAAGAGAACACTATTGTTTTTACGGAAGTGAAATACAGACAGAATGAAGAGATGGGGACACCTGCGGAAGCGGTAGGCTATCAGAAACAACAGAACATCATCCGTGGCGCGAAGGTGTATATTGCCCAGAAATGCCTGATGGAAATGGGCTATGACTTCCGTTTTGACGTGGCAGAGGTGCTGAATCAGGATGGCAAGACCTATTTCCGTTATACAGAAGATGCTTTCCAAATCAACTAAGGAGAAAATTATGACAATTGTAAAAAAAGATAAATTGGAATATGTAACATTTGACAATCTGGCAGAAACAGGCATGGTGAAACATGCTTTTACGACCCGTCACGGCGGTGTCAGCACAGAACACTGGGCGACCATGAACATGGGGCTTTCCCGTGGGGAAGCGAAGGATCCTGTCTGGGAAAATTACCGCATCCTTGGGGAGGCCGTTGGTTTTACGGTGGACAATTATGTGACAAGCCAGCAGACCCATACCACCAATGTGCGCAGAGTAACAGCGGAAGATAAAGGCAAGGGTGTCTGGATCGACAGAGGATATACCGACGTAGATGGTCTGATCACCAACGAAAAAAATATCCCTCTGGTAATTTTCGGGGCAGACTGTGTGCCCGTATTCCTGCTGGATAAAAAGAATAAAGCCATTGGCGTGGCTCACTGCGGCTGGATGGGCACAGGCAAGCGCATGGCGGAAAAGATCCTGCAGGAGATGATGAAGGAATTCGGCACAGACCCTGCCGATGTAACAGCAGCCATTGGCCCCTCCATCGGCAAATGCTGTTTCCAGATGGATGCGCCTGTGCTGAACCTGTTCAAAGAGAATATTCCATGGACGGACGATATCGTAGAACCAGACCCCACAGCAGAAGGCAAATATAAAATGGATCTGTGGGAATGCAACCGCAGACTGCTGGCGGAAATGGGTGTAAAAGACATTGAGATCAGTGGTCTTTGCACCAAATGCGATCAGGAAAGGTTTTATTCCCACAGAGGTATGGGCGAAAAACGCGGCGTGATGGCAGGTATCATGGAACTGATTTAAGAGGGTGAGAACATGATCAATACGGCAGTAAAAATTATGAAAAAAACAGTGGGAGCAGTGGCAAAGGTCAGTGTTTCCGAAGTGACGAAGGTGGCCGATGGCGTGAAGGCCATTGGTGTGGTGGCAGGCATGGTGCCCTCCAAAAAGAAAAGTCTGGCAGAAGTGACGGAAGACCTGAAACGGTTGAAGGAACTGAAAGATCTGGGCATCCTTTCCGAAGAGGAATTTGAAGAAAAAAAGAAAAAATATATGGAAATGCTGTAAAAATAGCAGGTGTGAAAAGGAAGTGTAAAAATTATTGGCACTTCCTTTCTTTTTGTGATATACTAAACAGAATGGAAAAGTGGGCGAATATGCCCATTTATCAAAAAGACAACTGTAACCCTAAAGGTGTTTTTATTATTTTGGAGGAGTAAAATTATGAGCAAACCTATCGTAGCGGTAGTGGGTCGCCCCAATGTAGGCAAATCCACACTGTTCAACAGACTTGCCGGCGAGCGCATCTCCATCGTGCAGGATACACCCGGCGTAACCCGTGACCGTATCTATGCCGACTGTGAATGGCTGGACCGCAAATTTACACTGATCGATACCGGTGGTATGGAAATCGGTTCCGAAGAAATCATCCAGAGACAGATCATCCAGCAGGCACAGATCGCCATCGAAACTGCTGACGTTATCCTGTTTGTTACAGACGTAAAAACAGGCGTAACAGAGGATGACCTGAAAGTAGCAAACATGCTGCGCCGCACAAAGAAACCCGTTGTTCTGGCGGTAAATAAAGTAGACAGCGTAAAACGCGATACCATGGCGATCTATGAATTCTACGAACTGGGTATTGGTGACCCCCTGCCCGTTTCCGCAGGACAAGCTCTGGGTCTGGGCGATATGCTGGACGCAGTGATCGCGCATTTCCCCGATAAGGATGCAGCGGAAGAAGAAGACGATGCGATCAGAGTGGCTATCATCGGTAAACCCAACGTAGGCAAATCTTCTTTGATCAACAAAATTCTGGGGGAAGACAGACTGATCGTTTCCAACATTGCAGGTACGACCCGTGATGCCGTGGATACACCTATCGAGATCAATGGCCAGAAGTATATCTTCATCGATACAGCCGGCATGCGCCGTAAGAGCAAGATCAAGGAAGAAATCGAAAGATTCTCTATCATCCGCGCTGTTGCTGCGGTAGAAAGATGTGACGTTGCCATTCTGGTGATCGATGCCAACGAAGGTATTACCGATCAGGATACCAAGATCGCGGGTATTGCCCACGAAAGAGGCAAAGCGGCTATCATTGCCGTAAACAAATGGGATTCCATTGAAAAAGACGAAAAGACCATGAACAAATATCTGAAAGATATCGGCATGGAACTGAAATATATGGACTATGCACCCTGCTGCTTCATTTCCGCTCTGACAGGTCAGAGAATCACTCGTATGCTGGAAATGATCGATACAGTACATCATAACCATGCCCTGCGTATCAGCACCGGCGTTCTGAATGAAGTTCTGATCGAAGCAACAGCCATGCAGCAGCCCCCTTCCGACAAGGGCCGTCAGCTGAGACTGTACTACATGACACAGGTGTCTGTAAAACCCCCTACCTTCGTTATTTTTGTAAACGAAAGAGAACTGTTCCATTTCTCTTACCGCAGATATATCGAAAACCAGCTGCGTGATGCCTTTGGTTTTGTAGGTACACCAATTCACTTTATTGTAAGAGAAAAAGGGGAAAAAGACTGATGTTTCGACTGATTTGTATGATCATTGGCTATTGCATCGGCTGTATTGAAACGGCGCATGTGGTAGGCAAACTGTGGAAAGTTGATCTGCGTCAGCATGGCAGCGGCAATCTGGGTACCACCAACGCCCTGCGTGTGCTGGGCAAAAAGGCAGGGGCTATGGTATTTATCGGGGATATCCTGAAATCTGTCATTGCTTTTCTGATTTGCCGTGCCATTTTCAAGGACAACGCAACGGTTGCCGGTCTGTTTGGCAGTGCCGGGGCGGTTCTGGGGCACAACTATCCGTTTTATCTGAATTTCAAAGGCGGCAAGGGGATCGCTGTTATGATCGGCATGACAGCGGCGCTGGCGTTTACCACAAACCCTCTGCTGGCTATTCCAAATGCATTGATCGGTTTTGGTCTGGCCTTTGGCACCCGTTATGTTTCTGTAGGCTCTCTGGGCTTTTCCGTTTGTCTGCCTGTCAGCTGTTATTTTCTGGGCTATGAACGGGAAATTGTTCTGATCACGCTCTGTTTCAGTGCCCTGGCAGTCTGGAGACATAGAGGGAATATCAAAAAACTTTTAAATGGTACAGAAAACAGATTTGGTTCTAAAAAGAAATAAGACTGGAGGTCATGGATTATGAAGAAGGTAACAGTCATTGGCTCCGGCAGCTGGGGCACCGCTCTGGCAGTGATGCTGGCAAAAAATGGACACGAAGTCGTGATCTGGTCCAGAAGACAGGATGCAGTGGATGAACTGCTGAATGATAGAAAAAACGAAAGATATCTGCCGGGCGTTGTGATCCCGGAAAACCTGCAGGCAACAACAGACCGCGAAAAGGCTGTGGCAGAGGCAGAGATCATCATTCTGGCTGTGCCTTCCCGTGCCGTAGCAGAAACGGTGAGAGATTTTTCTCCCTATCTGAAAACATGGCAGATTCTGGTGAATGTAGCCAAAGGTCTGGAACCCGGCACGTTGCTGTGTCTTTCTGACGTGATCCATAGAGAAGCACCCCAGTGTGAAGTATGCGTGCTTTCCGGCCCCAGCCATGCGGAAGAAGTCGCAAGAAGCATCCCTACCACATGCCTGATCACCTGTGAAAATGAAGCAGCGGCAAAGGTGGTGCAGGAAGAATTTGCAAATCCTCAGTTCCGTCTGTATACCAATACAGATATGATCGGCGTGGAAATGGGTGCTGCGCTGAAAAACGTAATGGCGCTGGCAGCCGGCATGTCCGATGGTCTGGGCTTTGGGGATAACACAAAGGCAGCGATCATGACAAGGGGTATGGCGGAAATGAAACGTCTGGGTATTGCTATGGGAGGCAAGCCCGAAACCTTTGCAGGCCTTTCCGGCATCGGTGACCTGATCGTAACATGTACCAGCATGCACTCCAGAAACCGCAGAGCGGGTATCCTGCTGGGTCAGGGCAAAACACTGCAGGAAACACTGGATGAAGTAAAGATGGTCGTAGAAGGTGTGAACACTGTGCAGGCAGCCTGTGAACTGGCGGAAAGATATCATGTTTCCATGCCCATCACCCAGACGATCTATCAGGTTCTGTTTGAAGGCAAAAATGTAGAAGATGCCGTTCTGGAACTGATGACAAGAGATCATAAATCTGAAGAATAAGAAGCGAAAGCGTCTCCGAAAAGGGGACGCTTTTTTCATGGAAAAAAGGACGTTTGATTTCGAAAGATGCGGTCTATACTGGACAGAGAATAGATTTTTTGACAAAAACATAGAAAATGTAACCTTTACAAAATGAGGTTCAGTGCTTATAATGTGGTAATGAAAACTACATTTCGGATAAAAATATTGTTTTTTGTAAAGAATAATTGATGTTGGAGGTATAAAAATGAAAGAGTTTGTCCTGAGCTGCTGTTCCACAGCAGATTTGTCTAAAGAACATTTTGAAAAAAGAGATATCCACTATGTTTGTTTCCATTACTATCTGGATGAAGCATATTATCCCGATGATCTTGGGCAGTCCCAGTCCTTTGCGGAATTTTACAAAGCCATGGAAAACGGCGCCATGACAAGAACATCTCAGGTAAATGTAGCGGAATTTGAAGAATATTTCGAATCTTTCCTGAAAGAAGGCAAGGATATCCTGCATGTGACACTGGCATCCGGTATTTCCGGCGTAAACAATGCAGCGAATATTGCAAAAAATATGATGCAGGAAAAATATCCCGACAGAAAAATCTATATCGTGGACTCCTGTTCTGCAGCCTGCGGCTATGGCATGCTGATGGATACACTGGCAGACCTGCGCGATGCCGGCAGATCCATTGACGAAGTACATCAGTGGGTGGAAGAAAACAAAGGCAGAGTACACCACTGGCTGACAGCAACAGACCTGAAATATCTGATCCGCGGCGGTCGTCTGTCCAAAACATCCGGTTTTGTGGGTCAGATGCTGAATATCTGCCCTGTGCTGTGTATTGCCGCTGATGGTACACTGAAAGCGGTGCAGAAAGTAAGAACAAAGAAAAAAGTTCTGGAAGCACTGGTAAACAAAATGGCAGAAAACGTAGAAGATGCGGACTACGCAGATAAATGCTATATCGGCCATTCTGCCTGTGAAGCAGATGCACAGGCACTGAGCCGCCAGATCGAAGAAAAATTCCCGCAACTGGCAGGCAAGATCCTGATTGGGGATATCGGCACTATGATTGGCAGCCACACAGGCCCCGGTACCATCGTTGTTTGCTTCTGGGGCAAAGAACGTGCATAATTTCAACGAAAACGAACCGAGTCGAAAGGCTCGGTTTTTTTATGAGGTGGAATAAAGATATTACAAATGTTCTGACCTTGATGAATCTGGTGTTCTGAAATATAATTAAAAAAATGCTACTATGGATAATGCAGTAAGGGCGTGAAAATAAACATGGAAAAAATGACTGAAATTTCTGCAAAACAATGGGATTTTATCACAAGTGAAAACCTGACTGCCGGTGAAGCGGTGGACTTTCTGAAAAACGGTATGCAAATCCGCACTTTCCATGGAAACCTGATTGAGATCAGCGGGAATGAGGCGTATGAAAAACAGCTGGTAGAAGGTCTGTATCAGATCAAATCAGAATTGGAAGAGGAAACAGTGCAGTTGGACAGCCTGAAACGAAAAGTGCGTAACTGGGTCAATGGGAAAAATCTGCCTTCTGACAGAGAGGAAGTATTCCAGATCTGCTTTGCCATGGCATTTGGTTTGGAACAGTCGGAAAAACTGCTGATTCGTCTGACAGAACAGGGGATTCATTACAGAAACGGCAGAGAAGCGATTTTCGCTTATTGTCTGAAATATAAACGAAGCTATCAGGATGCTCTGTTTATGGCGGAACAGTTTGTCAATCGCGGACAGGCAAAAGAGGGATACCAGGATCCTGCCACGCAGATGATGAAGGAAGCTTTCGAGAAGGTGAAGGGAGAGGAAGATTTTTTCTCTTTCCTGCTGAATTACCGTATGCAGATGGGTGATAGCCATAATACAGCATATACATACTTCGAAAAATTGCTGGCACTTCTTTCTGGTGAAAATTTGGAGGAAGAAGAAAAGTATTCTATGGAATATATTGCGGATGAATATCTTCGCCTGAGTGTTCCGTTGGATAAGAAAACATCCGGCTACAGCAATGTACAGAAAATCGTAAAAAAATACTGGCCCGGCGCAAGAAACATTAAAGCCATGAAAAGCCGCAGTGAAGATATAAACAGAAAGACCCTGCTGTTGCTGTATATTGTTACAGGCGGTATGCTGTCTGAGGAATATTCGGAGCTGGATGAGGAATATCTGGATGCGGCGGAATTTCTGGAAATGCATGTAAAACAGATGAACCGCATGCTGCGTGATTGTGGTATGAGTCGTATTGACCCCAGAAATATGTTTGACTATCTGGTATTGTATTGCCTGCGTCCGGAAGATGAATTGTTTATGAGTGAACGTATGGAAGCACTGATGACGGAATTGTTTTAAAAATACTGACACCTGTTCTTTGGGACAGGTGTTTTTGTTTGGAAAAAAGTTGTATGAAGAGAAAGTGCAGTCCTCTAAAATGAAAATGTCAGAAAAACATGTAAAAATACCTGTCAGGAAAACTTGACAGAATTTTGGAAGGAATTAGACTAGTAGATAAGAGATCCTTGATGTGGATCACAGAATGGAGGCCTGCAAAATGAAGATCAGTACGGCATTTCTGTCGGAGATCGGCGGCAGAGAAAGAAATGAGGATACGGTTTGTATCCGTCAGAAGGAAGGAAATCTGTGTGTATTTGTCGGGGATGGTCTGGGAGGCTATGACGGCGGAAAAATTGCGTCTATGGCAGCGGCAGAAGCGGTGATGAAGCACTGGGAAAGCCAGGGGCTTATGACAGAAACACATATGCGGGCGGCGGCGGCAGCAGCCGATGAAGCAGTGCAGGAAAAGCAGGCATCTATGATGGGCAATATGAAAACCACGCTGGTTGCACTTCAGGTAGAGGGGGAACAGGCAAGGTGGATGCATGTGGGTGATTCCAGATTGTATTATTTCTGTAATGGTACGCTGGTTGTACAGACGCTGGATCACAGCGTTTCCCAGATGGCAGTGCTGATGGGGGAAATCCCTCAGGAGGGAATCCGTTTCCATGCAGACAGGAACCGTATATTAAGGGCATTAGGCAACGGAAATGCAAAACCCGATATTTCTCCTCTGACAGACTTGAAAGAAGATACAGCATTTCTGCTGTGTACGGATGGTTTCTGGGAATATGTGTATGAGAAGGAAATGGAAACGACACTGAATGAAGCAAAAGAACCAGCGGACTGGCTGAAAAAAATGAAAGAGATTCTGGAAAAAAGAATTCCGCAGGGAAATGATAATTTTTCTGCTGCTGCGGTATTTTGCAAAGCGGAACATGTATGCAGATGAGGCTGATAAATATGAAAGAAAAACGATGTTTTGGATGTATGAAAATAAAATCGGAAGAAACGGCCTGTGTACACTGCGGATATGAGGAAGGTATGCAGAATGAAAGTCACCAGCTGTCGGTGGGGACGGTTCTGAAGGAACAGTATCTGATTGGCCGTGTACTGGGCCAAGGTGGGTTCGGAATTACATATCTGGGTTGGGATCTGTATCTGGATATTCCTGTAGCCATCAAGGAATATTTTCCTGACAGGGCAGTTATGCGAGAAGCTGCAGTTTCTTCTGAGGTAGTCAGTTATACAGGAACTGTAGGTGAACGATTCCGCAGCAACAAGGAACGATTCATGCGGGAAGCAAAAATGCTGGCGAAGTTTTCTGATGTGGCAGAAATTGTGCAGGTCAAGAACTTCTTTATGGAAAATAATACTGCCTATATCGTAATGGAATATGTAGACGGCATTACATTAAAGCAGTATGTGGCAGCAAAGGGCGGGAAACTGACAGTAGCAGAGACTCTTTCTCTGATGGAGCCTGTGATCGATGCCCTTGGGAAAGTGCATAAAACAGGTTTGGTTCATCGAGATATTAGCCCCGATAATATTATGATGCTGCCTAATGGCAGAATGAAACTGCTGGACTTTGGTGCAGTCAGAGATGTGGGCGATGCCGATGCAGAACGGCCACTGACAAGATCTACAGAAGCGATCCTGAAACAGGGCTATGCGCCGATTGAGCAGTATCAGAACCGTGGCAGTCTGGGGCCTTGGACCGATGTTTATGCTCTGTGTGCCACTATGTATTTCTGCATGACAGGCGAAGTGCCGCCCGATGCGCCGGAACGCCTGCTGGGAGAAGAAGAAATTGATTTCAAAGGGAAAATTCCCGGCCTGACAGATAAACAGGCAGCGGTGTTCCGTCAAGGGATGCAGCTGAGGGCGCAGAAAAGACTGCCTTCTATGGATGAACTGCATCAGAAACTGTATGAGGCAATGCCAAAGACTGAAAAAGAAAAACCGGAGAAGAAAACAGAAAAAATAGAGAAGAAAACAGAAAAGAAACCTGTTTCCAATAAAAAAGGCAGCAATTTCAAAATCATTGCTGTGGCAAGTGTGGTGGTTCTGGCGGTGCTTTTGGGAATTGGCATGGCTGGAAATGGCGGCGGAACAGATACGGCTGTAAATACACAGAGTGGTGCAGAAAATTTGAATTGGACTCTGGAAAATGGTGTGCTGACCATTACGGGGGAAGGTGAGATGCCGGATTACAACGGCCTTTGGATGGAAGAGAATCCGGAAGAATACCGTGAAGGCAGAGACTATGCCCCCTGGGCAGATCAGATGGGCGAGATCGAATATGTAGTTCTGAGTGAGGGCATCACAAGTGTTGGTGATAATGCTTTTATTGGTGCGGAAAACCTGAAAGACGTAGAATGGAGCCCTGCGTTGCAACGCATCGGCTGGAATGCTTTCCATGGTACGGGTCTGGAAGGCGTCGTTCTGCCTTATACAGTGGAAACCATCGACCATTGGGCCTTTGCGGAATGCAGACAGCTGAAACATGTGGACCTGTCCTACCGACTGGATGAACTGAAGGCTGGTACATTCATGAACTGCGAATCTCTGGAAAATGTGGTCATTAGACCTTATACGGCCATTGGAACTGAAGTGGATGAACAGGGACGAGTATATACACCTTTCACCTATGATGCCGACGGCGAATATACGCATAAGGATTTCACGATCCATACTTATAAGGATTGTTCTGCCAATACTTTTGCGATAACATATGATATTTACCATGAATATCTATGTGACGGCTGGTGCGGCGAAGATATCCGCTGGTTCTTTGATAGAGGAACCAGAACGCTGACACTGGAAGGTACTGGGCAGACATGGTGCTTCGATGTTCCTGAGGAAGAGCTTGAAGCATGGAGAGCAGAATTTCCCTATTACTGGATCTACTGCCCCGAAATGCCTGACTGGTGGTACAGCTTCAGGGAAGATATTGAAACCATCGTTGTGGGTGACGGTATCACCCATCTGAACTGGGCACTATTTAGTGAATTGCCAAATTTGAAAAATGTGGATCTGGGCAATGCAGAAATGATCGATTGTCTTTTCAGATGGTGTAATGGTCTGGAAGAGATCGTAGTACCTGAAACAGTGACACATGTTGGTGCATGTTCCTTTATTGGCTGTGAGAATCTGAAAAAGGTAGAGATCCTTGCAGACGATGCAACGCTTTGGTGGGATGCATTCAGTGGCGCGGATAATCTGGAGGAAGTGCATTTCGGAAAGAATGCAAAACCTGCTGAAGATGGCGTGGATTTAGGTATCAATAAAAATGCCACACTGTATGTGTATAAAAATAGCGGCATGCATAAATATGCCCAGAGATTGGGATATGAATTTGTACTGCTAGAAAGTTAATAAAGAAATGCTAAGCGAAGCCGCTCGGCCGAAAGGTCGGGCGGCTTTTTTATGTGGACGGAAACAAGTTGAACGGCGGAGAAAATGCAGAGGATATGATGGAGTTACAAAAGAGAATAAAGAAACGAAAGTGGTGCTGAAATGAGACTGATCATAGAAATCAAGGAAATTGATTATAACAAAACAGCTGGTACATGGCTGTTACCCCAGAAGGAAAAGGGCGGCCTGAGAGGTGTTTTCTCGGAAAAACTCCTGCTTGGTATCACGAAACTGCCCCAGCGGAAAAAGGATGCTGCGACAGTTTGGTTTCTGAATCAGATGGAAGAGATCCTTCTTTCTTTGATTACAGAAGCGGCAGAGAAACAGGGAGTATATCTGAAACTGACTTCCCTGCGGGCGGTATGTGATCCCTTGAGAAAAGAGAAAACGGAAACAAGTTGAACGGCAGAAAAAACGGAAAGATTACAATAAAATCAGAAAATAAAAACAATGGTTGATTGAAATAAGGAGGAATCATTATGACATGGAATATGGAAGCAACAGCAAATACAGCTTATGAAACAGAAAACAGCAGAAGCAGAAAAAGAGAATTCCTGCACAAGGCACTGACAGTAGCAAAAAAGGCTATCCTTCCTGAACAGGCAGAAAAAAACATCATGGTATATAGCCATCCCGTGGATGCGGTACAGGTAAGGATCCTGGATAACCCAGTGATCAATACAGTGTTCAAATCTCTGATCGACACGGCGGTGGATGCGAAATACGGCACAGTCCTTTCTTCCGGTATCCCCGTGAATGAAAAAACTTTCCCCGAATTGAATGAGATCGTGGAACATTGTGTGGAAATGCTGCAGATCCGCAGACCTTATGTAGTGGTATCCGGTGCAGTCGGTTTCAATGCGATCACCATGGGCAGCGACGAAGAACCTTACATCGTTCTTGGAAATCATCTGGTATCTGCCCTGACAAAGGAACAGCTCAGTTTTGTCATTGGTCATGAATGCGGTCATGTAGCAATGGGGCATGTGGTATATCACACAGCGGCAAATGTAGTGGGGACTATGGCAAATGCGATCCCCGTAGTAGGACCTGTGGCATATAACAGTGCATGTATTGCCATCAAAGCATGGTCTCGACGCTCCGAGATTACAGCCGACCGCGCAGGCCTGCTGTGCTGCGGTGATATGGAAATCGCGAAGAAAACACTGATGCAGCTGGAACTTGGTTTCGTACAGGTGGAAGGGCTGGATGCAGATAATTATGTGGAAAGCAGTCAGAACTACCGCAAAGCCGGTGTGCTGCGTCGTATTGGGGAATATACAGCATCCCATCCTATCCTGCCAAAGAGAATTCAGGCACTGGATGTTTTTGAAAACAGTGAATGTTATTATCTGGCAAGAAATATGGTGCCTCCCACCGGAGTAATGACCGCAGCGGAACTGATGAAGGCGGTAGAAGAACAGATCCGTGTACTGTAAAGCGAAAACGGAAACAAGTTGAACGCCAGAAAAAAGGACAGGTTATGATAAAAACAGATCAAAGAGATCCTGATGAAAACAGACAAAGAGAAACAATGGAATATAAGGAGGAAAAGATTATGAAAAACTATGAAAACGTAAAAGAATTATCCAACAAAGTAATGGAAGGCATGACAGTATATGCAGATCTGCTGGGCACACCAGATCAGAGTAAAAAAGAAATCTACGGCTTTGTTCCCGGTCTGGGGATGAGTGCAGAATGTCAGCAGCTGAAACAGCATCAGGAAAAACTGAAAGAAGGCGTTTTCCAGGTATTGTTTACCGGTGTGTTCAATGGCGGTAAATCTACCCTGATGAACGCTCTGATGGGGAAGGATATCCTGCGCATGGCGGCAACACCTGAAACAGCGATTATTACAAAAGTGGTATTTGACAAGGAAGAAAAGGCCATCGTTTATCTGAAAGAATGCGACACACATACAGGTCGGCAGCTGAAACAGGAACTGACACTGGAAGAATTTTTCGAAGAATATCGTGTGGATCAGGAGGATGCAGAAAAATTTGAAAGAATCGACTATGCAGTTCTTCAGGTAGCCCAGGAAGGTATTGGCGGCAATATGGTACAGCTGGTGGATTCCCCCGGCACACTGAACTGTGCAGCAGATACAAAGGCGGCACGAGAATTTGCAAAGAGTGCAGATGCCATCGTTTATCTGATCCATGCAGGGGTGCCCTTTACAGAAGACGATAAAGCGTATGTAAGAGACCATTTTGCAGGCAAGCAGATGCAGAATCTGTTTTTTGTAGTAAATCATTTCGATCAGGTAGAAGAGTCTAGTGTGCCTGCGGTGAAAGAGCACATCCGTACACAGCTGAAAGATGTGTTTGCAAAAGAAAACGGCAGTTTTGATGAGGAATTGTTCCAGAGCCGTGTCTTTTACACAAATGCGTATGGTGCACTGAAAGCCCGTAAAGGTGAGACTATCCGCGTGATGGGTACAGATATCATGGTGGATGAAAATACAACCGGTGTGCCTGTATTTGAAAATGCCCTGGCACATTTTCTGACAGATGGTGGCCGCGACCGCAAGGCATTCCAGGCATATCTGCCTAAGATGGCAGGTATGTATCAGGCAGCAGAAGCACAGATTGCAGCCATCATGCAGGTTTATGAAAGCACAGCAGAAGAACTGGAACGGAAAAGGGCTTGGCTGGCAGAAAACATGGCTGATTATACGAATATTCTGGAGGGGATCCGTGAAAGCTGCTGCGAATGCGCAACAGGTATCCTGCAGGATGCCCGTAATGAATACCAGCAGTGTGTATCTCTTATTGATAAAGGCTGGACAGCACATTTTGCAGAAGAGAATATCCAGTTTGGCATTGGCCAGATGGCTGGCATGGCATGGGACAAAATCTGGGGTACACTGAGTGAGGATGAGGAAGCGAAACAGAAAAAACTGGAAAAACGCATGAAACCTCTGACAGATGCTGTGAATGCATATATTTCTCCTGAAATGAAACGCGTTGCTGCAGGTGTGGGATGTGCCATTGACAACAGATTGCAGATTTTGCAAAGAAAACTGGATGGATACAGCAGACAGCTGGAGGGATTGAATTCTCCTATCTCCTACGAAGAAATCGCAAGAGCTCTGAAAAATACATACAACGTGGATACGAAAGACGTGGCTACCGGTGTGGAAGACCGTTCTGATCTGGTGCAGATCATCATGGGTATTATGGCCTGTGATCCTGAAACGATCATGAAAGGGGTTGGCGGCAACGAAACAACCGGAAGAGCAGCTTTCAACACAATTAAGAATTCTATCTTTGAAGCGGTTGCAATGACCATTTACTGGCCTGTCGGTGTAACTATGCTGGCATATCGACTGATGAGCATGATCAAGCAGGGTAAAATGGCACGTAAAACAGGTGCACAGACGATGCTGGAAGCCATGCGTGAAGCAACGATTGCAGAGCTGAATCACCGTGAAGAAAGTTTCATTCTGGATATGGACACAGAACTGAGCGTGATCACTCGTAGCGGCATGATGATGACAGATAATATCCAGCGCCAGATCAACGACTATCTCCAGAGACTGGAAAAGGCCATTGCTGAACTGGAAAAAAACGCTGAAGCGGCAAAAGAAGAAGCGGAACGCACAGAAAAAATCAGAGCGCTGCTGCTGAAACAGCTGGAAACCATGTATAGCATGCTGAACGGTTCTGTTCTGACAGAACAGCGCCTGAGAGAAATCGCAGTTCAAGTGGTATAAGAGAAGGAACTGGTGGGCAGAAGGGAGCACGAATGATGTATAGAAGAACATTAGAAAAACACTGGAATAACCTGATGCATGATTTTGAAAAAACATACTGTGCCATGGATATTGCGAATGTCCCTGTATCAGAGCTGCAGAGATGGTACAACGTTCGCAGTCACCGTTTTAAAAGTATTTTTACAGAGGAGGGGAAAGCACTGCAGGGCTTGGAGCAGAAGGATCTAATATCTGCGCTGACAGAACAGATCGATGCTTTTGATTTTTGTGAAGTAAAAGTAGCTGGAAGGTCTAGCCTGAAAAACAGGTTTATTCTTCTGGTCGTGAGCATGACAGCATTGTTCTTTCTGCTTCCGATCCTTGGTCTGGAATCCACATTGATTCGACTTCTGCTGGGAATAGGCGAATTTGCAGTCGGTTTTCTCTGGCAGC
The DNA here is from genome assembly GCF_045122575.1 of Anaerotignum sp. Lineage (GTDB taxonomy): Bacteria > Bacillota > Clostridia > Lachnospirales > Anaerotignaceae > Anaerotignum_A. The sequence goes on along the minus strand of NZ_JBGVHV010000017.1, from coordinate 13,842 downwards.
TTCATCAGATGACCACAGCAGAAGCGAAAAGGAGAGGGCGGGTTGTAGAGGCGTATAGAAAGCAGCTGGAGATGAATTTGCAGAAATTACTGAATATTTGTGATCGTTTTGGTCAGGAGAGATAAGGAGGATACAGATGCTTATGAATTTATTTGGAAGAAAACAAACGAAAAAAACGATTTCTAAGATGGGAAAAAGATCAGGTGCGGCGGCAGTGTTAAAACAGAGAGCACAACCAAAGAAACTGCCTGAAGAACTGATTGGATATATTTCTGGAAAGGTTCTGTTGGAAAGAGGATACCTGTTTTTTGAGGCAGAAAGATGGTACAGTATTGAAAGACCGGAGAATGGTGTAGTAACGGTCTCTTCCTGGAGCAGTACGGAAGATGCGGACGGCGATGGCTTTGGAATGGAGGAATGTTACGACTGGTGGCTGCTGGATGAACAGCTTCGTCCGATTCGAGGGATTTCAGGATTTCATGATTTTTCGATAAATGATGTTTATGTAAATCGGGAAGAATGGGCAAGGAGAAAAGCACTGGCTATGGAAAGGGTGAATGGTGTACATTGAAGAATCAGAGAAATGAAAAAAAGAAGCAGAGTGAATGACAATGGCATTATTTCGGATCTACCTGTTAATCGGAGCGTATGTCCATAGGTGTTAGAAAGATGTAAATTTGATTTTACAGAGAATTTTCTGAAATGATATTCTTTTTGCCAGATTGTCCCATGGCAGGTATGGCGTATATTTCAATTTTTCCTGCGAATACTACTTGCACAGAAAAGACACAAAGGCAGGAGGAATATAGATGAAAGCAACAGGCATTGTAAGAAGGATCGATGATCTGGGGCGAGTGGTTATTCCAAAAGAGATCCGTCGTACTTTGCGGATCCGCGAAGGCGACCCTCTGGAAATTTTTACTGACAGAGAAGGGGAAATCATCCTAAAAAAATATTCTCCCATTGGGGAACTGGGGGCCTTTGCCAAGGAATATGCGGAATCTCTGGCTCAGACGGCGGGACATATCACCTGCATCGTAGATAAAGACCAGATTATTGCCGTTTCCGGCGGAGGCAAGAAGGAATTTTTTGAAAAACACATCAGTTCCGAAATGGAAAACTGTATCAACAAACGGACGTCACTGATCGCGGCACGCAATGATGCCAATTTTGTTCCTGTGCTGGCCGATGACAATAGCGAAAGCTATAATCATCAGCTGATCATGCCCATCATTGCGGAAGGGGATGCCATGGGAGCTATCGTATTTCTTTCCAAAGACCAGAAAATGGGAGAAGTGGAAGGAAAACTGGCTCAGACAGCAGCAGGTTTTCTGGGGAAGCAGATGGAACAGTAAAGCCTGTTTTCGGTGGGAAAGAGACAGAGGAAAGAAAGGAAAGCCTTTGGGACAGCGGATCCAAGGGCTTTTGTTTTGTCGAAAAATGTGGTATCCTGTAGGAAGTTTAGGAAAGAATGATACGGGGAGAATAGCATGGAACATATTTTTATCATCAACCCTTCCGCAGGTCAGGGCAAGGCGGAAAAGCTGATCCCGCAGATCAGGGCGGCAATGGAAGAAATAGCGGCTCCATATACCATTTATACGACAAAGGCTGCGGGCGATGCAGAGCGTTTTGTCAGAGAAACCTGTGAAGCAGGGAAAAAGGTGCGTTTTTATATTTGTGGCGGTGACGGCAGTTTTCATGAGGCGGTCAATGGTGCAAAGGGCTTTCCGCAGACGGAGCTGGGACTGCTGCCCACAGGAACAGGCAACGATTTTATCCGAAATTTCGGAAAGAAAAAGGATTTTATGGATATCCTTTCACAGGTGAAAGGAAAATCTGTGCCCTGCGATGTGATCGATATCAACGGCAGATATGTAGTCAATATGGCCAATATCGGTTTTGACTGCGAAGTGGCGGCGCAGGTTGGAAAGTGGAAGAAAAAGCCTTTGATCAGCGGCCCTGTGGCCTATCTGATCGGAGTGGCGGCGGAATTTGCCAAGCCCATGGGCAAGCGTATGTCTTTCCGCTGGGCAGACGGCACCACGATGACAGGAAGATTTCTGCTTTGTACCCTTGCAAACGGCAGTTTCTGCGGCGGCGGTTTCTGTTCTTCGCCAAAAGCAGCCCTTCATGACGGTCTGATGGATGTGGGTATTGTGCAGATGATATCCAGAAGAAAATTTATTGGGATTCTGCCGAAATACAAAACGGGAACCTATCTGGAAACCAGGCTGGCGGAGGAAAAAGTGCTGTACGAAAAATACAGAAAACTGGAACTGGCAGTGGCGGAGCCTACCAATATCAGTATTGATGGAGAGATCAGCCGTTTTACATATCTGAAGGCAGAAATGGTACAGAGTGCCTTCCGTTTTATCATACCAAACGGATTGGAGGAAGATTAAATGGGCATCGTCATTGGCGGGAAATATGAACATTATAAAGGGAAACCGTATCGTGTGCTGGCTATTGCAAGACATTCCGAAACATTGGAGGAAATGGTCGTTTATCAGCAGCAGTATGGGGAAGAAGGCATCTGGGTGCGCCCTTTGGATATGTTTCTGGAAACAGTAGAAGTGGAAGGGAAACCTGTTCCCAGATTCAAATATATTGGAGAATAAAAAAGAGCATACCGTTTGAGTGGTATGCTCTTTTTGTCATCGGGAAAGATAGGGCAGTATGCCGCAGACTGCATAAAGAAGGAAAACCAGCAGCATGGACGGGGTAAGGAATCGTTCGGTATAGGCTTCCCCGTTTTCATCAGTCAGACAGAGTTCCGCTCTGGGCGGATTGACCTTCAGGAACAGATACAGCAGAAATGCCAGCCAGGGGATGGAAAACAGCGCCATCACCAGCAGCGTGACCAGAATGGCGGAGGAACTCATTTCCAAGGGCGCAGTGGCTGCGTTCTGGGTGAAGATACTGACAACGGTAGTACCGTTGATGATCATATGAGGCAGGATAGAAGCAAAAAGGGAATCCGTCCGTTCTACAAGGAAACAGAAGATAAAGCCTACCACAAAGGCATAAGGCAGCTGCTGGGGGTTCATGTGCAAAAGGCCGAAGAGTAATGCACAGACCAGTGCAGCCTTCCAGCGGCCAAGGAACTGATAGCCGCTCAACAGGATACCGCGGGAAAAGATTTCCTCCAGAAAAGCAGGAAGAACGGCCACGGAGAGCATGGAGAGGATCACGCCCGACTGCTGGATCCCTTCGATGGACTGTTCCACGGGGTTGGGGAAAAACAGGCTCATCAGGTAGGAAAGCAGGCTCATGACAGGCTGAATGGATATGCCGAAGGAAAGGATGAGCAGGACGTTTTTCCATCCGAGAGGACGCAGACGCAGGGTTTGACGGATATCTTTTTTTGTATAGAAGAAATAAAATGCCATGGGCGGCAGGAAGCTGATCAGCTGCGCCAGAAGCATATAGGCGCTGTCGGACATTTCCCTGATGGCGGGAACCATGGCAAGCGCCACAGAGGAGCCCATGAAATAAAGGAAAAACAGCAAGGTGAATCGATTGGTTCTGGTGGTTTCTGTCATAAAAGACCTCCCGTATCAACAGAGTATAAGAAAATCGGCTTGGTCATAGAGACGAAAGCCGACTTTTTCTTTCAGGATCAGTTTTCTTTGTTTTCTTCCTCTTCGCTTTTCTTGGAAAGGTTCAGAGGGTTGCTGGAGGGATATTTTCTCCAGTAAAGGCGATCAATATATTCGCCGCCGAAGACTTTTACCGTTGCAAAAACGGGTACACCGATAAACATACCGATGGGACCCATGAAAGCACCGCCGATCATAACAGCCAGAATGATCCACAAAGGACTCAGGTCTACGGAATCCCCCAGAATCTTAGGACCCAGAATGTTGCCGTCAAACTGCTGCAGGATCAGGATAAAGATGCTGACAACCACTGCCAGAGGCGGATCGATCAGCAGGGTGATCAGGATCGAGGGGATGGCACCGATGAAAGGCCCGAAGTAGGGAATCATGTTGGTGACACCGATGATCAGTGCAAGGATCAGCGGGAAGGGTGCTTGGATTAGGGACATCCCGATAAAAGCCAGAATACCGATGATCAGAGAGTCGATGGCTTTCCCTACGATAAATTCATTGAAAATCAGGTGAACTCTTTCTGTGTTATACAGGAACTGTTTCGCCTTTTCTTCTGAAGAAAGAGCGTAGGCTGCTTTTTCGATCTTTTTGGCGAACCGTTCTTTGTCAAACAGCATGTAAAAGGCAATGAAGATCGCCATGATAAAGTTCAGCGTCAGTCGGCCGAAGCTGTATACATTGGTTGCGATTGCCTCGATCAGTTCCGGTGCATTTTCGGACATGTGCTTGATGGGAGCCATGATGCGGTCGATGACATTGTTTACATCCTGAGAATCGATGTAAGGGATCTGGTCGAAAATATAGCGGATACGCTCATTCATGGCATCGGAATATACGCTGATATTGGTAGCGAATGCAATGATGGAGTCGCGGATTTCGGGCAGCAGATAGATTACGATCCAGACTGTGCCGCCGATGACGATCGTGTAGTTCAGCAGGATACAGAAGGTTCTGGTCAGTTTTCTGTGTGTATCGCAGAATTTGAACATGTGAATAAAGTGCCGTTCAAAGAATTTCATGAAGGGATTCATGATATATGCGATGGCAAAGCCCATGATAAATGGGGAAATCAGGGTATTCAGATGCTGGATAAATGTAGATATGCTGACGCTGATGGCAGGCAGATGGCCGATGACCTTTTCGAAAAGAATCAGCAGGATGGCAACAGCCAGTACATACAGACTGATTTTGCCTAACATCTTATCCTGTTCATTTCGGTTGCGTCTGAATAAATCAAACTTTCGCATAGGATATCACCTCAAAGATACATTCGTTTTTACAAATGTCTCCAAATTCAGGACATTATATGATTTATGATACTATGAATTTTGTAGGAAAGCCATAGGGAATGTGTTAAAATTTTTCACTATTTCGCAGTATTTTATGGAAATGAGTGAAATATGGTAATTCATGGAAGGGATGCGGCGGGCATCGGCTGACTTTTTTATGATTTTATGGTGCTTTTCTGAATTTTGTGGTATACTCTATAAGTTAAAGTATGTCTTTTAACGGAAATGACTTGAATGGAGGCCATGATGGACGATTTGAGTGGTAATAAAAAGAAGAAAAAGAGAGAACCCGGAATCATAGGGGCTGCGGCGGTGGTGCTGCTGGTCTGCATCTGTTTTATTCTGGATGTAAAGATCGGGATCGGTGCGATTCTTGGGGCTGCGGCAGGCTATTTTTGCTGGACGATGCTGGGAGACAGCGGCGGACAGGAAAAGGACGGAGAAAGCAAGGCGGCATTTCTGGATACAGCAGTGCTGCAGCAGAATTTTTCCATTCCGAAAAATATGCCCGTTCCTTATGCGGTGCTGGATATCCGCGGACATATCCTGATGTATAACGAGCTGTTTACCAGAGTTTTTCCGGAAATAGAAAAAGCGGATGCTGTAGTGGAATCTCTGAAAAAGAACGGCACCGGCAAAACCCATCTGGTGGAAGCAGGGGGCAGATTTTATGAAGCAGCCCTGAACCAGTGTGATGTGGTAGCGGAAAACGGTGCAGTGGGCATGGTTCTGAATATGACTATGCTGGATGTTACCAGAGAAAAAGAACTGGAGAAAAAACTGGACAACAGCGAAACCGTTGTTGGGATGCTGTTTCTGGATAATTTCGAAGACGTGGTGGATACGCTGGCGGAAGACAGACAGCCTCTGCTTTCTGCAGTGGTAGACAGAAAACTGACTCAGTTTGCCACAGATGCCAACGGCGTGATGCGTAAACTGGAAAAAGACAGATATATCTTCCTCATCTCTAAGGGGAATCTGGAAGCCCTGAAAGAAAAGAAATTTGACGTTATGAACACGGTGCGTGAGATCAGCGTTGGTGAGCATATGCCCATTACCATGAGTATGGGGATCGGCATCGGCGGCGGTTCCCTGGAAGAAGCCATGCAGTCTGCGAAAGCGGCGCTGGATCTGGCTTTGGGTCGCGGCGGCGATCAGGTTCTGATTAAAGAAGGGGAAAAATACCTATTCTATGGTGCCAAGGCCGGGGAAGTGGGCCGAAATAACCGTATCCGTGCTCGCGTGAAGGCAGATGCTCTCTGGGAACTGATGGGTGCATCTTCCTCTATCCTCGTGATGGGGCACCGCAATGCGGATCTGGACAGTTTGGGTTCCTGCATGGGTATTTGTGCCATTGCAAGGGCTATGGATAAAAAATGCCGTATCATCATGAATGATGTAGGCATTGGGGTAAAGCGTCTTTGTGCAAATATGGCGGAAAGCAGCCATTATGAAGCAGCGATCATCAAAGAAGCGGAAGCCCTGAAGATGATGGATGAAAAAACGCTGGTCATTGTGGTGGATACCCACCGCAGCAGTATTGTGGAAAGCCATCAGGTGCTGGCGGCAGCCAAGAAGATCGTGCTGTTCGACCATCACAGAAAGAGTCCCGATGCCATCGATAATGCAGTGCTTACCTATCACGAAGCCTATGCATCTTCCACTGCGGAACTGATCACAGAAATGATCCAGCATATCGGCAAGAAGGTCAAACTGAAATCCATCGAAGCCGATGCCCTGCTGGCAGGGATCACGGTGGATACGAAAAATTTTGCCGTGAAAACCGGCGCCATCACCTTTGAAGCAGCAGGTTTCCTGCGCCGCAACGGCGCGGACAGCATTCGTGTGCGCAGGCTGTTTCAGAATGATATCGAGTCCTATAAAGCAAAGGCAACAGCGGTGCGAGACGCAGAACTGTTCCATAACAACATGGCCATTTCCGTCTGCCCTTCCAACGTGGAAAATTCCATGCTGATTGCGGCACAGGCGGCAGATGATCTGATGAATGTAACAGGGATTCAGGCATCCTTTGTCTGCAGTAAGGTGGATGATCTGGTTTATGTATCTGCCCGCAGCTTTGGGGATATCAATGTACAGAGAATTATGGAAAAACTGGGCGGCGGCGGCCACCTGACCGTTTCCGGGGCACAGCTGAAAGACTGCACCGAAGAGGAAGCGAAGGCGATGATCCGCAAAGCCATTGAAGAATATCTTGAGGAGGAAACAGTATGAAAATGATTTTATTACAGGACGTGAAAAGCGTTGGGAAAAAAGGTGATCTGGTAAATGTCAGCGAAGGGTATGCAAAAAACTTCCTGCTGCCTAAAAAACTGGGTGTGGAAGCAACAAAATCCAACCTGAACGACTATGACCTGAAACAGAAAGCAGAAGCAAAACGTAAACAGGAAGAACTGGAAAAAGCCCAGGAAACTGCAAAAGCACTGGAAGATAAAGTGGTTACTATCAAGGTGAAAACAGGCGGTAACGGCAAACTGTTCGGTTCTGTAACAAATAAGGAAGTTGCAGAAGAGATCATCAAACAGACAAAACTGGATATCGACAAAAAGAAAGTATCCATCGGCGATCCCATCAAAATGCTGGGCGAAAGAACAGCAGTGATCAAACTGCACCCCAAGGTAACCGCAGAAGTGACAATCAAGATCGTAGAAGCGTAAGGCATGTGATTTGACCGCAGGAGGCGGATGAACATGGAACAACAGGAAAAACAAAATGAATATATGCGCGGTGTGCCGCCCCACGATGCAACGGCGGAACAGGCAGTCCTCGGCTCCATGTTTCTGGACAGGGAAGCGGCTTCCCTTGCCCTGGAAGTGCTGACAGGAGAAGATTTTTATCGCCCCGACCATCGTATGGTTTTTGAAGCGGCAGAGGAACTGTTCCGTTCCGGCGCGCCCATCGATATGGTTACGGTGAAAAATAAACTGGAAGAAAAAGGACAGTTCGAACAGATCGGCGGCCTTTCTTTTCTGGCAACCATCTCCACGGCAGTGGGTAGTTCTGTCAATGTGCGACATTATGCGGCCATCGTAGAAGAAAAATCCGTTCTGCGCCGACTGATCCGCACAGCGGGGAATATTTCCCAGATGAGTTATGACGGAAAGGAAAACGTCAATACCATCATGGATACAGCGGAAAAGAGCATCTTTGATATCATGCAGGGACGCCATTCCGAAGAATTCCATCATATCAGAGACATTGCCGTGTCTTCCATCGAAAAGATCGAGGATATCTACCGTTCCAAAGGCAAACTGACCGGCGTGCCTACGGGCTTTGTGGATTTTGATGCCAAAACGGCAGGTCTGCAGAAATCCGATCTGGTGCTGCTGGCGGCTCGTCCTTCCATGGGGAAAACGGCCTTTGCACTGAATATCATTCAGAATGCGGCTATCCGCCACAATGTGCCTACGGCGGTGTTCTCTCTGGAAATGAGCAGAGAACAGCTGGTAAACCGTATGCTCTGTTCCGAAGCCATGCTGGATGCCCAGAAGCTCAGAACCGGCGAATTGGATGATAATGACTGGGCAGAGCTGATCCGCCATATGGGGCCTTTGTCTGAAGCCCCCATTTATATCGATGATACCCCTGGTGTGACCCCGATGGAGGTACGCTCCAAGTGCCGCCGCCTGAAGGTGGAAAAAGGCTTGGGCCTCATCGTGATCGACTATTTGCAGCTGATGAGCGGCAACGGCAGAACCGATTCCCGTCAGCAAGAGATATCGGAGATATCTCGCTCCCTGAAGGCCATTGCAAGGGAAATGGAAGCACCTGTGATCGCACTGAGCCAGTTGAGCCGTGCCTGCGAACAGCGTGCCGACCACAGACCGATGCTGTCCGACCTGCGTGAATCCGGTGCCATCGAGCAGGATGCCGACGTGGTTGCTTTCCTGTATCGTGACGAATATTATTTCCCTGATACGGAAAAGAAAAATCAGGCAGAACTCATTATCGCAAAACAGAGAAACGGCCCGACGGGTACGGTCGATCTGGCTTGGATGGGTCAGTATACAAAGTTTGGCAATCTCTTGAAAAAATTCTGAAAATATGCTCCGCATTTGCGGAGCTTTTTTTATTCCTTAAATCTTTCTTACGATTTCCGGCGGGAAATTGCAGCGGGTTCGCCGCTGTGCTATCATAAAAGCAGGAAAAATGCGGAAGAATGGGGGCGAAGGAATGGCGGAAAAACGCATCAAAAAACTGAAACGGCAGATGCCATTACGGGACGGGCTGCATGCCCAGGCATATTTTCAGGATATGGCCAGACGGGGACTTTTTCTGGATGAGATCGGGCAGTGGTATTATTATTTTCGGGAAGGCGAACCCAAGGAGATCCGCTATGCCACACAGGTTTTTTCGGACTATCCCACAGAAACAGAACTGGAAGAAATTGCAGCAAAGGGCTGGCAGATGGTTTGCCGCTGGGAAAAGGAATTTGTCTTTGCGACAGAGGACATGACCATTCCTGATCTGTATGACCATTTGGAGATCCAGCGGCTGGAAGTGGAACGGCAGATCCTTGCAACAGAAACCAATGGCAAAAAGCCTGACTGGTTTATTATTGTGACGATTTTGATTCCATTTGTTTACGCGATATACCTCAATGGTCTGAAGGCAGAAAGCCTGATGGCTGCAGCAGGAAGAACATGGCATTGGGTCGCAATTTTGCTCTTTGGTTTTGTTTTTAACCATTTCCACAGAAAACGTCTGAAAAGGAAACAGGCAGAACTGGAAGAACAGCGACAGCTGCAGGAAGAAGGCCGCTGGGAGGACAGTGACATCGACTGGCATGGAAGACGCGGGAGAAATACGGTCTGCATTGCTGTACTTGTGCTGCTGCTGGCGGCAGCGGGCTATTATGCCTGCAATATGAACGAAGAAACCTTTGATATGCCTGAAAAGATTTCGTATGCAGAATTGCCTGTTGTTCGGGTGGAAGAACTGCAGGCAGGCGACTGGGAAAGATATGGTGTGCCTGTTGACCTATCCAGAGAAGGGTTTGGCCTTCGAAACGGCACGGATTTTCAGAAAAATAATGAGTACCGTGATGCAAAATTCTGGAGCAGAGTGCAGAATTACGGTGTGAAATATAAAAACCTGCCTGTGGCAGAACGAAAAATTTTTATGACCCAGTATATGGAAGAACAGCATACGGGAGAACTGACCGGTCTGCAGACACAATACTGGAATTACCGTCTGGAAATGCTGGCAGAAAGAAAGTTTGAAAAACTGACGGAGCATGTCGTGAGGGGAGCCGGCATATATTCCGGGGCAGAACTGGACTGGACAGATGCCGGAAGAGAGGTTCTGGATATTCCAAAAGGAACGCTGGATGAAGTGATCGTTTGTAAGATCACAGGCGAAAAAGGCGAAAGACTACATATCCTTGCCAGAGAGGGCGATCAGCTGATGGAAATGAAATATAAAGGGAATGTGGAAGTGGAAAAAATCCTGACGGAAATCAGTCGAGTTTTTCAATCCCAGACAAAATAAAAGGAGAGAAATATTCTCTCCTTTTTTCATGTTCCAATTATTTTCCATCCACAAAACGTAGTTTTGTGGCGTATAAGGGTCAAGGGGTATGAGCACCGCCAAGAACAAGGCGGCGGCGAAGCCGTCTTCCGAAGGAAGATGCTTTGACCAGATTCCCCTTGCGGGGTCTGGGGCTGGCCCCAGAAAAAGGTCTTACAGTTCAGATGTGCAGTGACCGCATCTTGTTGCTTCGATGGGGATCTCCATTTTGCAGAAGGGGCATACTTTTGTTGTAGGTGCTTCTTCGGGTGCGGGTGCTTCGGGTTTTTTGAATTTTACCAGAGCTTTCAGCGCAAAGAAGATCACGAATGCAACGATGACGAAGTCCAGTACCTGTGTGATAAAGGAGCCGTAAGCGATCGTTGCTGTTGCCGCCTGTGCTTCTTCCAGTGTTGCGTATGTGTTGCCGTCCAGAGGCAGGTACATCTGTGTGAAGTCTGTGCCGCCTGTGATTTTGCCGATCACGGGCATGATCAGGTCATTTACAAAGGAAGTCACGATTTTGCCGAACGCACCGCCGATGATCACGCCGACAGCCATATCAACCACATTGCCTTTTACCGCAAATTCCTTAAATTCTTTCAATGTATCTTTCAGAGCCATTGGAAATTCCTCCTTAAAAGTGTATTTTGCTGTATTTTCTTCCTTAGTATACCAAAAAAAACAGGCGCATCCAATAGGATATGCAAACTTTTCACCAAATTTTCGAAAGGGTGTTGACTGAAAAATTTTGAAGGAATATACTGAAGAAGTTAAGTAATATTTCAGTTAAGAAAGATGAGGTGAAATGGAATGGACGGCAGTCATAGTAAAGACAGTATCCCTTTAGAACCTGAGGGTAACCGACGATTTGTTGAGATGAATATTGCCGTGCATTCGGGACAGCCTCTTTTTGATATTTTGGGCTGACTCTGCGTCTTTATGCCTTTTTTCAGATAAACCGGCACGGCGATTTTAGATTTTTGTATCAAAAAAGCTGTGCTTTTTTTATTTGGATTTGGGGTGAAAATAATGGATGAAGAAATGCAGATCTTGTTCGATAATTACACCGCTTTGATGGAAAGCGGACAATATCTTCAGCTGAAACAGGAACTGAACGAAGAACAGCCTGCCAACATTGCGGAATATTTTGAAGAACTTTCCGATGAAAAACAGCTGTTTGTTTTCCGTCTGCTGACGAAAGACGTGGCGGCGGAAGTATTTTCCTATATGGATAATGACACACAGGAACATATCGTACAGTCGATCACAGACCGAGAAGTACGCAACATCGTAGATGAAATGTTTCTGGATGATACGATCGACTTTCTGGAGGAAGCACCTGCCAATCTGGTCAAAAAGGTGCTGCGCAACACAGATGCGGAAACGAGACAGCTTATTAACCGCTTTCTGAACTATCCCGAAAATTCCGCGGGCAGCCTGATGACCATTGAATTTGTGCGCCTGCGTGCCCATATGACAGCGGCCTATGCCCTGTCTGAAATCAAAAAGGTAGGGATGGATAAGGAAACCATCTACACCTGCTATGTCATCGATGCCCAGAGAAAACTGATCGGTGTAGTGCCTCTGAGAACGCTGATCTGTGCCGACGATGAAGCCACTGTTGGCGACCTGATGCAGGATGACGTTATGGCGGTAAATACACTGGATGACCAGGAAGAAGTAGCAAATATCTTCAAAAAATATAACTGGATGGCTTTGCCTGTCACAGATAAGGAAAACCGTATGGTTGGCATTATCACAGTCGACGATATCGTGGACGTTATCGAACAGGAAACCACCGAAGATATGGAACTGATGAATGCTGTTCTGCCCTCCGATGATGAATATCTGAAAATGAGCGTGATCGCCCTGGCAAAGAACCGTATCCCCTGGCTGTGCGTTCTGATGATCTCCGGTACATTGAGTGCCTTTGTCATCGGGATGTATCAGGATCTGCTGGATTCTGTGGTCGTTCTGTCCAGCTTCATGACGATCATTACAGGTACCGGCGGTAATGCCGGTTCTCAGGCCTCTGCCATGATTATCCGTGGTCTGGCTCTGGGTGAGATTCAGATGCGTGATACCTTTAAGGTCGTGCTGAAGGAACTGCGTGTCGGTGCGATCTGTGGTCTGGTTCTGGCGATCATCAATATGGGGCGTATGACGTTCTTTGATAAAGCAACTCCCTTTAATATTGACCTGACTGTATCCATCAGTATGGGGGTTGCCGTTCTTCTGGCAAAAACCCTGGGCTGTGCCCTGCCTATCATTGCGAAGGCGGTAAAACTGGACCCTGCCATGATGGCCGGCCCTCTGATCTCCACCGTGGTCGATGCCATTGCGCTGGTGGTATATTTCAGTATCGCAACAACTCTGATTTTATAAGAAAAAAGAAAAGCCTTTGGAAAGAATATTTCCGAAGGCTTTATTATTTGATCTGTTTTTGGATTTTTCTGCCGATATACGCGGAAAAAAGGATCTTCAGGATATCCAGCGGCAGGAAGACCAGTATGCCTGCAGGCAGAGCCGCAAGAAAGGGGATGCCTGTTACATAGGCCATCCAGAGGGTGCCGGGAAGATACATGACAAAGGTGCCGAGAAAGAGCCCCAGCAGTTGCAGGGGAAGGGTGGAAAAACGGTGCACGAACCATCCGCCAAGGGCAACAAGGAAGAGATAGCCCAGAAGATAACCGCCGCCGGGAGCGGCAAAACGGCTGATGCCTGCCATATAGCCGGAAAAAACGGGAAGTCCTGCAGCCCCTAAAAGCAGATACAGCCCTACGGCGATCACAGCCTGTTTGGGCTTTAAGATATAAGCCATCAGATAGAGGGCGAAGGTGGCCAGTGTCAGGGCAACAGAACTGACAGGAAGGGGAAGACTGATGGGTGCAAGGATGCAAAGGATAGCCGTCATCAGGGCAATGCGGGTCAGATCATTGGTTTTCATCGGTTTTCCTCCTTTCTCCAACATCGAAGACAACCTCAAAACCTTCGGCTTTTTGGTCGGTTGCTTCGCAAATAAGTCATAAAAAATGATTTTCATCAAACAAGTTCATGAAAATCATTTTTATGTCTTGCTTTCTTCGTGATTTCGAATTATAAAGATTTTCTTAAAACTTGTCAATGGTCTTCCCTAAATCCGATTGTTATGGTATGATAACGAAAATATATCGTGAATGTTTGGGAAGGAGAAGGAAAAATGTCGAGAATCTGTAAAAAATGCGGCGGTGCAGTGAAAGCGGAGGATCAGTTCTGTATGCACTGTGGCATGCCTTTGGAAAAAGAAGAATCGGTCAGAGAGGAAAGACAGACGGAAAATCGGGCGGAAGTATTGTCTATGGGGGATTATCTGCTGATGTTCATTCTTTTGGCGATCCCTGTGGTGAATTTTATTGTATGCATCCTTTGGA
>NZ_JBGVHV010000016.1:0-2978 GCF_045122575.1 Anaerotignum sp. | reverse complement strand
GAAATCTCTGGAAGCCATCCAGAACGCTCAGTCCAGCGCCATCGAATACGGCAACCCCATGCTGGATCAGCAGCATCTGTTACTGGCGCTCTTGCAGCAGGAAGACGGCCTCATCCCACAGCTGCTGCAGAAAATGGAAGTGAATGTAAACGGACTGACACAGGCTGTGGAAAATGAAGTGAAACGTTTGCCCCGTGTCAGCGGCGGCCAGACCAGAGTGGCGGTGGATGTGGAAAAAACACTGACTGCGGCAGAACGACTGGCAGAAAACATGACTGATGAATACGTTTCCGTGGAACATATTTTTATGGCAATGGTCAATGCGCCTAACAGTTCTCTGAAGGAAATTTTTCGCCAGTATAATGTGAATAAGGAAGACTTTATGAAAATGCTGGCAACGGTTCGCGGCAATACCCGTGTGACCAGCGATTCCCCCGAAGCCACTTACGATGCCCTGAAAAAATACGGCACCGATCTGGTGGAAAAGGCCAGAAGCAAAAAGCTTGACCCTGTCATCGGTCGTGATGATGAAATTCGTAACGTCATCCGTATCCTGTCCAGAAAAACAAAGAACAACCCTGTTCTGATTGGGGAACCCGGCGTTGGTAAAACGGCCATTGCCGAAGGTCTGGCCCAGAGAATCGTCAAAGAAGACGTGCCCAACAGCCTGAAAGATAAAACCATTTTTTCTCTGGATATGGGTTCCCTGATCGCAGGGGCGAAATTCAGAGGTGAATTTGAAGAAAGACTGAAAGCAGTCCTGAACGAAGTAAAGAAAAGCGAAGGCAAGATCATTCTGTTCATTGATGAATTGCATACTATCGTCGGCGCAGGCAAGAGCGAAGGCGCCATGGATGCAGGCAACCTGCTGAAACCCATGCTGGCTCGTGGTGAACTCCATTGTATCGGTGCTACAACCCTGAATGAATACAGACAGTATGTGGAAAAAGACCCCGCTTTGGAACGTCGTTTCCAGCCCGTTCTGGTCAGCGAACCTACGGTGGAAGATACCATTGCCATCCTCCGTGGCCTGAAGGAAAGATATGAAGTTTATCACGGCGTAAAAATTCAGGATCAGGCCATCATTGCGGCGGCAACCCTGTCCAATAGATATATTTCCGACCGTTTCCTGCCCGATAAGGCTATCGATCTGGTGGATGAAGCCTGCGCGATGATTAGAACAGAAATGGACTCCATGCCCATGGAACTGGATATCATCCAGAGAAAGATCATCCAGCACGAGATCGAAGAAGCAGCGCTGAAAAAAGAAAATGATAAACTTTCCATGGAACATCTGCAGGAGATCCAGAAGGAACTGGCGGAAATGCGGGATGAATTTGCGGCACTGCAGGCAAAATGGCAGAATGAAAAGGATGCCATCGGCATTGTACAGAAACTGCGTGAAGAAATTGAAGATGTCAACGCCGAAATCGAAGCGGCAGAACGCAAATATGACCTGAATAAGGCGGCAGAACTGAAATATGGCAAACTGCCTCAGCTGCAGAAGGAACTGGAAGAAAAAGAACGCTTTGCTGAAGAAAACAGCGGCAGAAACGTACTGCTGCGAGATAAGGTAACAGACGAAGAAATCGCCCGTATCATCGAACGCTGGACTGGTATCCCTGTATCCAAACTGATGGAAGGGGAAAGAGATAAACTGCTTCATATGGAAGATATCCTCCATGAAAGGGTAGTTGGTCAGGAAGAGGCCGTGACTAAGGTTTCTGAAGCGATTTTGAGAAGCCGTGCCGGCATCCAGAGCCCCAACAGACCTATCGGTTCCTTCCTGTTCCTGGGCCCTACCGGTGTAGGCAAAACGGAACTGGCGAAAACACTGGCGGAATGTCTGTTTGATGATGAAAAGAACATGGTTCGTATCGATATGACGGAATATATGGAAAAATTCAGCGTGTCCCGTCTGATCGGTGCCCCTCCCGGATATGTGGGCTATGAAGAAGGCGGCCAGCTGACAGAAGCAGTCAGAAGAAAACCTTATTCCGTTATCCTGTTCGACGAAGTGGAAAAAGCCCATCCCGATGTGTTCAATATCCTGCTGCAGGTATTGGATGACGGACGGATCACCGATTCTCAGGGCAGAACGGTAGATTTCAAAAATACAGTTATCATCCTGACCTCCAATCTGGGTTCTTCTTACCTGCTGGATGGCATCGACGAAACAGGCGAAATTTCCGACGACGCAAGAATGGAAGTGGAGGCATTGCTGAAACAGTCCTTCCGTCCCGAATTCCTGAATCGACTGGATGAGATCGTCTTCTACAAACCTCTGACGAAGGATAACATCACCCATATCATCAACCTGATCCTGAAGGATCTGAACGGCAGACTGGCAGACAAACAGCTGAAATGCGAACTGACAGAACGGGCGAAAAACCACATCATCGAAACGGGCTATGACCCTGCTTTCGGCGCAAGACCTTTGAAACGACTGGTGCAGCGCCATGTGGAAACCCTGCTGGCAAGAAAGATTATTGCCGATCAGGTAGAGCCCGGCGCAGTGCTGACGGTAGATGTGGATGAAGCAGAAAATTTTGTGGTTCTTTAACGATTTGCCCCCCCTGCGCAAGCAGGGGGCTTTTTTTGTCTGAATGTCTGAATAATTGTATGGATACAGTTGTATAAATTGAACCCGTACAATTTGTAACGATGGAAGAAGAAGGGTGTTCTGCCGCATATTGTCATGCTACAATAAAAACCGAAGTAACAAGAAGAGGTGCCTGCTTGTGGGTTTTGGTGAAGATGCTTTCCAGATCCGGTGTGCGGGCAATTTAAAGGAGAGGTAAAAAAGAAATGAACAGTACATATTCTATCAAAGACCTGACAAAAACGGGCATGATGGCGGCACTTACCTTTATTGGTATTTATGCCGTTAAAATTCCTTCTTTGCATGGCTACTCTCACATGGGGGATTGCATGATTTTTCTGGGGGTATTGATTTTGGGCACCAAAAAAGGTGCACT
>NZ_JBGVHV010000015.1:0-15037 GCF_045122575.1 Anaerotignum sp. | reverse complement strand
CCATGGGAGTTGGAAGCACCCGAAGTCGGTGACCTAACCGTAAGGAAGGAGCCGCCGAAGGTGAAGCCAGTGACTGGGGTGAAGTCGTAACAAGGTAGCCGTATCGGAAGGTGCGGCTGGATCACCTCCTTTCTATGGAGTATTGGTTGAAGTTAATATACTATTCTATTTTGAGAGTTTATAGGACTTTCAAAGTGCTTTTTAACTGCATATGGGTGGATTCCCGAGCGGCCAAAGGGGGCAGACTGTAAATCTGTTGCGATAGCTTCGAAGGTTCGAATCCTTCTCCGCCCAGTGAAAAAAGGACAAGCAAATGCTTGTCCTTTTTTGTTTTATCAGGAAAATAAATACAATCATAATTATCAATAAAAAATCATTATCCATAAAATTGAAAAAAGTATAGCATTTATGTAGGATTTATGTTATTTTATAGAAAACAAGGAGAAATACTATGGAAAGGGTGAGAGATATGAAGAAAAAATGGATTGCACTGGGGACAACATTGGTGATGACAGCGGCAATGGCGATGCCTGCCATGGCGGCGATCGATTATGAAACAGCGAGACTTCGCCCTGATTTTACCATCGTTATCGATGGGAAGGAAAAAAATTTCAAGCGTGCGGATGGTTCTGCAGCCTTTGCATTAGTATATGAAGACTCCACTTATCTGCCGCTGAGAGCCATTGGTGAGGCGTTGGGCAAAAATGTAAACTGGGACGAAGATACCAAGACCATTACACTGGAAGGGAAAAGAGAGGCCGAAGATTCTTCTAACAAAGCGGTAGATAGCAAGGCGAAAAATATTTCTGTTCAGGTAAGAAAAGATTTTACCATTGTGATCGATGGGAAGGAAGAAATTTTTAAAACATCGACAGGCAAGCGGAGCTATCCTCTGCTGTATGATGGTTCCACCTATCTGCCTCTGCGGGCGATCGGTCAGATCATGGATAAGGTGGTAGAATGGGACGATGACACAAAAACAGTGACATTGACCAGTGATGGCTTTACCGTAACGGATGCGGACACGTTTGGTGATAAAAAAGAGAAAAATACAGTAACCGATGCGGATACCTTCAAGGATAAAGAAAAGGCTAAAGAGAAAGATATCGGTCTGGAAAAAGCAAAGGATATTGCTCTGAAACATGCGGGTCTGAAGAAAGGTGAAGTAACAAAACTGAAAGCGGAAAAAGACCGTGATGATGGTATTGTGAAGTATGATGTGGAATTTGAAAAAGGCCGCGTGGAATATGATTACGAAATCAGTGCAGAAACAGGTAAGATTCTGAAAGCGGAAAAAGACTATGATGATTAAGAAAACAGACAGCAGAATCCAAATAAAATCTCCTCTAAGGAAAAGGCTCCCGTAAGGTAGCTTTTTCTTTGGACATTGACATACCTAGAATTTCTAGGTATGATAGTGATACATAGAGGTTCTAGGTAAGGAGGGGTGAAGGATGGATAAAAACCTGATTGGCGGCAGTACGATTTTGATGCTGTTGGCATTATTGGAAGAAAAGGATTGTTATGGCTATGAAATCATCAAAGAACTGAAAGAGCGCAGCCAGAATGTGTTTCAGTTCAAGGAAGGGACACTGTATCCCGTTCTGCATAAGATGGAAAATCTGGGCTATGTGAAGTCTTACCGTGCGCAGGCGGAAAATGGCAAAGAGAGAAAATATTACCGCATCACAGGGGCTGGAAAGGCGCAGTTGGCAGAGGAAAAGAAGCAGTGGGAAGTGTTCAGCACTTCTGTGGAGCGTGTCATTGGGGCAAGAGGATTCGCCTGAGAGGGGTGAAGGTATGGATGAAAAGAGATGGGAACAGTATCTGGATGAGGTGCTTTCCTTTGTGAAATTCAAATATGACCATAAGGCCATCCGTCGGGAACTGGCGGAGCACATGGCCGACCTGAAGGAAGACCTGATGGCGGAAGGCATGGACGAGGAAGCGGCGGAATATATGGCTGTGGAATATATGGGGGAAGCGGCGGAGATCGGCCGGGAATTGGATCAGGAACACCATGCCCTGCTGGGATGGGTATGGCGAATTTCAAGAGTTGTTGTGGTTTATCTTTTGTTTGTAACATTTCTTCCTATGATTAGCATGACGGCTAGTACGATTTCCAACTATTTCGAAGAATATGAACCGCCCACCGATGCACCAATGGTATGGCAGATGGAGCTGGATAAAGAATATCAGATTTACGATGATACATTGATTTTGGATGATATTTATTATTATGAGGATGGTATGCTGGATGTAGTCTATCATACGAAACGCAGTCCTTTTGCCAGAAGTAATGGATGGAGCATGACGATTTCTCTGGGGATTTACGATGAAGAAGGAAATGAGATCAATGAAGGCGGCGGTGGCTACAAAAAAGGTGGCTATTATGGCATTGGTGTTGACCATCTGTATGATGTACCAGTAGATACAAAAACACTGGAAATCCGCACCGAGGATCTGACAGTAACGGTTGATCTGGAGACAGGGGAGGTGACGGACAATGCGGAAGCGTAAATGGCAGACGATACTCTATATCGTCCTGATTTTTGTACTTTTCGGTTTTCATATTTGTATCAATCAGTTGCATTTTTCGCCGGAAGATGCTTTTTATGCCTGCGAGAGAGGGCTTCGTTATCCGCCGTCCGAAGAAATCCTTCTGAAATTTGAGGGGGACGATGGTGCAACGGTTCTGGTGGGCAGCCAGGAAGAGGGGCTGTTTGTCGTGCCGGTGGAAAGAACGCATCTGTTCCTCTGGAGAATGGCCAGCGGAGGCGTTGACGGTTACCAGAAGATGAATGCACCATTGGACGGATATCTTACATATCAAGGGAATTTTCTGGGGATGTGTCAGGACGAAAGGATTACAGAAATGTCTTTGATTTTTGGCAACTGGGGAGATCGAAACTGGAAAGAATTTGTTTATCCTGTAGAAGAAGGATTGATTTTTATTGAATGTGGAAAAGAACTGCAGAAAGAGGGTTTTGATCTGGTGATGAAGGATAATTTTGCCTATATGGAAGGCAGAAATGCAGTGGGCGAAGTGGTTTGTTGGGAAGGTGAGGATGGAATGGCAAGGGCGTTGCGTGGTGGACATTATACGCGGGATGCAAAGGAAGTCACCAAGCCTTTCGTCACAGCACCCGATATGGAATAAACCTTGATTTCTCCACCTTTTTATAGGGTGGAGAAATTTTTTAAAAAAAGTGAAAAAAGTTGTTGACAAACTCTGTCTGGTTTGGTATATTAATTGAGCGGCTGAAACAACGCAGAAAAATGTAAGCCCGAGTGGCGGAATTGGCAGACGCACAGGACTTAAAATCCTGCGGGGTAACACCCGTACCGGTTCGATCCCGGTCTCGGGCAGCTTCATAAAAAACAAATATCTTTTATGCCCAGATAGCTCAGTTGGTAGAGCAGTGGACTGAAAATCCACGTGTCACTGGTTCGATTCCGGTTCTGGGCACCATATGCGCGAGTGGCTCAGTGGTAGAGCATCGCCTTGCCAAGGCGAGGGTCGCGAGTTCGAATCTCGTCTCGCGCTTTTCTCTTTCAAAAGAGAAAGCAAAAATGTAATAAAAAAGGTGTTGACAATCATCCGAAAGTCTGATAAGATACACCTCGTTGAAAACGATATGCGCGAGTGGCTCAGTGGTAGAGCATCGCCTTGCCAAGGCGAGGGTCGCGAGTTCGAATCTCGTCTCGCGCTTCTTTTTTCAACAAACTTCATAAAGTGCGCGAGTGGCTCAGTGGTAGAGCATCGCCTTGCCAAGGCGAGGGTCGCGAGTTCGAATCTCGTCTCGCGCTTTAGAAAATCGGTTTTGAGAATATCAAGACCGATTTTTTCGTATATACGATTTTTGTCGAAGGGGTGAGAAGGATGATCGTAGGAACTTGCGAAGTCACCTTTCGGGCGGAATGGGTGTCCAGCCTGAAGGAAAAGCGGATGGTGGTCAAAAGTCTGGTGGAAAAAACAAGGCACAAATTCAATGTTTCTGTGGCGGAGACAGACCTGCATGATGAGCATAAGATGATCGTGATCGGCTTTGCCTGCGTGACCAATGAAAAACGCCATGCAGACAGCCAGATCCAGCATATTCTGGATTTTATGGAGAAAAACACGGAGGCAGAACTCATTTCTGCGGAATATGATATCCTTTGAGTGTATTTTTTGCTGAAATACAGCGGAAAATTTGCATTTACCTGTAGATTTTCAAAAACTGGTATGTTATAATCAACTTTGATTGTGCAGTTGTAAGGACTGCATTCGAATTATGGCACCATCATAAAAAAACAATAAGACAGGGTTGTCATTATCTTAAATTTTTAAGGAGGAACTACTAATGAACGCAGTAGTAATTAGCAAAGAAAAAACAGCAGTAAAATTCTCTTTTGAAGTAGGCGCAGAAGTTCTGGAAACAGGTCTGGCTTTTGCTTACAACAAACACAAAAACGAAATCGCTCTGCCCGGTTTCAGAAAAGGTAAAGTACCCAGAAAGATCGTTGAAAAACAGTTCGGCGAAGGCTTCTTCTACGAAGATGCAATCAACCACATCTTCCCCGAAAACTACATGGCAGCAGTGAAAGAACTGGGTCTGGATGTTGTATCCGCTCCCACTCTGGATATCGAATACATCGAATCCGGCAAAGGCGTGAAATTCGTTTGTGACGTTACAGTAAAACCCGAAGTAACACTGGGTCAGTACAAAGGTCTGGAAGTAGAAAAAGTTTCCGCTGAAGTAACAGATACAGACCTTATGCTGGAACTGGAAAAAGTTCAGAGACAGAACGCAAGAAAAGTTGAAGTAACAGACAGAGCAGCACAGATGGGCGATATCGCTAACATCGACTACCTGGGTTCCGTTGACGGTGTTCCCTTCGACGGCGGCAAAGCAGAAGGTCACGAACTGGAACTGGGTTCTCACTCCTTCATCGAAGGTTTCGAAGATGCAATCGTAGGCCACAACATTGGCGAAGAATTCGACATCAACGTAACATTCCCCGAAGCTTACCACGCTCCCGAACTGGCTGGCAAACCCGCTGTATTCGCAATCAAACTGAATGCACTGACAGCAAAAGAACTGCCCGAACTGAACGATGCATTTGCTGAAGATGTATCCGAATTCTCCACACTGGATGAATACAAAGCAGATATCCTGGCTAAACTGGCTACAGAAAAAACAGAAAGAGCAAAACAGCTGCAGGGCGACAAACTGCTGGATGCAGCAGTAGCAAACTGCACAATGGAAGTACCTCAGGTTATGTACGATAACAAAATCGACAGCATGATGAGAGAATTCGAAGAAAACATCGTTCGTCAGGGTCTGTCCATGGATATCTACTACCAGTACATGGGTACAGATGAAGCTACAATCAGAGAAACATTCAAAGATACATCCATGAAATCCGTAGACGCAAGACTGATGCTGGAAGCAATCGCAAAAGCTGAAAATCTGGTGATCTCCGATGAAGAACTGGATGCAGAAGTTTGCAAATACGGCGAATCCTACGGTATCGACGGCAAAACAATGCTGGAAATGATCCAGGAAGACGACAAAGAAGCACTGAAACAGGATATGCTGGTAAGAGCAGCAATGAAAGTGATCGAAGACACAGCAGTTCTGAAAGACGCTGAATAATCAGCTGCGCTGCAGACTTGAAAGCAAAATTTTCAAGTAAAATATGTAAGTTAGATAGGCACAGGAAACTGTGCCTATTTAGATAAAAAGGAGGAATCATAATGAGTTTAGTACCTATGGTCGTGGAACAGTCCAACCGCGGTGAACGTTCTTATGATATTTATTCCAGATTGTTAAAGGACAGAATCATTTTTCTGGGTGAAGAAGTAAACGATGTGACAGCAAGCCTTGTTGTGGCACAGCTGCTGTTTCTGGCAGCGGAAGATCCTGATAAGGACATCAGCCTGTACATCAACAGCCCCGGTGGTTCTGTAACAGCCGGCATGGCGATTTATGATACCATGCAGTATATCAAACCCGATGTATCCACCATCTGTATCGGTATGGCAGCCAGCATGGGTGCCTTCCTTCTGGCAGGCGGTGCAAAGGGCAAAAGATATGCGCTGCCCAATGCAGAAGTGATGATCCACCAGCCCTCCGGCGGTGCCAGAGGTCAGGCAACAGATATCTGCATCCATGCGGAAAACATCCTGCGTACCAAACAGAAACTGAACAAGATTCTGGCGGAAAACACAGGGAAACCCGTGGAAGAAGTGGAAAGAGACACAGAACGCGATAATTTCATGACTGCGGAAGAAGCAAAGGCTTATGGCCTGATCGACGATGTTATCACAAGACCCCAGACAAAGGAGAAATGATAAATGCCCGGTAAAACAGAAGACATGAATAAGCTGCGTTGTTCCTTCTGTGGTAAAACACAGGATCAGGTGAAAAAACTGATCGCGGGACCCAATGTGTATATCTGCGATGAATGTATCGATCTGTGCGCTGATATCATCGATGAAGAATACGATGTGCTGGCAGATAAGGAAGAAAACTTCAATGTGCCCAAACCAAAGGAAATCAAAGCCACACTGGACGAATATGTCATCGGTCAGGACAGAGCGAAACAGGCACTGGCTGTTGCAGTATATAATCACTACAAACGTATTTACATGGACGCAAAAGCCGATGATGTGGAGTTGCAGAAGAGCAATATCCTGCTGGTAGGCCCTACCGGCACAGGGAAAACACTGCTGGCGCAGACACTGGCAAAGGTGCTGAATGTACCCTTCGCCATTGCCGATGCCACATCCCTGACAGAAGCGGGCTACGTTGGTGAAGACGTGGAAAATATCCTGCTGAAACTGATTCAGGCGGCAGATTATGATATCGAACGCGCAGAGCGCGGCATCATCTATATCGATGAAATCGATAAGATCACAAAGAAAAGCGAAAACGTATCCATCACAAGAGACGTCAGTGGGGAAGGCGTACAGCAGGCACTGCTGAAGATCTTGGAAGGTACAGTAGCAAGCGTGCCTCCTCAAGGCGGCAGAAAACACCCCCATCAGGAATTCATCCAGATCGATACAACAAATATCCTCTTTATCTGCGGTGGTGCTTTCGGCGGGATCGAAAAGATTATCCAGAGCCGTATGGGTCACAAGGTCATCGGTTTTGGCGCAGAAGTACAGAGTAAGCTGGATAAAACAAACGACGAGCTGCTACAGAGCCTGATGCCTCAGGATCTCCTGAAATATGGCCTGATCCCTGAATTTATCGGCCGTCTGCCTGTTGTGGTAACGCTGGATAATCTGGACGAAGATGCCTTTGTGCATATTTTGACAGAACCTAAGAATGCATTGACCAAACAGTATGAATACCTGTTTGCGCTGGATGATGTCATTCTGGAGTTCAAGGAAGAAGCCCTGAGAGCCATTGCAAGAAAAGCCATGGAAAGAGAAACAGGTGCCCGTGGCCTTCGCTCTATCGTAGAGGAATTCATCAACCCCGTGATGTATGAAATCCCTACAGAAACCACAGTGGAACGCTGCATCATCACAGAAGATGTGGTGAACGGCAAGGCGCAGCCGGAATATATCCACAATGAAAACAGACAGCCCCTGCAGCGTATGCGTAAGCGTAAAAGCAGCAGAGGAAACAATGGCGTGTCTGCATAATTGATCCAAAGAGCATGTTTGAAACATGCTCTTTTTTTATGCCGCGGGCAGGGTTTTCCTCCAAGGAAAAAACGCACAAGAAGTGTCCGTGAAATTTTATGGTGTACGGAGATTTGTACATGTGTCGTGGAATGACTGGAACATCTGCCAAAAACGTCCAAAATGTTAAATAAATCGCAAAAAACCGTTGACGGATGCGGATTTTCGGGACTATAATGAGGGTGTATTCAAGAGAAGGACAAGGGCAAACAATAGTCCTTGGTATAGAGACAAAAATAAAACGAAAATAAGAAATAGGAGTGATCATCATGCTGACACTGGAAATGATTCAGGAAGCAAAAAAAACACTGGAAGGCGTTGCTAGAGTAACACCTATGTACGAATCCGCATTCATCAACCCCAACGCAAATGTATACATCAAATGCGAAAACATGCAGCTGACAGGTTCCTTCAAACTGAGAGGCGCTTATGTAAAAACAAACAGCCTGACAGATGAAGAAGCTGCAAAAGGCGTAATCGCTTGCTCCGCAGGTAACCACGCACAGGGCGTAGCTCTGTCCGCTCAGAAAAAAGGTATCAAAGCTACAATCTGCATGCCCGCAGGTGCTCCTCTGGCAAAAGTAGAAGCTACAAAGAGCTATGGCGCAGAAGTTGTTCTGGTTCCCGGCGTATATGATGACGCAGCTGCAAAAGCAGTAGAACTGCAGAAAGAACACGGCTACACATTCCTGCACCCCTTCAATGACGAATACGTTATGGCTGGTCAGGGTACAGTAGCTCTGGAAATTCTGGACAAACTGCCCGAAGCTGAAGTAATTCTGTGCCCCATCGGTGGCGGCGGTCTGATCGCTGGTATCGCTACAGCTGTAAAAGCAATCAACCCTAACTGCAAAGTATACGGCGTTCAGGCAGCAGGTGCTCCTTCCATGAAACAGTCCGTAGAACACAAAAAAATCGAAAAACTGGCTAGCGTAGCAACAATGGCTGACGGTATCGCTGTAAAAGAACCCGGCGACCTGACATTCGAAGCTGTTATGAAATATGTTGACGGCGTTGTAACAGTAACAGAAGCTGAAATCGCTTCCGCAATCCTGATGCTGCTGGAAAAACACAAAATGGTAGCAGAAGGCGCTGGTGCTGTTTCCGTAGCTGCTGCTATGACAAACAAAGTAGATCTGGCTGGCAAAAACGTTGTATGCGTAGTTTCCGGCGGTAACGTAGACGTTAACGTTCTGGACAGAATCATCGACAAAGGCCTGCAGGAAAACGGCAGAATCGCTGAATTCTCCGTAATGATGGCTGATAAACCCGGTCAGCTGATCCAGCTGCTGCAGATCATCTCCGAAACAGGCGCAAACATTCTGGATGTACACCACAACAGAAGAGCAAAAGGCGTAGCTGTATCTAACGTAGTAGTAGACGTAGCTGTTGAAACAAGAAACAAAGCACACTATGAAGAAATGGTTGCTGCTCTGAAAGCAAACGGCTATGTGATCTAATTCACTTACATAGGAATATTTGACCCACTCTCCTTCGAGGGTGGGTTTTTCTTTGCAAAAAAGGTTGACATTGACGCAGCGTCATAGGCTATCCTATGGATATAGGAGGTGAAAAGATGGAATATAGTATTCGGGAATTGGCAGTACTTTCCGGTGTCAGCAGCAGGACGCTGCGCTATTATGACAGCATCGGCTTATTGAAGCCTGCAAGGGTCAATGATGTGGGACATCGGTTTTATGGGGAAAAGGAAATGATCCTGCTCCAGCAGATCTTTTTTTACAGAGAACGAGGGTTTTCATTGGAAGAGATCCGGCAGATTCTTTACCAAAAGGATTTTGATTTGGAGAAAGCTTTATGGGAACATCTGCAGGAATTGGAAAACCGGCAGAAAGAGACCGCGAATATGATAAAAAACGTAAAATGTACGATTGCATCTATGAAAGGGGAAAGAGAGATGTCTGAAAAAGAACGTTTTGAAGGATTCAAACAGCGTATCGTGGAGGAAAACGAGGCGGTATACGGAAAAGAAGTGCGTGAAAAATATGGCGATGCGGAAATGGATACTGCAAACCGTAAATTGCTGCAGATGACGGAAGGGGATTATGAACGTTTTGAAAATCTGAAGAGGGAAGTGGAACGGGTGCTGCAGGAAGCTGTGCTGGCTGGAGCAGATCCAAAAGGAGAAGTAGGCAAAAGAGCTATGATGCTGCATAAAGAATGGCTCAGCATGACATGGAAGCAGTATACGGAAAATGCACACAAGGGTGTGGCACAGATGTATGTGCTGGATGACAGATTTAGGGGATATTATGATAAAGAAGTAGAGGGATGTGCTGCTTTTTTAAGGGATGCAATTCTGCATTGGGTTGGAAGGATATGAGAAGGGTGAAAGCCCTTCTTGTTTTTTTGTAGAAATTATATTATCCTTTACCATGAGGTGAAAAATCATGGCTACAAAAGAAAATCGTACAGCGGGTATCCTGATTACCCTCTCTGGCGGGGCGTGCTGGGGGCTTTCCGGCTGTTTTGGACAATATTTATTTCAGGAAAAAGGGATCACGGCAGAATGGCTGGTGACCATGCGTCTGATATTTGCGGGACTGCTACTGATCATACTGGGGCTTTTGCTGACAAAGAAGAAGATGGGGGATGTCTGGAAACATCCTGTGGATAAAAAGCGGCTGCTGCTCTTTTCCATGGGCGGTATGCTGACCTGTCAGTATACCTACTTTGCGGCCATACAGTATTCCAATGCAGGTACGGCAACGGTGCTGCAATCTCTGGCGCCTCTCATCATTCTGGCGATCGTCTGCATGAAGCAGAAGCGACTGCCGAAAAGATTTGAAGCGGCGGCTATCTTCTGTGCCCTGCTGGGGGTGTTCCTGCTGAGTACCCATGGAGATATTCATAGCATGACCATTACAACTCTGGCGTTGATTTTCGGGCTGGGTGCGGCAGCTTCTGCGGCGGCTTATAACCTGCTTTCCGGTGATTTGTTAAGAAAATATGGGGTATATTCTGTTGTGGGATATGCCATGTTTATCGCGGGCATTGTGATGCTGATCGTAGTGCGCCCATGGACATATGCAGTCGTGTTTGATAAAGGAACAGTCCTTGCAACGGCAGGTGTGGTGATCATTGGCACGGCGGTGGCCTTTTCTCTCTATCTGAAAGGGGTCAGCATCGTAGGC
Source organism: Anaerotignum sp. (assembly GCF_045122575.1). Lineage (GTDB taxonomy): Bacteria > Bacillota > Clostridia > Lachnospirales > Anaerotignaceae > Anaerotignum_A. Next base: position 4,201 of record NZ_JBGVHV010000015.1, on the reverse strand, counting down.
CCTTTTATGGGCAGTCTGTTGGGGATGATTGAACCCATCGTGGCGGTCATCGTTTCACTGGTGTTCCTTGGGGCAGATTTTCATATCATGGATTTTATTGGATTTGTGCTGGTTCTGGGAACGGTGGCAGCTCTTTCCCTGCAAAAAAAAGAATAGGATAAGAAGATATCCCTTATGTTATGGTAACGTAAGGGATATTTGCTTGCAAAAAAAATCTGTGCTATAATAAAGTGTTAGAAAATTTTATCTTATGATATGAATATAAACGAGGTGAGAGATTTGGCGGAACAGAAAAATAAGAAGACCCCTGCCAAAACCACTGCAAAAAAAGCGACGGGAACAAAGAAAACAACGTCGAAAAGCGGTGAAAAAAAGACGGAAACAAAATCTGCGGAAAATGCAGTGAAAAAAGAGACTACAAAGGTAAGTGCGAAGCCTGCCCGCTTCGGAGACAGTCTTCTGGATGAGATCATCCTGCTGCTGATCATTGTGGTTTCTATCATCGTGTTTGTCAGCCTGCTGACAGATAAGATGGGGATCATCGGCGGTTTGATCAGTGCCTTGGTGAAGGGGCTTTTTGGCTTCAGCGGACTGCTGTTGCCTGTGTTTGTAGTGCTCTACTGCGTGTGGATGCTGGCAAGCGAAGAAAAGAGATATCCGGTTGTACGTGGTATCGGTGCATTCCTGTTTTTGCTGACACTGGCCGCTGCGGCGCAGGTCATCAATCCTGTCAGCAGAGAGACGGAGCTGTCTTTTGTCAGATATTGCGGTAAATTATACGAGCAGGGAGCCTTCAGCAACGGCGGTCTCTTTGGCGGCCTGATCGGCGGCGGCCTGCATTCCGCATTGGATACGCTGGGCAGTGTGATCATTCTGCTGGCGGTGGGGATCATTTCCGTTGTGATGGCCACAGGAAAATCCTTCTTCCATGCCATTGCGGATGCCCATGCCCATGGCAAGGAAAGAAAGAGAGTAAAGAACGAAAAAATCAAAAATAAGGCAGACCGTATCCGTCAGCAAGAACAGTTCGAGGCAGAACGACTGGCCGTGAAGGCGGAACGCAAAAAGAAAACCATGTCCAAGGGGGACTTTAATATTGAACTCCACGAAAGCGAAGGGGAGGAAATCCCTTATGTGCAGGAAACGGTTTTCCAGAAGAAACCTGCCAATCTGGAAACAAAGAAACGGGAGCCTATCTTTGACTTTGTAAAGGAAAAGGAAAAAGAAGCCAATCTGAAGGCGGCAGCGGAAAAATATGTAGCGGAAACATCCGGCAATGCCATGAAAGCGGCAGCGTCCATGATGGCGGATTCTGCGCTGAAGGCAGTGCAGATGCAGGAAGAGCTTCCTGTGGAAATGACAGCGGCTGCGCCGGTCGTGCAGATGCCTGAAATCGACAAAGATGCACCTATTATTGATATTGCCGGTGTGGATGAAGCGACCATGATCCCCCGAAAAGCAGCGGAGCCTGTGGAAGAGGACATTCCGATTATCGAAATGTCGGAAGCGGATGAAATTCCCGCGGAAGAAGAATTGGTTGAGGAACCCGTAGAAGAAGTTCCTGTGGAAATGATGGAAGAATCTGTGGAAGAACCTGCTGCAGCAGAGAAAAAATCTGAAGAAGTACCCGCTCCTGAGATCCCCGTAGAACCGGCAGAGATGGAAAAACCCTATATTTATCCTCCCATCGATCTTTTGGGGGCGGATCCTCAAACAGGCAGCGGCGGCAATCGTTCCGAAATGATCGAAAATGCGCGGAAACTGGAATCTACCCTGAAAAGCTTTGGCGTGGATGCAAAGGTCATTCAGATCTCCAAAGGCCCTACAGTAACAAGATACGAACTTTCTCCCAGTCAGGGCGTGAAAGTAAGCAAGATTGTCAATCTGGCCGATGACATTGCCCTGAATCTGGCGGCCAGCGGCATCCGTATCGAAGCGCCGATCCCCGGCAAAGCGGCGGTAGGCATCGAAGTGCCCAATAAGGAGACCCAGTCCGTTTATATGAGAACCCTGCTGGAAAGTGATGCTTTCAAACAGCATGAATCCAAACTGGCCTTTGCGCTGGGACAGGATATTGCAGGGAACCCTGTGGTGACGGATATCGCAAAAATGCCCCATCTGCTGATCGCAGGTGCCACAGGCAGCGGTAAGTCCGTCTGCATCAATACCCTGATCACAAGTATCCTGTATAAAGCAGACCCGAAGGAAGTCAAACTGCTGCTGGTTGACCCCAAGGTAGTAGAACTGAGTGTATATAATGGGATCCCTCATCTGCTCATCCCTGTTGTGACAGACCCCAAAAAGGCGTCCTCTGCCCTGAACTGGGCAGTCAGGGAAATGCTGCAGAGATATAATGATTTTGCGGCCCATGGTGTCAGAGACATCAAAGGCTTCAATAAAATGATGGAAGAAAAAGGGGACGAAAAAGGCAAGATGCCTCAGATTGTCATTATCATCGACGAACTGGCAGACCTGATGATGGCGGCACCCGGCGAAGTGGAAGATGCCATCTGCCGACTGGCTCAGATGGCCCGTGCGGCAGGGATGCACCTGATCATTGCCACACAGCGTCCTTCCGTAGACGTTATTACTGGCGTCATCAAGGCGAATATCCCTTCCAGACTGGCCTTTGCCGTTTCCTCCGGTATCGACTCCAGAACCATTCTGGATATGGTGGGGGCGGAAAAACTGCTGGGGAAAGGCGATATGCTGTTCTACCCCAGCGGTCAGAGCAAGCCTTCCCGTCTGCAGGGGGCTTTCGTTACCGATCAGGAAGTGGAAGCCATTGTTGATTTCCTGAAAAAGAGCAGCAAGCCTTATTATACGCAGGAAACCATTGACCAGATCACCTCTGTGGCAAAGGCTGGCGGCGGTGACGTGGAAGATTCCGATGAATTTTTCGCAGATGCCGTTGACCTGATCCTGGAAAAGGAAAAGGCGTCTGTTTCCATGCTGCAAAGACAGTTCCGTATCGGCTATAACCGTGCGGCAAGGCTGATGGATGACTTGGAACGACATGGCATCGTTGGCCCGGAAGAAGGCAGCAAACCCAGAAAGGTTCTGATCACGAAGTCTGAATGGGAAGAAATGACAGGGGCTGTTCCCGAAGAAATTTCATAAAAAGCAAGGAAAAGCACCGGTGTATTTTTATCGGTGCTTTTGTAGTTTTTATGCGTTGACAAAAAGGGATAAGTATAGTACCATCAATATAGGGTCATATGACTGACGGAAGTGGAAGAAACCACATGGAGTATGACTGTTCGAATGCCGACCGTCTGGGCAATGATGCTTAGATTGGTGCGGTTTTTTTATTGTCATAAGAGTATATGCCAATAAAAAACGCCGATATCTACATCAGGTTAACCAGTAATGTGAACGGTGCAGAAGCACCAATCAGAGAGGAGTTTTTTCGAATGTTTAAATCCGACTTACAGATCGCGCAGGAATGCAAAATGGAACACATCCTGGAAGTAGCAAAAAAAGCAGGTATTCCCGAGGAATACATTGATTGCTATGGCAAATACAAGGGTAAAATCAGCGATAAATACTTCAAAGAAATCAAAGACAACAAAGACGCAAAACTGATTCTGGTAACTGCAGTAAACCCCACACCTGCCGGTGAAGGCAAAACAACAGTGACCATCGGTCTGACACAGGCACTGCAGAAAATGGGCAAAAATGCCATCACATGTCTGCGTGAACCTTCCCTGGGCCCCTGCATGGGCGTAAAAGGCGGTGCAGCCGGCGGCGGTTATGCACAGGTCGTTCCCATGGAAGATATCAACCTGCACTTCACAGGTGACCTGCATGCCATCACAACAGCAAACAATCTGCTGGCATCCATGGTAGATAACCACATTCAGCAGGGCAACGAACTGAACATCGACCCCAGAAAGATCGCATGGAAACGCTGCGTTGACCTGAACGACAGACAGCTGAGAAACGTGATCTCCGGTCTGGGCGGCAAGGTAAACGGTGTCCCCAGAGAAGATGCATTCCAGATCACAGTAGCATCTGAAATCATGGCGATCTTCTGTCTGGCAAACGACCTGAAACAGCTGAAAGAAATGCTGGGTCAGATCATCGTTGGCTACACATACGACGACGAACCCGTAACAGCAAAAATGATCGGTGCTGACGGTGCGATGACAGTACTGCTGAAAGATGCTCTGCAGCCCAATGTGGTGCAGACTCTGGAAAA
>NZ_JBGVHV010000014.1:0-3738 GCF_045122575.1 Anaerotignum sp. | reverse complement strand
GGATTGTTTTCGTCATTTTGCTCTATATGGATTTGTACAAATTGACGATGGGGAAAAGCTTGATTTTTCAGTATTTTCTGTTTAACTTGCTTTCATTTCCAATCTGAGCCTATCAGCGATGAGCGCGATGAACTCCGAATTTGTGGGTTTTCCTTTGTGATTATTGACGGTGTATCCAAACAGGGCATCAATGGCATCCACCTTGCCTCTGTTCCATGCCACTTCAATGGCGTGGCGGATGGCCCGTTCCACGCGGCTGGGGGTGGTGTTGCATTTTTTTGCAATGGAGGGATACAGCTCCTTGGTGATATAATTCAGCACGTCCATGTCATTGACACTCATAATGATGGCCTCCCGCATGTAGTGGTATCCGCGGATATGGGCGGGTACGCCGATCTCATGCAGGATGTTCGTCACCTTTGTTTCCAGATCGTAGGCTGCGGAATTTGCAGCAGTTGCGCTGATAGAAGATTTCAGCAGGGGCTTCTGTTCCTGCATCAGCTGCTGGATGCGCTGGGTCAGGGCGTCCATGTCAAAGGGCTTTACCATGTAATAAGCGGCGCCCAGATCCAATGCCTTCTGTACCACCTTATCCTGACTCAGGGCGGAAAGAATGATGGTCACAGGTCTTTCTGCTTCTTCCAGTGTCTGCAGGCGCTCCAGAACGCCCAGACCGTCCAGACGGGGCATGATGCCGTCGATGATGGCCACGTCGGGGTGGGTGTCTCTGATCTTATTCATGGCATCGATGCCGTCAACGGCCACAGCCACCACGTTGATATTGTCCTGTTTATTCAGATGAGCGACGATGATATCACAAAAATCTTTATTATCATCTGCCAGCAGTACTTTTATTGTAGATTTATTCAAAATGATCCCTCCGATTTGTAATATGATGAATGTTTATGCAGAACTTCCTTGCTTTTGCGTTGATTATAGTATAGAAAAATGAAGCCTGCAATGACTATTCGTCAGACAAAAAATCCTTGGAAATTCAATAAAAACAGGCGGTTTTCCATTCTTTTTGCAAAGAAGAGAAAATGGTGTCATTCGCCGTCGAAGGGTGTCTGTCGAAAATGCATATTTTGCGGGAAAACGGCGGAAAAGGCGGACGAAAAACGCAAGAAAAAAGAGCCCCAAACGGGACTCTTCTGATCATCTGTTTGCTTTTTTTTCTGCAATTTTATCTGTCAGGGCTGCAAATTCTTCCAGACCCAGTGCTTCGCCGCGGATGCGTTCATCCCAGCCAAGGCTCTGAATGATCTCTGTCAGTTCTTCTTTGGAGAAGCCCAGATTGCCCAGATTGAACAGGCAGTTCATCAGGGTTTTTCTGCGCTGACCAAAGGCACATTTCACAATGTGGAAGAACAGTTTTTCGTCGGTTGTTTTTACCTTTCTTTCGGGCAGAACCTTTAGGGTGATGACTGCAGATGCCACCTTGGGGCGGGGCATGAAGCAGGAAGGCTGTACGATCATATCCAGATTTGCGTCGCAGTAATACTGCACGGCAACGGACAGAGCGCCATATTCCTTATCTTTGGGGCCGGCCTGCATGCGTTCTGCCACTTCCTTCTGCACCATAACGGTGATGCTGTCTACATGGCGTTCATTTTCCAAGAGATCCATGATGATGGGAGTGGTGATGTAGTAGGGCAGGTTGGCAACGACCTTGATGTTTTTGCCGCCGTTCTTTTCCTGAATGATAGCATCGATATCTGTTTTCAGGATATCCTGATTCAGGATGGTGATGTTGTCGTAATCTGCCAGTGTCTGCTGCAGGATGGGGATGAGGGTATTGTCGATTTCAACGGCTACCACCTGCTTTGCGTTTTCCGCCAGCACCTGTGTCAGGGAACCGATACCGGGGCCGATCTCCAGCACGCAGTCATCCTTTGTTACACCGGCACAGGAAGCGATATTGTCCAGAATGTTAGAGTCGATCAGAAAGTTCTGACCGAAGTTTTTCTTGAATGCAAAGCTGTTTGCTTCGATGATCTCTTTTGTTCTCTTGGGGGTGGAAATTCTTTCTGCCATGTTTTTCTCCTTTTAGATGATACTGCCAAGTACGCCAAAACTCAGTACGGAAACGATGATGCCTGCTGTCAGCACGCCGACAGCGATAACGGGAAATGTCTTTTTGGGATCCATGTTCAGAAGAGCAGCGATCAGGGCACCCATCCATGCACCGGTACCGGGCAGGGGGATGGCTACGAAAAGGTATACGCCCCAGTAGGCATATCTTCTGATTTTGTCACTTTTGGAGTCTGCTTTTCTTTCGCACCATTCCACAATGCCTTTCAGGGGTGTTTTCTTCAGCACGCGGAAGATAAAACGAATGAACAGCAGGATAAAGGGAATGGGGATCAGGTTTGCGATATATGCGATGATGAATGTGGGCAGCCATTCCATGCCCATGGCGAATCCGGCAATGATGCCGCCTCTCAGTTCCAGAATGGGAAGCATGGAAACGATTGCAACGATGACTTCTCTGGAAAAGAAGCCGGAAAGATTTTCTACGAACCATGCTGCTAATGTTTCAGCCAAGTCGATCTCCTCCTTATATTTGATTTTTCTGTTTTCATACAGATGATTTCAGTCTGATAACCTTTATATTATACTTTATTATTACGAACGGAACAATAAAGAATTTCTTAAAAATCACACTTCTTTGATATTATGTACTTTTTTTGAAAATGTCCGACAAGATTTGGGGATTTTGTTGAAAAAATCCGCAGAAAGTGGTTTAATGTGGGCATGGAGGGAATGTTTGTCTCTGCTGAAAAAACAGAAATAGCAAATCTGACAGAACGGAGAATGGGTATGACGGAAGAACTGAGAGCGCAGCTCATGGGTGTGAAGCTGACAAAAAAAGAAAAGCTTATTGCAGAATTTGTGCTGGATCATTTTGCGGAAGCCTGTTTCACCACTTCCACAGAAATTGCAAAAAGGCTGAATATCAGTGATTCCTCCGTGATCCGTTTTACCCGCACGCTGGGCTATGGGGGCTTTATGGATTTTCAGAAAGCCATCCGCAAGGCGTATACAGAGCGGATCAACAGCGTTTCCGAAAATATCACCGTGCCTTCGGAACGACTGAAGATCAGCATTGACAAATTAGGGGATGACATCGTCGGCAGTTATTTTTCCAATGTCATGCAGAATTTACAGTCCTGCATCCGCAATAACGATGCCATTGATTTTGAAAAGGCCGCGGAACTGATCATTGAAAGTAAGCGGAAATATATCGTTACTTCCCGTGCCGACAGCAGCATCGGAGATCAGATGTTACTGATGCTGAAGCACATGCTGCCCGATGTGTATGAAACTTCCCATCCGGCCCTGCATGTGATCGACCACCTTTGCGATATCACCAAGGAAGATTGTGTCATTGCCGTCAGCTTCCCCAGATATTCTGAAATGGACAGACTGGCGCTGGAGATGGCCTATGATGCCGGAGCAAAAATCGTTCTGATTACGGATAAAGCCAGCTCCCCCTTGGCCAAATATGCTACCCAGCTGCTGACCGTCAGCGCAGACAGCAATACGTTCTTTAATTCTTTTGTAGCGGTTGTTTTTACGCTGGAACTGCTTTGCACTTTTATCAGTAAGAAAATGGGATATTCCCCCGAAGCAAAACTGCAGCTGATTGATCGATATCTTTCCAAAGTCGGTATGTTTTAAACACAAAAAAAGCCTGTCATCAGACAGGCTTTTCTTTATGATTTAATATCTGTGATT
>NZ_JBGVHV010000013.1:0-7580 GCF_045122575.1 Anaerotignum sp. | reverse complement strand
TCGCGCTGGATGCAGATACTTTCTGGGGTTTGGGCAGCATTTCTGCTTTATAATAATAGCTGGTCGTGCCGGAAAATTCCCAGATATTATGGGTCTCGCTGAATTTATGCAGGCTGGTATCAAACCAGGAAGGGCTGTTATAATCTTTCCAGTTGAATTTCCCGTTTTCAAAGGTATTCCAGGAGCCCCATGTGCTGTCGATCATGACGGGACGCTGGTCGATAAATGCCGTCGTCCAGCTGTGGTTATACATGCTGTTCGGACTATGTCCTGCAGCACCGGTCGTAAACAGAGCAGGGATACCAACGGAACGCAGCAGCGCATTGGTCAGATTGGTATACCCCGAGCAGATAGAGGTCTTGTTATTCAATACCCAAACAGGGTCAGAATCGTAGTTGCCTTCGTAGGCATAGGCCACGTTGTATGTGACCCAATCAAAAATAGCTTTTGCCTTGTCATAGGGGTCTGTGAGTCCTTTGGTGATTTCTGCGGCTTTGGCATCGATGATCTTTTGGGACGCAGGATCGTCTGCATAATACGGCGTCAGTGCAAACGCCATTGCTTCACTGTCGCCGCGGAGCTTCGTAAAATCCTCCAGATTTTTGGCTTCAAAGCGGGCGAGGGCGGGTGCGGTTTCGCCGTTTTCAATGCGGAAATAGCCTGCATTTTTCAGGAATCCATCCAGAAATTCCCCGTTGGATTCAAAAGAGGCCTGCATTTTATATAATCCGTCCTTTTCTGTGCCGTCCAGACGGAAGGATGCCTTGCCATTTTTTACTTTTGTTTTTAATTCGTGGCCGGTATAGGGGATGCCACTCCAGTTTTCATCATATTCCGAATAAGACATATATACCGTATCGCCGTTATATTCCGCAGGAAACCCCTTCGCAGTAATGGTATCTCCGTCAAAGACCCACATGACGTCTTTGCCGCCCCTTACCTGATGAGCCGCCAAGGCTGTAGCAGGAAAAGCAGATACCAGAAGAGCAGCGGATAAAAACAGCGCCAGATATTTTTTCTTCATAAAAATGCCCCCTTTTTAAAGCAGCGTTACCATTCGGCCGTCCAGTTCGATCATCTCTTCTTCCTTCATTTTTTTCAGTTCCCGCATCATGGCGCTGCGGTCGATGCAAAGATAATTGGCCAGCTTCAGCAGAGAAAACGGCAGTTCAAAGGTCAGGCTGTTCTGTTTGGTGGACTGGATGCGGAAATAGCTCATCAGCTTCCCGCGGATGGAACGGTGGCTGAGGATGTCCACTTTTTCTGTCAGGTGAACGACCTTGCCCGCCATCAGCTGCAGCATGTTTTCCACTACCTGTGTATGGTGCTGGCAGGCATTGGAGCAGCGCTTGGTGATCTGGCTTTTTTCGATAAACAGAACGGAGCAGTCCTTTTCGCAGACGGTGATAAATTCATCCTCCTGATTGGAAAAGGCAAAAGCATCCCCGAAAACGCCGGTATCTTCCAGATACTCCAGAAGATCCAGAGAACCGTCGATGGAGATACGGCTGACAGAAACCGCCCCTTCCAGCAGCAGACAGACATATTCTTTTTTTCCGTCTGTGGTAGATATGATGTCTTTTTCGGAGAAAGAACGCTTTTTCATATCAAAGCAGGGGATCATTTTTTCGATGCTTTCGGCGGAAACATTCTGAAACAACGCGTTTTTCGAAATATTTTCCATAATTTGCTCCTTTCTGTTGCATTTGCAACAACAATTACTCTTAAACCCATGATATCATAAAATCACAGAAAAACAAGAGAGAAGAAACAAAAATAGAATAGAAAAGAGAAAAACGGGATAAAATTTAAAAGAACCCCGTTGACAAAAGCATACAAAAGAGATATAATTTATACAAGATATCAAAAGAGAATAATTATCAATTAAGAAAAACCATAAAAGAGAGAGTATATATTTAAAAGGAGGAACAAATCATGAAGGAACCTAAATTTTACAAATGCGCACACTGTGGCAACATCATCACAAAGATCGAAGATAAAGGCGTTCCCGTATTCTGCTGCGGCCAGAAAATGGACGAACTGGTTCCCAACACATCCGACGGTGCTGGTGAAAAACATGTTCCTGTAGTTGAAGTGAACGGCAAAGAAGTAAAAGTTGTTGTTGGTGAAGTAACTCACCCCATGATCGAAGAACATCATATCGCATGGATCTATCTGTACACAAACAAAGGTGGCCAGTTCAAATATCTGGATCACACAGGTGCTCCCGAAGCTGTTTTCGCACTGGCTGAAGGCGAAGAACTGATCGCAGCTTATGAATACTGCAACCTGCACGGTCTGTGGAAAAAAGAAATGTAATAGCGAAGAATTTTAAGGAGGAGGGTGGAAACACTCTCCTCTATTTTCATAAATAAGGAAAATGTGAACGGTCAAGCATTTCCCTTTCTTTTTTGACAAAAATCCTACTATTTTAATCTGAGAGGTGTAAATTATGAGAACATTGCAGCTGAAAAACGACCTGTACTGGGCAGGTATTCTGGATAAAGACCTGAAAGTATTCGATATCATTATGTACACAGAATTTGGTACAACCTATAACTCCTACATTCTGAAGGCAGGAGATCAGACCATCCTTTTCGAAACAGCGAAGGAAAAATTCTATGATGACTACAGACTGGCTCTGACAGAACAGCTGGACATCGATACCATTGACTATATCGTAGTCAGCCACACAGAACCTGACCACGCCGGCTCCATCGTTCGTCTGGTTCAGGAAAATCCCAAGGTAAAGATCATTGCAACTGCAACAGCCATCTCTTTCCTGAAGGAGATCGTAAATCAGGATTTCTACAGCATTCCCGTTAAAGACGGCGACGAAATGAAGATTGGTAACAAGACACTGAAATTCCTGGTAGTACCCAATCTGCACTGGCCTGACACCATGTATACTTATGTGGAAGAGGATAAAACACTGGTAACATGTGACTCCTTCGGTTCTCATTATGCCCACGAAGGCATCCTGCGCAGCACAGTAACAGATTATGAAGGTTACCTGCGTGCTACAAAATATTATTTCGACAACATTCTGGGCCCCTTCAAACAGCCCTTTATGGTCGACGCACTGAAACGCGTACGTGAACTGGATATCGACCTGATCTGTCCCGGTCATGGCCCTGTACTGGATAGCCACATTCCTGAACTGATGGCGATCTATGATGCATGGTGCGAAATGCCCACAAACGAAAAAACAACTGTCGTGATCCCTTATGTAAGTGCTTACGGCTACACAGAACAGCTGGCAGAAGAAATCACAAAAGGGATCAAAGAAGCAGGCGATATCGACGTAAAATCCTACGATCTGGTAACTGCAGACGCAGGCGTGGTGGCAGGCGAAATCGGCGCAGCCGATGGTATCCTCTTTGGTACTCCCACCATTCTGCAGGAAGCACTGAAACCCATCTGGGATCTGACCACAGGTATGTATGCACCCATCCATGGCGGCAAACTGGCTTCCGCATTCGGCAGCTACGGCTGGAGTGGTGAAGGTGTTCCTCATATCATCGAAAGACTGAAACAGATCAACCTCCGTGTGGTAGACGGCTTCAAAGTACGCCTGAAACCCTCCGAAAAAGATCTGGCAGAAGCATTCGAATTTGGCTATCAGTTTGGCGTGAAGCTGCTGCAGGGCGAAGAAAAGAAACCTTCCGCAAGAGCTGGTCTGGTGAAATGTCTGGTTTGCGGCGAAATCATTCCTTCTGATGCAGAAGTATGTCCCGTTTGCGGCGTAGGCCCCGACAATTTCGTTCCCGTAGCGGATCCCGATACAGGCTTCCGCAAAGATTCCGAAGAAAAATTCGTGATCCTGGGCGGCGGTACAGCGGCATTGAATGCGGCGAAGTCCATTCGTTTGAGAAACAGTAAAGCTTCTATCGTGATGCTGTCTGAAGAAAATGAACTGCCTTATGACAGACCTATGCTGACAAAGGCAATGTTCGGTGCGGTTGCAAATGGTGCTATTGCCAGCGAAAAAGCGGAATGGTACAAAGAAAACAACGTAGACCTGAGACTGAACAGCAAAGTAGAAAAACTGGATGCAGAGAAAAAAGAAGTCATCCTGACAGACGGCTCTGTATTCTCCTATGATAAATGCGTATACGCGCTGGGCTCCTACAGCTTCATCCCTCCTTTCAAAGGCAAAGACCTGCCCGAAGTGGTATCTGTTCGTGCCATCAAGGATGTGGAAAAGGTGAAAGAACTGGTGAAGGGCGCGAAAAATGCAGTCGTGATCGGCGGCGGCGTTCTGGGTCTGGAAGCGGCTTGGGAACTCAGAAAAGCGAAACTGAACGTAACGGTTCTGGAAGGCGCACCCGTTCTGATGGCGGGTAAAGTAGACCCCGAAACCGTACGTATCCTGACAGACGTAGCAAAACAGAAAGGTATTGAGATCCGCGTTGGCGTGAAGATCGACGAGATCAGCGGCACAGACCACGTGGAAGGCGTTGTAGCTGACGGCGAAACCATTGCAGCAGATCTGGTTCTGGTATCCACAGGCGTCAGAGCAAATATTGCCATCGCGCAGGCGGCAGGTCTGGCAACAGACAGAGCAGTCATCGTAGATGCAAATATGGAATCTTCTGTAAAAGATATCTATGCAGCAGGCGACTGCGCACAGTACGATGGTGCAAACATCACTATCTGGCCCGTGGCTTCTGAAATGGGCCGCATCGCAGGCGCAAATGCAGCAGGCGAAGCACTGGTTTACGAACCTGATGTAAACGGTATGAGCTTCCATGGTATGGGCACAAGCCTGTTCTCCATCGGCGATATCGGCACAAAACCCGAAGTTTCCTACAAAACAGTGGAAATCAAAGATGAAAAGAAACAGACTCTGGAAAAAATCTGGTTCAGAAACAACATCATCAGCGGCGCTGTACTGGTGGGCGACCTGTCCCGCATGGCAGAAATGATCGACGCTGTGAAAGGGAAAAAATGCTTTAAAGAAATTTTCTAAAATTAGTTCATATAAAATAGGGTTCAAGTTGGGTAGAAAACGATGATTCGTAGGATTGTGCAAAGCACAATCCTACTCATCCACTTGCTCCGCAAGTGATTTTTACCAACCGTAACCGAAAAATTCTGCAAGCAGATTTTTCAGTTCGATTGCTAAAATCGTTTTCTCCGCCTTCTTTGATATACTCTCTTAAGGAAAAGCACCCGAAAGGGTGCTTTTCTGATGCAACTTTTTTGGGCTGTTTTCGTCCATAGAAAAAAGGAGGTGCCGTGATGAAGAAACTGCTTTGTTTATTGTTATCGTTGTTTTGTCTAACGGGCTGCCAGCCTGTGGGACAGGGACAGCCAGAGCCTATGGATATTCCAAAGGACGAATACGTCTGGGCGGAAGCAGGTGCAACGATCCTTCTGCCGGAGGGAACGATGACATATTGTGATGTGCATATTGCGGAAAGCGGAGCCCTCTGGTTTGATTTTAAGGATGGGGGAGATACGGCCTTCTGGCTGGAGGCATGGGAAAAAGGAGTGGAAGAACCTCTGGAGGAACAGCTGGGCGTATTTACCCTCGGAGAAACGGATACCCATGTGATTCAGGTGATGACTTCCACCTGCGGCACCCTGAATAACGAAAAGATCCGTCCCTTGTGGGAGGAGATGCGGAAGAAGGCCGTGGAAATGACGGAAGAAAATATCATTCTCATGCAGCAATAAAAAAGAGCCTTACGGCTCCTTTTTGTGCAAAGCGGTCGGTGCTCCGAGCTAGGCTCGTGCGTCCTCTCAACAAAAAAGAGTCCTTTCGGACTCTTTTTATTTTTGGGGATAATATGAGTTATTTTGAATAAGCTTAGGTATTTTTTGATATTAGTAGTTCTGAGCCAGCAGCTGGAAGTAAGCCTGAGGGTGTTCGCATACAGGGCACATACCGGGAGCCTGTTTGCCTACGTGGATGTGACCACAGTTTGCGCACTGCCAGATCATGTCGCCGTCTCTGGAGAATACCAGACCGCCTTCTACGTTAGCCAGCAGTTTGCGATATCTTTCTTCGTGTTCTTTTTCGATCTTGCCTACTGCTTCAAACAGGTATGCGATGCGGTCGAAGCCTTCTTCTCTAGCTTCTTTTGCCATTCTGTCATACATGTCTGTCCATTCGTAGTTTTCACCCTGAGCAGCGTCCAGCAGGTTTTCAGCTGTGCCGGGGATATCGCTGTCATGCAGCAGTTTGAACCAGATTTTAGCATGTTCTTTTTCGTTGTTCGCTGTTTCCAGGAACAGAGCTGCGATCTGTTCGTAGCCTTCTTTTTTCGCTTTGGAAGCGTAGTATGTGTATTTATTTCTTGCCATGGATTCACCTGCGAATGCTTCCTGCAGGTTTTTTTCTGTTTTTGTACCTTTGATGTCAAATTTCTGCATAATGTTTTCCTCCTCTGAAAAATACTCTCTCTTTATTTGTTCCCTAATCGATAATCATTCTTATTTAATATCTTGTCTAAATTATATCCGTTTAGTAGGGAATTGTCAATACCTTTTTGGAAAAATATTCTTTTTTTTAAAAAGCGGTGTGTCTGGCTTTTTTTGAGATAACAAAAAGCCGCATATCTTAAAGATATGCGGCAATCTTTTTTTTAGCCCATCAGTTTTACCAGTACGGCTTTCTGTGCGTGCAGTCTGTTTTCTGCTTCATCGAAGATTTCATCAGCATGTTCTTCGAATACTTCGTTTGTAATTTCCTGTTCACGGTAAGCGGGCAGGCAGTGCAGCACCATTGCATCTTCTTTGGCAACGCTCATCAGTTCCTTGTTTACCTGATAGCCTGCGAAAGCAGCTTCTCTTGCTTTCTTTTCTTCTTCCTGACCCATGCTTGTCCAGCAGTCTGTGATCACAACGTCTGCGCCTTTGGCAGCTTCCATGGGATTGTCTGTCAGTGTAAATTTATCGGGATACTGAGCAGCAAATGTCATAACCATGGGATCGGGGTGATAGCCGTCGGGGCAGGCGATCTGTACGTTCATGCCCACTTTCAGACCACCAACGATCAGGGAGTTTGCCATGTTGTTGCCGTCGCCGATGTAACACATGGTCAGGCCTTCCAGTGTGCCTTTATGTTCACGGATGGTCAAGAGGTCAGCCATAACCTGACAGGGGTGACAGAAGTCTGTCAGACCGTTGATAACGGGGATAGAACCGCATTCCGCCAGCATTTCCACTTCAGACTGTTCGAAAGTACGGATCATGATACCATCCAGCATACGGCTCATGACGCGG
The DNA here is from genome assembly GCF_045122575.1 of Anaerotignum sp. Lineage (GTDB taxonomy): Bacteria > Bacillota > Clostridia > Lachnospirales > Anaerotignaceae > Anaerotignum_A. The sequence goes on along the minus strand of NZ_JBGVHV010000013.1, from coordinate 347 downwards.
GCAGTATCCTGTGTAGGTTCGCCGCGGCCGATCTGGGAGTCTTTTGCGCTGATGAACAGTGCGTGACCGCCCAGCTGGAACATCCCTGTTTCAAAGGAGATTCTGGTACGAGTGGAGGATTTTTCGAAGATCATACCCAGTGTTTTGCCTTTCAGGAAATGATGTTCTTTGCCTTCTTTTACGTACTGTTTCATTACTGCAGCCAGATCCAGCAGTTCATAGATTTCTTCTGTTGTTACGTCCAGCAGTTTCAGGAAATGTTTCATATACAACCAACCTTTCTGTTATTCGATCGTTTCCAGTGTATTTTTCAGGATCGCCAGACCCTGTTCCAGTTCTTCCTGTGT
>NZ_JBGVHV010000012.1:0-13282 GCF_045122575.1 Anaerotignum sp. | reverse complement strand
CCTGTGGCGGCAGCGGATGATGCAGATTTGACGAATGAGTGAGGGATTCCATGAGCAGAAGAAGAAATCCGAAGAGAAGAAAACCATTCAACCCCATCAAAACATTTTTTAAGATCGTGATCACGATGGTAATGGCCTTTGTGGTTCTGGCAGGCGGTGCCTGCTTTGCCTACTACAAAGCAACGGGCAATGTGCCCTTTGGCGGCGGCAGCGGCGTGACAAAGGCGGGAGAAATGAGCATTCTGGATGCTCTGCTGGGGAAAAATATCAAGCTGAATGTGGCTGTGTTTGGTGTAGATAAAGACGAGACAAGAACAGACGTAGCTTTTGTGGTGCATTATGACAGTGAGAAGGAAAGCATTGACCTGATCTCTGTGCCCAGAGATACCCGCGTATCCGTTTGCAGCGAAGTGGAAGACCTGCTGGGCGGCCGCTATGGCGTGACAAAATTCAATGCAGTCCATGCTTACGGCGGCAAGGAACATGGCCCCGAAGCAGCGATCCTGCAGCTGGAAGACCTGTTGGGCATCAGCATCGATCATTATGTAAAGGTCAACTTTGATGCACTGGTTGAGATCGTGGATGCTGTGGGCGGCGTAGAAGTGGATGTTCCTCAGGATATGAAATGGGATATGAGCGATACGGGCGATATCACCATTGACCTGAAAAAGGGTATGCAGACGCTGGACGGCAATAAGGCGCTGCAGCTGGTGCGCTTCCGTCGGTATGCCGATGGTGACGTGGGCCGTATTCAGGTACAGCAGCTGTTCCTGAAGGCTCTGGCGGAAAAGGTGCTGAGTACGGAAAGCATCGTGAAAAATCTGGGCGATTACATCGAAGTTACGTATAAATACGTAAAAACAGACATCAGTCTGGCAGATGCGCTGAAATATGCCAGCTATATCACCAAGGTGGATCTGGATAAGATCAATATGGAAACTCTGCCCGGTGCCGGTCAGTATGTGGGCGGTGTGTCTTACTTCATCCACGATCCTGCGGCGACGAGAGAAATGGTAGATCGCGTATTTTACAGCGTGGCACCGGTGGTGAATGACGATGGTTCCATCGACAGCAAAAGTCTGCTGATCGAAGTTTCCAACGGCGGCGAAGTGGCCGGTCTGGCGGGAAGAGTGACAGAAAAACTGGCGAATGAAGGCTTCCGTCTGGCGGAACCTACCACATACCATGGGGAACAGATAAATTATACCCGTATTCAGGTGAAGACAGAAGGTGCCGGAAAAGATCTGGTGAAATATTTTGATGATGCCAGAGTGGAAACTGCCCCTGCCGATATGGGCAGCGCAGATATCCGCATTATCCTTGGCACCAACGAAAAATAAAACAGAGAATAGGTGAAAAAATGAATTTAGGCGGACTTTTTATCAGAGCGGTGAAAAGCGGCTGCATCTGCAGTATCTTTTACCATGGGCTGATGATGGTAACCGGACAGAAAGTGGCAGTACAGCAGGCATTTGTGTTTACGGTAGTATTTATCGGGCTGTACTTCCTGTGGTTGGTGCTGGTAAGTTATAGAGGAAGAAAATAAGCAATAAAATAAGTAAGAAAAGGAACTTGTCAAAAAGGCAGGTTCCTTTTTTATATAGAATGAAAAGTTTTTTTGAAATATATTGTTTTTTTGTAACTTTAGTTATATAATTATGATAAAATTTAAAATATTATATAAAAATATAACTTTTGTATTTGTAAAAGGAGGAGTTGAGTATGAAACTCAAAAAAATGCTTGCCGGTTTCATGACATTGTGCATAGCGGTAACAGCAATGCCTGCAACGGTGCTGGCAGAAGAAACAGGTGATGCACCAGAGGTGAAAGATGTTTTGGATGAAACCGCGGAAGAGCAGGAGAAACAGACAGAAGAAACTGTAACTGAAGCTGCTGTTGCAAAAATTGGCGATGTGACTTATACAACGCTGGCTGCGGCTGTAGAAGATGCAAAGTCTGGCGATGAAATTGTTCTGCTGGAAAGTGTTAAAGGCTCTGGTATTGTAATTGATAAAAACATTACAATCGATTTTGATAAAAATACCTATGATATCGTTGGCCCTGCAGTAGGTTCTGCGGGCACAACAACATTGGGCTTCCAGATTCTGTCTGGCAACACAGTAACACTGAAAGACGGTACGATCACAGAGAGTGCGCCTGAACAGAATGAAAATGGTGCAACAGATGCAGCAGTAAAAATGCTGGTTCAGAACTACAGCAACCTGACTCTGGAAGATATGGTTCTGGATGGCTCCAAACTGGGCGGCACAGGTCGTTATACACTGAGCAATAACTGTGGTACTGTTGAACTGACAGGCAAAACAAAAATCATTGCAGACGATAACAAAGGCATTGCGCTTGACGCATGTGAATATGCTTCCTATGCAGTGCCTACAGTAACGATCGGCAAAGATTGTGTTGTAGATGGCAAACTGGAAGTTACTGGTGATGCAAATCTGGTAATTGAAGGCGGTTCTTTCACAGACCTGGCAAATGCAGTGAAATATGCAGAAGGCGGTGCTACAATCGCTCTGCTGGAAAGTGTTAAAGGCTCTGGTATTGTAATTGATAAAAACATTACAATCGATTTTGATAAAAATACCTATGACATCATTGGTCCTGCAGTAGGTTCTGCAGGCACAACAACACTGGGCTTCCAGATCCTGTCTGGCAACACAGTAACACTGAAAGATGGTACGATCACAGAAAGTGCACCTGAACAGAATGAAAATGGTGCAACAGATGCAGCAGTAAAAATGCTGGTGCAGAATTATAGCAACCTGACACTAGATAACATGGTTCTGGATGGCTCCAAACTGGGCGGCACAGGTCGTTATGTTCTGAGTAACAACAGTGGTAATATCACAATTACAAATGGTACAGAAATTATTGCAGATACAGCGAATAGTGGGATTGCATTTGATGTATGCAAATATGCTTCTTATAATGTACCTACAGTAACTTTTGAAAATGGCAGTGCAAAAGGTGCGTTTGAAGTAAGTGAAGGTCTGGCAGGCAATCTGAAGATCTATGCCGGTTACTTCACACAGGATCCTACAGCTTATAAAGCGGAAGGCAAAGTTGTAGAAAGCGTTGATAAAGACGGCTATACATACAAAGTAGGCGAACCCACACCCGAACCCACACCTACACCTAGTACAGGTGGCGGCAGCAAATCCAAACCTAAATACACAGCATCTGTGGACAAAAATGATGTGGACAACGGCGATGTAAAACTGAGCAGCACAAGAGCAAAAGCAGGCTCCAAAGTAACTGTTACAGTAACTCCCGATGCAGGCTATGAACTGAAGAAACTGGTGATCCTGGACAAAGCCGGGAATAAAGTGGACGTAACAGACAACGGCGATGGTACATTCACATTCAAAATGCCTAAAGGCGGTGTTGAAGTAGTTCCTACCTTTGTAGAAGCAGAAGAAGATGCAGATGTTTCTGAAGAAGGCGCAGATTCTGCCGATAAAGAAGAAACAGTTCTGGTTCTGACCATCGATCAGAGAGTATATCAGCAGGATGGCAACTATGCAGTGAATGACGTGGCACCTATTATTTCTGGTGAGAGAACATTCCTGCCCATCAGACTGATCGCAGAAGCGCTGGGCGCAACTGTTTCCTGGGAAAATGAAACACAGGCGGTAACCATCGTGGATGGCGATACAACGATCGTGATCTACATGGGTCAGCCTTTCGCAACAGTAAATGGTACTCCCATTCAGCTGGATGCACCTGCATTCATCACAAACGGCAGAACATACCTGCCCGTGAGATTTATTGCAGAAAATCTGGGTGCAACCGTTAACTGGGATGCGGAAGCAAAGACGGTAACAATCATTGGCTAAACAGAAAAAACTCAAACCTTCGGGTTTGAGTTTTTTTATTTCAGCCCAAGGCTGATGAGCAGGCCGCGGTCAACTCTAGCCATCATGGCATCATCCAGATGACAGACCTTTTCCTTCAGCCGCTGTTTGTCAATGGTACGGATCTGCTCCAGCAGGATAACGGAATCCTTGGGCAGGGCATATTCGGCGGCAGAAAGGGGAATATGGGTCGGCAGTTTTGCCTTGTTCATCTGGGAGGTGATGGCGGCGCAGATGACGGTGGGGCTGTGTTTGTTGCCCACGTCATTCTGCACGATGAGGACGGGGCGGACGCCCCCTTGTTCACTGCCCACCACAGGGCTCAGGTCTGCAAAATAAATATCTCCACGTCTGACGATCATAGGCTCACACTCCGCTGTTTGGATTGGTCAGCGGCAGAAGAAAAATATGTAGGATTCGGATGCCTTCTCTGCTGACTGTCTTCAGTATTGACAGAAACAGGAAGGTTTATTCCTCGATGGTGAAAAGGGTATCGTCAAACTGTGGATCATAAGCAAAGGAAGAGTAATCCATGCGGTAGCGTTCCTTTTCTTCGGCATCATAAATGACAAAACGGACGGGCAGGAGAGATTCCCGATCCACCCAGAGTTTTTCGGAGGAAAGTGCGCTGTCCTGACCGGGGATGACGGCTTCCAGAACGATACAGCGGGATTCATCCAGAGCGGCGGTCTCTACGCTGACCCCTTCCGATTGCATGTAATTGGCAATAAACTGCCCCAGAAACAGTTCGTTCCTGTGCTGGGATGCAGGGACATCCCGGATGATGCTGCTGTCCAGTTTGGGGTTATACTGGCAGATGCGTTCCCCGTCGAAAACCGTATAATTGCCTGCAACGTTTTCCGGCGCCAGAAGTTCCAGACGGTATTCCCCGGTGGATTTATAATACTGCTTGGTTTCATAGGTCTGTTCGCCCTTGTCGCCGATGCGGGTCAGGGTGGCGGTACAGGTGTAGCCTTCCATTTCTGCCAGCTGCTTCTGGATGGATTCCAGCTCCGTCATGGACTCCTGCCTGCTGCAGGCGGCGATGGTAAAAAGAAGAGAAAAAGACAGCAGGATAGAGAAAATTTTTTTCATAGGCATTCTCCTTGAGAATAAAATTCTCTATAAATGTATGGTTTTTCTTTTTAAAATAGTCTTTCTGTTTTTTTGAACCTTAAATTTCAAAGAAATTTGAGGTTCGTATAAAGTTTGGGTCAAGCCTTTTTAAAAGCTTATGGGGTTCTTGCTGTCAGCACAAAGTGCTGGACAGTTTCGTATTGCGGTGCAATACTACAGGACAGCGTCCCGAGGTTTTACTTGATTATTTGACTTTGTTGCGTTATAATGGGAAAGAACTTATTTTAGTAACAAAAAACCATTAACTTTTTAGGGGAGGTAAATGATATGAGCAGAATCAAAACTATCGCAACTCGCGACCTGAACAAATCCGTACAGAACGGTGGCTGCGGCGAATGCCAGACATCCTGCCAGTCCGCTTGTAAAACATCCTGCGGCGTAGCAAACCAGCCTTGCGAAAAACAGTAATCGCAAATTAAAATGAGAAAACCTAAAAAGGGCTGTATAACAACAGCCCTTTTTTCGTGGAATAGATAAGAGGTAAATAGAAATGGTACATCAATATCAACTGAACGGCTACCATATCGTGCTGGATACCTGTAGCGGCTCCATCCATTCTGTGGATGAAGTGGCTTACGATATCATTGCGATGGTGGCAGAAAATAAAACAGAAGCAGAGATCACTGTTGCAATGCTGGAAAAATACAGCGACATCACAGAAGCAGACGTAAAGGAATGTCTGGAAGATGTGGCGGCACTGAAAGAAGCGAAAAAACTTTTCACACCCGACACCTATGAACATCTGGCTTTCGATTTCAAGGCAAGAAACACAGTGATCAAAGCCCTGTGCCTGCATGTGGCCCATACCTGCAACCTGAACTGTTCCTACTGCTTTGCCAGCCAGGGCAAATATCAGGGGGAACGTGCCCTGATGACATTTGAAGTGGGCAAAAGAGCCATCGATTTCCTGATCGAAAACTCCGTAGGCAGAAGAAATCTGGAAGTGGACTTCTTCGGTGGGGAACCCCTGATGAACTGGGATGTGGTGAAACAGGTAGTGGCTTATGCCAGAGAACAGGAAAAGATCCACAACAAAAATTTCCGTTTCACACTGACTACAAACGGTATGCTCATCGATGATGAAGTGATCGAATACTCCAATAAGGAAATGCACAACGTGGTACTGTCTCTGGACGGCAGAAAAGAAGTGCATGACCATCTGCGTGTGGATTATGCCGGCAGAGGCAGCTATGAAACCATCGTGCCCAAATTCCAGGAATTTGTGAAAAAACGTGGGGACAAGAACTATTACATGCGCGGTACATTCACACATAATAATGTGGATTTCACAAAAGACCTGTTCCACATGGCAGATCTGGGATTTACAGAACTGAGCATGGAACCCGTTGTCTGTGATCCTGCAGATCCTTATGCCCTGACAGAAGAGGATAAACCCATCCTGTTTGAACAGTACGAAATTCTGGCGAAGGAAATGCTGCAGAGAAGAAAAGACGGCAAGCCCATCACTTTCTATCACTACATGCTGGATCTGGAACATGGCCCCTGCATTTACAAGAGAATTTCTGGCTGCGGCAGCGGCACAGAATATATGGCGGTTACCCCTTGGGGGGAACTGTATCCCTGTCACCAGTTCGTAGGGGATGAAAAATACAGCATGGGTGATATCTGGAAAGGTGTGACAAACACAGAAGTACAGGACGAATTCAAATGCTGCAACGCTTACGCAAGAGAAGGCTGTAAGGATTGCTGGGCAAAACTGTACTGCTCCGGCGGCTGTGCGGCAAATGCATACCATGCAACAGGCAGCATCACAGGAATTTATGAATATGGCTGCGATCTGTTCAAAAAACGTATCGAATGCGCAATTATGATGAAGGTTGCAGAAGCGGAGATGGACGAAGCAGCAGGCGTGACAACAAGCATGGAAGGTTGCGCTGACTGTGAAGGCTGTTAAGGCTGATTGATCAAGAAAGAATGATTTTATGAATACACCAATTTGTGATTTCATAAATGAATATGCAAAAAAGGACACGGCCCGTCTCCATATGCCGGGACACAAGGGCGTGTCCTTTTTGGGCTGCGAAAAAATGGACATCACGGAGATCCGCGGTGCTGATGAATTATACGAAGCGGAAGGCATCATTGCCGAAAGCGAAGCCAATGCAGAGAAGCTCTTTGGTTTTGGCAAAACCATTTACGGTACGGAAGGGTCTTCCCAGTGTATCCGCACCATGCTGTTTCTTGCGCTGCAGGGAACGGAAAGAAAGGGGGAAAGACCTGTGGTGCTGGCGGCAAGAAATGCCCACAAGGCATTTTTGTATAGCTGTGCGCTAATGGATCTGGATGTGGAATGGCTGATGCCTGCGGAAAGAGAAAAAGGATCTCTCTGTACCTGCCCCATTACAGCGGTACAGGTGGAACGGAAACTGGCGGAGATGGAACAGAAGCCCTTTGCAGTCTATATCACTGCGCCTGATTATCTGGGTTACTCTCCTGATATCAGAAGCATTGCAGAAGTCTGCAAAAAAGTGGGTATTCCTCTGTTGGTAGACCATGCCCATGGCGCCTATCAGAAATTCCTGCAGCCATCCCGACATGCCATCGATCTTGGTGCATCCATGTGTTGTGATTCTGCCCATAAAACTTTGCCTGTGCTGACGGGCGGTGCATATTTGCATTTTTCTGCTGAATGGGCGGAAAAGGTGGGACATCAGGCGAAAAAGGCCATGGAGATCTTCGGTTCTACCAGTCCTTCTTATCTGATTTTGCAGGCTCTGGACAGATGTAATGCATATCTGGCTGACGGATACCCCGAAAAACTGGAAAAAACCATCGAAAAGATCCAGGGAGTAAAAGACAGGCTGCGGCAGCAGGGATGGGAGATCATGGACGGTGACCCCTTGAAACTGACCGTTTTTACGGGAAAAAAGGGCTATACCGGAGAGGAAACCGCAGAAATCCTGCGGAAAAATGGCGTGGAATGTGAATTTGCCGATCTGGATGCGGTGGTGCTGATGGCAACGCCGGAAAATAAAGCGGAAGATTTTGCAAAGGTCATCGTAGCTTTGAGCGGCCTGCAGAAAAAAGAGGAAATTCTGCCGATGCCGATGCCCTTTGTTCTGCCGAAGCAGAAAATGAGGATACGGGAAGCCATGTTCAGCCTGTGGGAGGAAGTGGACTGCAAGGATGCGGTGGGATGTATTTGTGCAAGCCCCTGTGTTTCCTGCCCACCTGCGATCCCCATTGCGGCCAGCGGTGAGGAAATCTCAGCGGAGATGGTGGAGCTGTTGCTGGCCTACGGCATTGAAAAAATTGAAGTAGTGAAATGAAAAAAGGATGCGGAAATCCGTATCCTTTCTTTTTTTGGAAATCTTTTCAAAAATCTTTACAGTTTTCTTAAATTTTTCTGAAAATGAACAAAAGTTCAGTGTTTTGTGGTATGATACTTTACATAATGAAGAAATTTTGAGAAAAACGGAACTTTTGGGAAGAGATTCCGTCTGAATAAAAAGGTATTTTGATAAGGAGATGAGGGAATGAAAAGAAAACTGGTGAAACGTACCATTGGGATGGCACTGGCGGCAATACTGCTGGTTTCTCCGCTGAGCTATTTCGGGACGGAAAGCGCGTATGCAGCCACACAGTATGAAATGAAAACGGAAAAAACAGTGACTCGCGGGGTGACTTACGAAAAGAACAGCCGTATGACCGATGCAGGCGTGCAGAATATCCACGTGATGAAGGTGGATCTGACAGAAAGCACCCTGGAGATCAGGGAAGTGGAATCCAAAGGGGATTACGGCCTGAAAGAGACGGTGAAAAAACTGCTGACAGATAACGGCGCTGTGGCAGGGGTAAACTCTGACTTCTTTGGTCTGAGCGGTTCCTATTCGGCGGCATTCGGCCCTATCGTCCGTGACGGGGAAGTGATCTCCGCAGGGACAACGCTGAACAAAACAGAAGGACAGTATGCGGCATTTTTCATGGATGAAGACGGCAATCCCTTCTTCGATTATTTCACCATGACAGCTAAATTTGGTAATGAGAAAAAAATGCTGGAACTGGCAGGGATGAATAAATTTGCCTCTCTGGTATTCCCTGCATATCTGGACAGAAATGCCATGAAGGATACTTCCTCTCTGGATAAGCGTTTTGAAAAACTGGTGAAATTTGTGGTAGAAGATGATGTGATCACATATATCTCCGCAGAAGGGGAAAAGGTCACAGTACCCGAAGACGGCTATGTGATCGTGATGAGTGCAGATTACCGCAAAAATGCAGCTCCTATGTTTGCAGTGGGGGATGCGGCGGTTCTGGATATCGCATCTTCTGTAGATCTGGATGAAATGGAAACTTCCTTTGGTGGCGGCGGTAAACTGCTGGTAGATGGGAAGATCACAACAGCCAACTCCATCGTGGCATCCGGCAGACAGCCCAGAACAGCCTTCGGGGTTTCCAAGGACGGGAATACAGCTATTTTCATGGTTGTGGACGGCAGAGGCGAAAGCATTGGCGCCACTCATTGGGAACTGGGACTTCTGATGCAGGAATATGGTGCTTATGAGGCCATGCATCTGGACGGCGGCGGTTCTTCCACCATGGTCGCAAAAACGGCCGAAGATAAGACCATGACCGTGCAGAATACCGTTTCCGAAGGTTCCGAAAGAAAAGTCATCAATGCGGTAGGTGTTTTCCAGAACGCGAAACAGGGCAGGATCGAAGAGATCCGCATCCAGCCTTCTGCGGCAAGAACGCTGACAGGCAGAGGTGTTACCTATACAGTATATGGCCTGGATGCATATTATAACCGTATCGAGATCCCTGCGGAAAAGGTGAAAATGCAGGCCATTGGTGTGAAAGGCACGTGGGATGGCTATACCTTCACGCCCAGCAACGCAGGTACATATACCGTTACAGCAACTTATAATAATATGGGGGCATACCACATTGGCGCAGTCAGCAGCAATATTGCAAGACTGAAGCCCACCAACGACAGCATCAAACTGAAGGTTGGGGATACAGCCACCATTGCCATGACTGTTTATGATGAAGATGGATTTATGTATTGGGCATCTACCAGCACGAAATATGCTGTTGGCAATTCTGCTGTTGGCAGCATGAAGGACAATGTTTTTACAGCGAAAAAAGAGGGTTCCACAAATATCAAATGTGAAAAAGACGGTAAGATCGCTTATATCACAGTTACAGTAGGCGATGTGGAAGCGGCGAAAAAACCGAAAGTGGAAGAAGCCAAAGACGTGCTGAACAAAACAGTGACAAAGAAAAATGACGGTGCGTATTACTTCAATGTGGCAGGTAAGATCGCTTATACAGGTGCAGAAAAAATTGATGAAAAAGTTTATAATGATACCAGAAGCAAAGTGAAATCCTATGTGGATGCCAATGCGAATGTGGCTATTTACGGCGGTCTGAATGATATTCAGTCTGCAAAAAAACTGGATTCCCTCAGCTGGACCGGCAAATATCGTTTCCTGAACCGCGGCGGCGTGAGCCTTGCTATGGTGGCAGCGACCAACGGCGGCATCAATGCAACAGACGCGACCCAGTGGGCGAAATTCACGGCGGATATTGAAAAGGCGAATAACAATACCATCGTTCTGGTGACAGACCAGACCCCTTCCGACTGGAAGAGCCAGGCAGAAGCAAACTATCTGCGGGCGATTTTGAACAAATATGTGGAACAGGGGAAAAAGGTGTTTGTTGTTTCCTGTTATAACAAGAGCTACTGGGCTTCCACAAAGGACGGCGTACGTTATATCAATCTGCCGAACCTGTGGCAGGCCGATGGCACGGTGAATGAAAATTACACCATGCTGCGTTTCCGCGTGAAGGATGGCAATGTGTCCTATGAGGCGGTAAAGATTAAGTAAAAATTAAGACTTAAAATAGGGTGGTTTTATTGTAAAATCAAGAATAATGAGGTACTATATAAGGTGGGTTATGATGCCCACCTTATTATATTGCGTAAAATGATTGAAATAGATTTAGGAGTTTTGTTATGTCGGAAAAAGGCAATCAGGCGGTGAAAACCGTCAGTTTTATGATGTTGATCACCCTGTTTGGGAAAATATTGGGATTGGTGCGAGAACAGCTTCTGGCAGCCAATTACGGGACGGAGATGGAAGCGGCGGCATTTTTACTGGCAAGCCGAATCCCTCGTACCTTTTTTGATGTGATTTTTGCATCGGCGATTTCTGCCAGCTTTATCCCCATTTTTGTGGAATATCTGCAGAAGAGGGGGAAAGAAGAAGCCTACAGACTGGCGAATCGCTTTATCACGGTGATCTCGACGGTGACGATCGTGATGATGGTGGTGGGGATGGCTCTGGCGGAACCCCTGACCCATCTGATCGCACCGGGTTATGACGGCGCAACGGCGGAGTTGTGCGTATCTTTGCTGAGAACGTTATTCCCTACGATGTTGTTTACGGCGGTGGCTTTTTCTTTTGTGGGTATCCTGCAGTCTCTGGAAGAATTCAACATTCCTGCGGCATTGAGTGTGGCATCCAACGGGATTCTGATCCTGTATTATATTTTCTTTAATGATAAATTCGGTATTTATGGTCTGACCATCGCCTTTCTTATCGGATGGGCCATGCAGGCAATCATGCAGATCCCTTCTCTGCATCAGAAAGGGTATCACTATAAGCCGGATTTCCATTTCAAAGATGAGGGGTTGAAAAAAATCGGTAAACTGATGCTGCCTGTTATGGTCAGCACATGGATTCAGCCCATCAACTTTATGGTAAATACCCGTTTTGCCTCTCAGCTGGCAAGCGGCAGTGTGACCAACGGGGAACTGGGGGTTTCCGCTCTGGAATATGCCAATAACCTGTATACCATCATCGTTGGGGTATTCGTTCTGGCCATTGCCAATATGGTATTCCCCAAATTTTCTCGCATGACAGAGGACAAAAAGGAATTTGGTCTGGCGGTGAGAGGAACTCTGAAAGCCATGATCTTCCTGCTGATCCCTATGACAGTGGGGCTGATGGCACTGGCAGAGCCTGTGGTAACGTTGATTTATAAACGCGGTGAATTTGACCTTTTGGCGACGGAGCTGACCTCTGCGGCCCTGTTCTTCTTTGCTTTGGGCATGGTTGGTTATGGGGTGCAGAATATCCTGAGCAGAGCATTCTATGCAAATCAGGATGGGAAAACACCATTTTATTCCGGTCTGGTTTCTATCGTCATCAATGGGGTTTTGTGCTGGCTGTTGTTAAAGCCCATGGGCATTGGAGGTCTGGCGCTGGCGGCGGCGGTTTCTTCCACAGCGGCGGCGTTGGTTCTGATGGTGCCTGCGGTGAAGCAATATCCCGATATTCTGGATAAATCCCTGATCGGGCAGATCGCAAAAATGATTCTGGCGGCGGTTGGTATGTTGATACTTGTTTTGGGTTGCAGATATATCCTGAGTCCTCTGAACGGCAGACTGCTGGGACAGATCATCCTGTTGTGTGTCTGCGGCGGCGCAGGGGTCGTTTCCTATATGGTATTTGCGAAACTTCTCAAAATCGAAGAAAGCGATTTTGTATTTGATATGCTAAAGAAAATCCTCGGCAGAGGAAAAGGCGCAGCAGCGGATGGATCCGCTACTATTCCTGTGAAAAAGAAAAGAAAACGGAGAACCTATTCTATGATCGAAAAGATATCTTTGTTAATTGAAGATAGTTTCTGCTTCCGTTTCATTGAAAGAATCTGGAACATTCTGGCGGTTCTGTGGACGGACAGTATTGCCGGCGGCATCTGGGCGAAGATCTGCAGAAGCTGGGCCAATGCTTTTGAAGGCAGCGCCATCCTGCAGTTCTTCAGAGCGGATTGGGATAAGCATATCTGCACAAACAGAGGAGTTCTGCCTCGTTTCTGGAGAAATCTGACCAACTGGAGCGGACTGGCGGTGCGCAGAAGAAATAATGCCTTTGCGGCTGTCATGGGCGAAAGCTTTATTTTCCGCCTGTTCAATCAGAATTTTCTGATTTTGTGTCTGGCGGCGATTGTGGCAGCGATTCCCGTTTTGCCTACCATGCTTCTGGCGGTGCTGGTATTGGGAACATTTTTGCTGTATTTTATCCAACTGTTTCTGGGCAGAGTGAAAGCCCAGAAAACGACTATGGTGAGTGTTCTGCTGGGGCTTTTTGCGGTATGTATCCTGTATGCGGGTACGACCAGTTATGCTTTCCCTACGGCATTGCTGTCCATGGCATTGTTCCTGATCCTGATGGCGGTGTTCTTTGTGGCAAAGGATGCTGTGGATACGGAGGAAAAACTGGACTTTGTATTGTGGGTGCTT
>NZ_JBGVHV010000011.1:0-4953 GCF_045122575.1 Anaerotignum sp. | reverse complement strand
GGGGATCAAGATCAACCGCGTAATCAGCTTCACATTCGTGATCGGCTGTTTCCTGGCTGCGGTTGGCTCTATCCTGTACTTCACACCCCGCCCCTCCGTATACCCTCTGGTAGGTTCCCTGCCCGGCACAAAATGCTTCATTGCTGCGGTATTCGGCGGTATCGGCTCTATTCCCGGCGCTATGCTGGGCGGCTTTGTTATCGGCCTGTCCGAAACATTCATCAAAGCTGCGGGTTATTCCGAATTTTCTGACGTATTCACATTCATCCTGCTGATCGTTGTTCTGCTGTTCAAACCTACAGGTCTGTTCGGCGAAAAGATCACAGAAAAAGTGTAAAGGCGGGTGAGCGAAATGACAGAACAGAAAAAACAGAAACTTTCTACCATCTTTTCCCTCATCGGTGTTGCATTTTTAGCGGCAATCCTCTTTGGGGTTTACGCAACCACATCTTCTTCTGATATGCTGCGCACAGTATTGCAGCTGGGTGCCATCTATGCTCTGGTTGCCGTTTCCATGAACCTTCTGAACGGATTTACAGGTCTGTTCTCTCTGGGTCAGGCCGGCTTTATGGCTCTGGGGGCTTATGTATTTGCCATCTTCACCATTCCTGCGGCACAGCGTCCCGGTGTTTACTACCTGTACGGCGTGGCAGACTGGCTGGCAAATATCGAGCTGCCCATCATCGTTGCTCTGATCGTTGCCGGTGCCATTTGTGCACTGATGGCTGCACTGATCGGCGCGCCTGTACTGAGACTGAAAAGCGACTACTTCGCCATTGCCACACTGGGTTTTGCGGAAATCGTTCGTATCGTTGTGGGTTCTTCCCCTCTGAACCGTGTAACAAACGGTTCCCTGGGCCTGAAACTGATCCCCAGATTCCCCAGCTTCTTCTTCCCCTTCGTCGTTGTCGGCATCTGTATCTTTATCGTATGGCTCTTGATCAACTCTTCCTACGGCAGAGCTTTCAAGGCCATCCGTGAAGACGAAATTGCGGCAGAAGCCATGGGTATCAATCTGGCAAAACACAAACAGATGTCCTTTATCATCAGCTCCTTCTTCGCAGGCGTTGGCGGCGCTCTGATGGCAATGTATATGGGTGCCATCACATCCACAACATTCAACGTAACTCTGACATACAACATCCTGCTGATCGTGGTAATCGGCGGCATGGGTTCCCTGACAGGCAGCATCATCTCCTCCTTCATCGTAATTGCAGCGAGAGAATGGTGGCTGCGTTTCCTGGATCAGCCCTTCTTCATCGGCGACTTCCAGATTCCCCTGTTCAAAACAGGTTTCCGTATGGTTATCTTCTCCATCATCCTGATGATCGTGGTACTGTTCTTCCGTAAGGGGATCATGGGCACAAAGGAATTCAACTGGAACTTCCTGCTGAAAAGAATGGAAAAGAAAAACTCCGTAGGAGGTGACGGCAATGAGTGAGAAAAAGACCATCCTGAATGTAAAAGACATTACGATGCAGTTTGGCGGCGTTGTTGCCGTAAATAACCTGACACTGAAAGTAAGAGAAGGCGAGATCGTTTCCCTGATCGGCCCCAACGGCGCCGGCAAAACAACTGCTTTCAATGTGATCACAGGTGTTTATGCACCTACCAACGGGGAAGTAAAATTCCATGGTGAAACCATCATTTCCAACTTCCCCAAGGGTAAGATGGATAAACTTTACGCAGGGGAAAACAAAGGTGTTTACAAAAAGACACTGGAACCCACACCCGATAAGATCACAAAACTGGGCATTGCCCGTACCTTCCAGAATATCCGTCTGTTCAAGGAACTGACTGTACTGGAAAACGTTCTGATCGCAAAACACATGAGAATGAAAGCAAATATCTTTGCTGACACATTCCGTCTGAACCGCAAGGAAGAACAGAAAATGAAAGAAGACTCTCTGGAACTTCTGAAAATCCTTGATCTGTACGATGTAAAGGATGAGATCGCATCCTCTCTGCCCTACGGCAAACAGCGTCATCTGGAAATCGCCCGTGCGCTGGCAACAGAGCCTACACTGCTCCTCTTGGACGAACCCGCAGCCGGTCTGAACCCACAGGAAACAGACGAACTGACAGACTTCATCAGAGATGTCCGCGATAAATTCAACCTGACAATCTTTATGATCGAACATCACATGAATCTGGTTATGGATATTTCCGACTGGATCTATGTCATCGACTTTGGGAAGCAGATCGCCAACGGCACTCCTGCTGAAATTCAGAATGACCAGCGTGTCATCGACGCATATTTGGGGGTGGCTGACGATGAGTAATATTCTTGAAATCAAAAACCTGACTGTTTCCTACGGCGGGATCGAAGCAGTAAAAGGCATTGACATGGTGGTGCCCGAAGGTCAGATCGTAACACTGATCGGCGCCAACGGCGCAGGCAAATCCACCACACTGAAATCCATTTCCGGTCTGGTAAAACCCAAAGAGGCTTCCATCCTGTACAAAGGACAGGAGATCGTGGGCAAAACACCTGACCAGATCGTTTCCATGGGGATCACACTGGTACCCGAAGGCAGACGTGTTTTCCCTAACCTGACTGTACTGGAAAACCTGAAGATCGGCGCTTATCTGAGAAAAGACAACCTGCAGGAAGATCTGGAATACATCTACAAACTCTTCCCCCGTCTGAAGGAAAGAGAATGGCAGATGGCAGGTACCCTGTCCGGCGGGGAACAGCAGATGTTGGCAGTAGGCCGTGCGCTGATGTCCAAACCCAAAGTAATTATGATGGACGAACCCTCTTTGGGTCTGGCGCCACTGGTGGTAAAAGATATCTTCAAGATCATCGAAACCATCAATAAAGAAGGCATCACCGTTCTGCTGATCGAACAGAATGCGAATATGGCGCTGAAAGTAGCCCATAAGGCTTATGTTATCGAAACCGGTTCCATCACCATGGAAGGTACCGGCGCAGAACTGCTGGCAAACGAAGAAATCAAACAGGCTTATCTGGGTAAGACAAAATGATATTTGCCTTCGGCAGAAAATTTTAGGCATCTCCCAAGAGGGGGGATGCCTTTTTTCATAGGAGGAATCTTTATGGAAAATTTGAAAAAGGAAATCTTTACATTATTAAAAGAGCAGGGAGCGGAACTGATGGGGGTGGCTGATCTTTCCGACTTGCCCGAAAGCCACTATCCTGTCGGCATCTGCTTCATGATGCCTGTGCCAAAGCACATCATCAAAGACCTTCTGGAGGCTCCTACCGCGGAATATCACCAGATGTATCATGACTACAACAAACATCTGAATGCCATGGGAGAGGCTGCAGAAAAACTCCTGCAGGAAAGAGGGTATAACGCCCTTGCAAACACCACAGACAAGGTCGTTTGGAACAAGGAAGACCATACCACTGCCCTGCCCCATAAGACCGTTGCCACGAAAGCAGGTCTCGGCTGGATCGGCAAAAGCTGTATCCTTGTGACGAAGGAATTCGGCGGCGCCTTCCGCATGGGCGTTGTACTGACCGATGCGCTCCTGTCTACCGATGAACCCATCACCGAAAGCAGATGCGGCGGATGCACCAGATGCGTAGACGCCTGCCCCGCCCGCTGTCTGAAAAACACGCTCTGGAAAGCAGGTATGCCCAGAGAAGAGATTGCAGACGTATTCGCCTGCGACGAAACCATGCGAAAGAATATGCAAGCTCTCCACGGCTTCGAATTTACCATCTGCGGCAAATGTTTTGCCGTATGCCCTTATACACAGCGATATTTGAACAAATAAAAAAGGTGCGAACCAAGTTCGCACCCTTTCTTTTTATGTATTAAACATTGCCTGCTTTTTTGATCTTCATGATACCCAGTGTCAGCATAGGCAGTACGTATACTACTACGAAGCCCCAGCAGATTGTACCGTAACCTTTTGCGATCAGACCTGTCAGACCGAATGTGGAAACGCCGATACCAACTGCTACAAAAACAACAGCGATCAGAGGACGCATCCAGTTAGGGCATTCTTTGCCGCCCTTCTGGTATGTCAGTTCGATACGGTCATCAACCGCT
Source organism: Anaerotignum sp. (assembly GCF_045122575.1). Classification (GTDB taxonomy): domain Bacteria; phylum Bacillota; class Clostridia; order Lachnospirales; family Anaerotignaceae; genus Anaerotignum_A. The sequence continues at coordinate 928 of NZ_JBGVHV010000011.1, read as the reverse complement.
TTGATGAAGCCTGTACCTGTTTCGATCAGAGTACCAAACAGTACGATTTCGAAAATGATGTACAGCCATCTCATATCCAGCAGACCGAATACTACTGTTACGGGAACTTCTGCAGAAACTACAGCCTGCAGGTCGCAGCACATTACGAACAGCAGCAGAACCGCGGGGATGATACCGATAGCACCAGCCAGAATACCGGACAGAACTGCTTCTTTTCTTGTTTCACAATCACGGATTGTGTACAGAGTAGCGGGAACGATACCCAAGTTATAGAAAGCGTACTGCATACCGCTTACTACCCAACCGGAACCAACTTCGCCTTTTGCGAATTCAGCAGATACATTGCCGCCGAATTTCATGAATACAGAGAACATGAATACTGCATAAACGATATACAGAACGATGGACCATACAGACAGAACTTTTTCGATGGCTTCTGTACCTTTTACGATCAGAAGAACCTGACCTACAGCCAGAATACCGATACCCAACCAAGGAGACAGACCTGTCAGGTCAGCTGTCATGGAGCCTGCTGTTGCGTTGATAACGCCCAGTACGATCAGCATCAGAACGATGTAGCAGATTTCATACAGGACACCTGCTTTGCCCAACAGTTTACCCATCATAGAGTTGTAGTCATAAGTTTTGTAGATACGAACGAATTCGTAGGATACTGCACAGAGCACGGACCAAACGATCAGTGTAACCACCATACCCAGCAGACCGCCTACCAGACCTTTTACGCCAAAATACTGTGCAATTTCAGCGCCTGTACCGTAACCACCGCCGATTACTACGGACTGGAAAATGTAACCGGGTACTAAATACCGTGTCCAGCTCTTTTTACTTGTTGTACTCATAATTTTTTTACTCCTTTCTTTGGTGCAGTTTTTCCCTTGCGGGATGGCTTTTGTAATTTGCCCCGCCT
>NZ_JBGVHV010000010.1:0-6801 GCF_045122575.1 Anaerotignum sp. | reverse complement strand
CGCTTCCCCGCTGACGGAAGCAGACAACAGTACGATCTGTCTGTCTCTCAAAGTTGTTTTGATGACAGCCTCTACGTCTTCCACATTGCCATCATCCATCAGTCTGTCCCCTTCGTCCAGCACGATGGTTTTTACCAGATGCGCCTGAATCTTTTTCTTACGGATCAAGTCAAGGATACGGCCAACAGAGCCTACAACGATACGGGGTTTGGATTTCAGTTTTTCCATCTGTCTGCCGATGCCCGCCGCACCGATGAGCAGGGCACAGCCCACTTCCATGCCGCTGTTTTCCTGCAGCAGTTCCGCCTGATGGAAGACCTGTACCGCCAGTTCGTGGGTAGGTGTCAGAATGATGGCCTGGGTGCCTTTCACATCCATATCGATTTTTTCAAAAATGGGCAGAAGATAGGCCAGTGTTTTGCCGCTGCCTGTTTCGGAACGACCGATCACGTCCTTGCCTTCCAGCACTGCAGGGATCATCTTTTCCTGTATTTCTGTGGGGTTTTCGATATCCTGCTTTGCCAGTGCCCCCACCAGCGCAGGTCGCAGTCCCAGTTTTCCAAATTTATTTTCCATATATAATTCCTTTCTATTCATAAATAAAAAGCAACACTTCTCTATTTTAAATCATATCGATTTTTTCAAAATAGTCAAGGATACCGCAATAAATCGCCCATGCCAGTTTTTCCTGATATGCTCCGTCGTTCAGCAGTTGTTCCTCCTCTGTATTGGAAAGGAACCCGCACTCCACGATAACAGCAGGGATCTCCGTTGCTCTGAGTATGTAATAATCCTTATTTTCCTTTGCCTGTCTATGGTTGCTGCCATCCACCCGACTCCGCAGATTTTCCTGCACACATTCTGCCAGAAGTTTTCCGTTTGCACTGCTGTTATGATAAAAGACCTGGGCGCCTTTTGCCCTTGGAGAAGGAAAGGCATTCTGATGGATACTGACCAGGATCTCTGCGCCGCTTTCATTGGCAATGCGCTTCCGTTCTGCCATATCTGACCGCTTTCCTGTTCCAAGGGCATCATCCGAATGGCGGGTCAGGATCACTTCCGCGCCGCCCGTCTCCAGATATGCCGCCAGTTTTTCCGCCACAGCCAGATTCAGTTCCTTTTCATTCTTCCCTTTGATCCCCGTTTTTCCCGGATCCCAGCCGCCGTGGCCTGCATCCAGAACGATTTTGGCATCGGTCATAAAAAACATCACCTTTTCTGCCTCTGTCTGCCATGCCGTATGGAGCAGACAGCCCCCGATGATGCAAAGACAGAACAGCCCACTTCCCCATTTTTTCTCCATAAAAATTCGCATCCCGTTTTCTCCTTTTTCATTAGGATATGAACGAAATGCGAATTCTTTTCTTCTTTATTCTTCCAGCAGAGCAACGGCACGGACAGGCGCACCGTCAGCGTCACGATATTTCAGAGGCAATGCCGCAAAGGTAAAGAGGCCGCCGATTTGATCCAGATTGGTCAGATTTTCAATGATAACGATGTCCTTTTGAGACAGGAGCATCTTATGGCGTGTCAGCCCGCCATCCGCAATGGGATCGATGCCGATCACATCAAAGCCAACGCCTTTTTTCCCGCTGTCCAGCAGATACTGGCAGATTTCCATGGAAACCACAGGATATGCACCAAAATACGTTTCCTGTCCCCAGTTCGCATCCCAGCCGGTGCAGAACAGCAGAAATTCCGCCTGATCTGCCAGTTCCCGCACTGCTTCGATCCGCTCCATGCCAATGATGCCGCCTTCTTCCACATCTCGGCAGTCGATGACAAGGGCTTTCCCCACAAACTGCGCCGCCGGCAGTTCCTCCAGTTTTGTCCTATCTCCGAACAGATGGAAAGGGGCATCCATGTGGGTGCCTGTATGGGAATAGAAGGAGATCTGCGTCTCTCTGAATCCATCTTTTTCATAGGTATTGGCAACCTGTAAGTTCGGGGGCTCTGTCCCGGGATAAACCGGCATATCTGCAGAAATTGTCTGGGTCAGATCGATCACACGCATAAAAATGTCTCCTTTCAAAGTACTTTCTTCTGTTCCTCTTCACAGGCATTGTACCACAAAAGACAAAGCGACGTAACCCCTTGGCTTTCCTGTCCGCGCTTTCGTTTGAATTGCATTTTTGTACGTACAAGAAAAACATTTGTCCGTCAAATTTACCAATCTCTTCTTCCTTTCCCTTCGGAAAATTGCCCCTTCCGCCAAAGTTTTTTTTAGTACGAAAAAAAACACTCGTTTTCTGTTGACGAAAAATCTTAACGTGTTATAATTTCTCTATTGACAGTGTCCGCAACAGACGGTCAGTTGTCTTTTAATGAATACAAGTTAGGAGGCTTATCTTATGGAAAAAAGAGTATACAACTTCTCAGCAGGTCCTTCCATGCTGCCCTTGGAAGTTCTGGAACAGGCACAGCGGGAGCTGGTTTGTTACCCTTCAGCAGGCATGTCAGTGATGGAGATGAGCCACCGTTCAAAAGTGTTTGAAGGCATTTTGGAAAAGGCAAAGGCTGATCTGAAAGAACTGATGCACATTCCCGATAACTATAAGATCCTGTTCCTGCAGGGTGGCGGCTCAACACAGTTTGCCATGATCCCCCTGAACCTGATGAACAAGAACAACAAAGCGGATTATGTGATCACAGGTCAGTGGGCGAAAAAGGCGGCAGAAGAAGCAAAACGCTACGGCAAAGTAAACATCGTTGCTTCCTCCGCAGATTCTACCTTCGACCACATCCCCGAACTGGATAAAACAAAATTCGACCCCGAAGCGGATTATTTCTATATCACACTGAATAACACCATTTACGGCACACGCTGGACAGAACTGCCTGATACGGGCAACGTTCCTCTGGTTGGCGATATGTCCTCTTCCATCCTCTCTGAAGAGATCGACGTTTCCAAATTCGGTCTGCTCTTTGCAGGGGCACAGAAAAACCTCGGCCCTGCAGGCGTAACCGTCGTGATCATCCGAGAAGACCTTCTGGGCAACGCCATGGATATCACACCTACCATGCTGAAATACGATATCCATGCGGACAACAACTCCCTGTACAACACCCCCCCTACCTACGGCATCTACTTTATGGGTCTGGTATTTGACTGGGTGAAAAGACAGGGCGGCATCAAAGCCCTCCAGAAAATCAACGAACACAAGGCAGGTATCCTGTATGACTATCTGGATCAGTCTGAACTGTTCCGCGGTACTGTCGTGAAAAAAGACCGTTCCCTGATGAATGCACCTTTCGTCCTTCCTACAGACGAACTGAATGACAAATTTATCAAGGAAGCAAAAGCACAGGGCTTTGAAAACCTGAAAGGTCATCGTACAGTCGGCGGTATGCGCGCCAGCATGTACAACGCCATGCCCGTAGAAGGCGTGGAAAAACTGGTGGAATTCATGCAGAAATTTGAGATGGAAAATAAATAACCGAAAGGGTCGTGACGAGCGACCCTTTTTGTGCTGTATAGAATAAAGAAAAAGGAGAAAAATTATGTATACCATTAAGACTTTAAATAATATCGCTGCAACAGGGCTGGCAAAACTGCCCGCCGAAAATTTCGAAATCGACAATCACGCCGCAGACCCCCACGGCATCATCCTGCGCAGCTTTGATATGCATAAAATCGAGCTGAACCAGAACCTCTTGGCTGTTGCCCGTGCCGGTGCCGGCACCAACAATATTCCCATCGACAAATGCACAGAAATGGGTGTGCCCGTATTCAATACCCCCGGCGCCAATGCCAATGCCGTAAAAGAACTGGTTCTGCTGGCTCTGTTTGCATCCTCCAGACGAATCATCGCCGGCGCAAACTGGGTGCAGAGCCTCAACGACAACGTAGAAAATCTGGAAAAAATCGTAGAAGCAGGCAAGAAAGATTTTCAGGGTCCTGAAATCGCCGGCAAAACGCTGGGCGTCATCGGTCTGGGTGCCATCGGCGTACAGGTTGCCAATGCCGCACTGGACTTGGGTATGGATGTTATCGGCTATGACCCCTTCCTGTCCCTGGAAAACGCATGGCATCTGTCCCCTTCCGTAGAAAAGGAAGATTCCATTGAAGACGTAGTTTCCAAGGCAGATTACATCACACTGCATATCCCTCTGAACGATAAAACAAAACACACTTTCAATGAAAAACTGTTTGCCGTGACAAAACCCGGCGCTCGCCTGCTGAACTTTGCCCGCGGCGGTCTGGTGGATAACGAAGCTCTGAAAAAAGCCATCGCCGACGGCATCATCGCCCGCTATATGACAGACTTCCCTTCCGAAGACCTGCTGGGCGACCCCTGGAATATCATCGTAACACCTCACATCGGCGCATCCACCCCCGAATCCGAAGAAAACTGCGCCATCATGGCAGCACAGGAAATCAGAGATTATCTGACCTACGGCAATATCAAAAATTCCGTAAACTTCCCTCGCTGCGAAGTACCTTATAATGGAAAACCCCGTATTGCCATCTCCCATAAAAACATCGTAAACATGATCGGTCAGCTGGGTGCCGTTTTCACAAAATACCATGTAAACATCGATAAACTGGTAAACAACTCCAGAGGCGACCTTGCATATAACATCGTCGTATGCGATAATTTACCTGAAAATGTGAACGAAATGATCGAAGACCTGTATGCCATCAATACAGTGCTGAAAGTTAGAGTATTCGAATGAAAGCGTTTTCAATAGATGTGAAAGGATGGCTGCTTGCAGGCAATCCTGAACAGATATTAGAAAACCTGATGCGATGAGTAAGGCGCAGCCTTACGAATGCATGCTTTCATGTAACTGAGAATAGGAGGAACATATCTATGGCAACCATCAGACCCTTTATGGCGATCCGCCCCGCATCCAACTATGCGGATCAGGTGGCGGCACTGCCCTATGACGTAATGAACAGCGAAGAAGCAAGAGAAATGGTAAAGGACAAACCCTGGTCCTTCCTCCATGTAGATAAAGCAGAAGTAGACCTGCCCGTGGGTACAGATATTTACAGTGACGAAGTCTATCAGAAGGCAAAGGAAAATCTGGAAAATATGATCGGTCACGGTGTCATTGGTCAGGATCTGCTGCCTAATCTGTATATCTATCGCCTGACCATGAACGGCAAAAGCCAGACCGGCCTGGTCTGCTGCACTTCCGTAGACGAATACATCGACGGCACCATCAAAAAACATGAACTGACCCGCGCCGACAAGGAAGCTGACCGCATCCGCCACGTGGATACTCTGAATGCAAACACAGGCCCCATCTTCCTTGCCTACAGAGATAACCCCGATGCCAAAGCCATCATCGACGGCTGGACAGCAGCTGTAAAACCCGAATATGACTTTGTTGCCGAAGACGGCATCCGCCATACCGTATGGGTCATGGACAGCGATATGGAAATCGGCCTCTTGGTACAATCCTTCCAAAATGTGAAGAACCTCTACATCGCCGATGGTCACCACAGAAATGCTTCCGCTGTAAAGGTTGCCCTGAAACGCAGAGAAGCAAACCCCGATTACACCGGGGAAGAAGAATTCAACTATTACCTGTCCGTACTCTTTGCGGCAGATGACCTGTATATCATGGACTATAACCGTGTGGTAAAAGACCTGAACGGTTACGATGCCGTTGGTTTCCTGGAAGAGATCAGCAAAAAATTTGACGTTGTGCCTTATGAAGGTGAAGGCCAGTACAGACCCGAAGAACTGCACACCTTCGGCATGTATCTGGAAGGCAACTGGTTCAAGCTGACTGCGAAAGAAGAGATCATCACAGACGATCCCGTACTGGGTCTGGACGTTTCCATCCTGCAGAAAGAACTGCTGGAACCCGTTCTTGCCATCGGCGATCCCAGAACAGACAAACGCATTGATTTTGTCGGCGGTATCCGTGGTCTGGCAGAACTGGAAAAACGCGTAGACAGCGGCGAAATGAAGCTGGCATTCTCCATGTTCCCTACTTCCATGAACGAACTGATGGATGTAGCCGATGAAAATATGACAATGCCTCCTAAGTCCACATGGTTCGAACCCAAGCTGAGAAGCGGCTTGTTTATTCATGATTTAGGCTGATTTCTTGAGGGTTTCACCCTCAAACTCCCACCAAGGGAATAATTCCCTTGGAACCCTATACGCAAAAAAGACGACCATAAGGTCGTCTTTTTTAATTAAAGTTTGGATCAAACCTTTTTAAAGGTTTGTGGGGTGCAGGGGCAAAGCCCCGCAGGTCTTACAAATCTAATTTCAGATCATTTTCTTTGATCAATCCTTTTTTACGCATAGGATATGCGATGATGGGTGTCAGCACTGCAGGCAGAACGAAGCAGATCAGCAGAAGGCCGATCCAGTCCATGGAAGTAATGCCTGTTTTTGCACCTGCAACAATATCATTCAGCCAGCCGGTATATACGCCGATCTGACCTACCAGACCGCAGGTACCCATACCGGATGCCACCGCATCCCCGTTCATCTGCATGTGAAACACACACGTAGCGATAGGGCCTGTGATGGCGGAAGCCAGTGTAGGAGGTACCCATACCCAAGGATTCTTCACGATATTCGGCACCTGCAGCATAGAAGTACCGATGCCCTGTGCCAACAGGCCGCCCCATTTATTTTCCTTAAAGCTCATCACTGCAAAACCGACCATCTGGGCACAGCAGCCGGCAACCGCCGCACCACCTGCCAGACCTGTCAGACCCAGTGCCGCACAGATCGCTGCAGAGGAAATAGGCAGTGTCAGTGCCATACCTACCAGAACAGATACCGCAATGCCCATGAACAGAGGCTGCAGATCTGTCGCCCACATGAT
>NZ_JBGVHV010000009.1:0-4169 GCF_045122575.1 Anaerotignum sp. | reverse complement strand
TGCTACGCCGTCTGTGCCGCCGTTCAGAGTAACTCTCTGAGGATCAGCGTTCAGGTATGCTTTGAAGCCGTTAACGAAATCTTTTGCCATGGGTGTGGATTCGTCGTTTTCATCGAAGAATGTGGAGAATACAACGCCTTCCGCTGCGGAACCGGCTGCCATAACGATGGATTCATTTTCCCATGTGTCGGAAGCGATGATCTGTGCTGTTACGCCGTTCGCCTGAGCCTGAGGCAGGATCAGAGTTGCTGTAGCGATGGAGCAGGGGATGAATACTGTTTCAGCGCCGGATTCTTTTACAGATGTCAGAATAGCGTTGAAGTCGGATTCGTTTGTCTGGTATGTTTCGTCAGCAACGATTGTGCCGCCCAGAGATTCGAATGCCTGTTTGAAGTATGCTGCCAGACCTGTGGAGTAGTCATCGCCGTTCTGGCTGATCACAGCTGCTGTTTTGTAGCCCTGGTCTACTGCAGCGTAGGATGCCATTACTGTACCCTGGAAAGGATCCAGGAAGCATGTTCTGAAGTAGAAATCGTTACCCAGTGTTACCTGAGGGTTTGTGCAGGAGCAACCGATGGCGGGAACGCCTGCTTCAGCAAATGTCTGACCGGCTGCGATGGAAACGCCGGAACCGTAGGAACCGATAACGCCGACAACGCCGGAGGAAATCAGAGACTGTGCAGCTGTAACTGCTGCTGTTTTGTCGGACTGGTTGTCAACTTCTACCAGTTCGATGTTGTATGTTGTGCCGTTGATATCAACTGTGGGCGCAACTGTGTTTGCGTAACGGATACCCAGAACTTCCTGCATACCGCCGCCGCCGTTTTCACCTGTTGTGGGTTCGAAAACGCCGATTTTGATTGTGTCACCGCTGATGGGTGTACCTGCAACTGCGGGTGCGTCGGAACCGCCGCCACATGCTGCCAGAGACAGTGTCATCACAGATGCCAGTGCCAGAGCAATAAACTTTTTCATAATTTACAACCTCCCGTAAAATAGGTTTCGGTAAGCATCAAACCGAAAACTGTTGTTTTGGTGTTTTGACTATGTATCCTGCGATTGTCTGTGCAAGAAAAACAGATGCTTTCACCATTATTCAAAATATACCATAAAACCTGCAGAGAATCAACACAGGTATGATTTTTTTACATAATTATACTGCTAAAATTCTCTGATGCATATCAAAAGGAACAAACGGAATATTTATGCTTTCCTTTCTGCGGATATGGTTTTTTTCTGTTCCAGGGTAGCGAAAGACGATTTTTTTGTTTATAATATTTCTGTTACAGAAAAAATGACCGCATCGTTCGGAAAAAAGATAGAGGAACAGAAGGGAAAAAGGGAGGAAATGGTATGAGCAGAGCAGATGAAATTTTCAAGGCCAATTGCAGACAGATCTTAGAAAGCGGTTTTTCCACGGAAAACGAGATTGTGCGTGCCAAATGGGAGGACGGTACGCCTGCCCATACGATCAAAACCTTTGGGGTGGTAAACAGATACAACCTGCAGGAAGAATTCCCCATGATGACCCTGCGCTATACCAACTGGAAAAATGCCATCGATGAGATCCTGTGGATCTGGCAGAAAAAATCCAATAAGGTATCCGAACTGAACAGCCATATCTGGGATGCATGGGCCAATGCAGAAGGCAATATCGGCAAGGCCTATGGCTATCAGCTGGGTGTGAAGTATAAATTTGCTCACGGCGAAATGGATCAGGTGGATAACGTGCTGTGGCAGCTGAAAAACACACCTGCTTCCAGACGTATCATGACAAATATCTATAATTTTGCGGACCTGACAGAAATGGGACTGGAACCCTGTGCCTACAGCATGACTTTCAACGTGACGGACAACAAATTGAACGGCATCCTGAACCAGCGTTCTCAGGACACCCTGACTGCAAACAACTGGAACGTAGTGCAGTACTGTGCGCTGCTGATGATGTTTGCGCAGGTAAGCGGTCTGGAACCCGGCGAATTCATCCATGTCATTTCCGATATGCATATCTATGACAGACATATCGATATGGTAAAGGAAATGCTGGAAAGAGAACCCCTGCCCGCACCTAAGGTGAGATTGAATCCGGAAATCAAGAATTTCTATGATTTTACCGTGGATGATTTCATCGTGGAAGATTATCAGTACCACAAATCTCTGGGCAGAATCCCTGTAGCCGAATAAGGAGGTTGACCATGGATTTAATCGTAGCAGTAGATGAAAAATGGGGCATCGGCAAGGACGGCGACCTGCTGCATCCCATTTCCGCGGATCTGAAATATTTCCGTCAGAAAACCACAGGCAATGTGCTGGTCATGGGCAGAAAGACGCTGGAATCCTTTCCCAATAAAAAGCCTCTGCCCAACAGAGTGAATATTGTTCTGACAAATAATAAAAATTATGAAGCGGAAGGTGTGGTGCTGTGCCACGGCATTGACGAATTGCCCGCAATTCTGAAAGATTATACAGATAAACAGATTTTTGTTGCAGGCGGCGGCACCATCTATGAACAGCTGCTGCCCCAGTGCGAAACAGCCTATGTGACAAAAATCTACGAAGCATACGAAGCGGATACCCATTTCCCTGATCTGGATGCACACCTGGACTGGGTACTGGCAGAAAAAGGCGAACTGCAGGAGGAAAACGGCGTACAGTTTTCTTTTGATATTTACAGAAAGAAATAAGGAAAGCAGAGTCGTATCCTGTATACAAACCTACGAAAAAAGCGCAGATTTCGTCTGAAAACTGACGGAATCGACAAAATATCGGAAAATCCAAAAGCCCCCTTGAATAGGGGGTTTTTTAGTGATAAAATCATTCTAATATAAACTTAAAGTTAAATTGGCGTACTATACAGCAAAACCAGAAAACATAAATAGGAGGAGAATCAAAATGGCAACTTTTTTCACAGAACCTTCCAGAACTTTTAGTGAATTCCTGCTTGTTCCCGGCTATTCTACAAAAGAATGTATGGTGGACAACGTAAGCCTGAAAACACCCGTCGTTAAATTCAAAAAAGGCGAAAAACCCGCACTGGAAATGAACATCCCTCTGGTATCCGCAGTTATGCAGGCGGTATCCGATGACAAAATGGCAGTGGCTCTGGCGAAAGAAGGCGGCATTGCGTTCATTTATGGTTCTCAGCCCATCGAAGCACAGGCTGCAATGGTAGCAAGAGCAAAATCCTACAAGGCTGGCTTTGTTGTGTCCGATTCCAACATCAGCCCCGAAGGCACACTGAATGATATTCTGGCTCTGAAAGCAAGAACAGGCCATTCCACAGTAGCTGTTACAACAGACGGTACGGCGCAGGGCAAACTGGTAGGTCTGGTAACAAGCAGAGACTACCGTGTGAGCCGTATGGAAGGCACAGAACTGGTAAAAGATTTCATGACACCTATGTCTGAACTGATCTGGGCTCCCTCCGGCACATCTTTGAAAGAAGCAAACAACATCATCTGGGATAACAAGATCAACCAGCTGCCTATCGTAGATGCAGAAGGCAGACTGGAATATCTGGTATTCCGTAAAGACTATGCAAGCCATAAAGAAAACAAAGACGAACTGCTGGATGCACACAAACGCTATGTAGTAGGTGCAGGGATCAATACAAGAGACTACAAAGAAAGAGTTCCCGCTCTGGTAGAAGCAGGCGTTGATATCATGACAATCGACTCTTCCGAAGGTTACAGCGAATGGCAGAAAGATACTCTGGAATGGATCAGAGCAACATACGGCGACTCCGTAAAAGTTGGTGCAGGTAACGTTGTAGATGCAGAAGGTTTCCGTTTCCTGGCAGAATGCGGTGCAGACTTCGTTAAAGTAGGTATCGGCGGCGGCTCCATCTGTATCACTCGTGAACAGAAAGGTATTGGCCGTGGTCAGGCTTCTGCTGTGATCGAAGTAGCACAGGCAAGAGACGAATACTTCAAAGAAACAGGGATCTATGTTCCCATCTGCTCCGACGGCGGTATCGTATATGACTACCACATGACACTGGCACTGGCAATGGGTGCAGACTTCATCATGCTGGGCAGATACTTCGCTCGTTTCGACGAATCCCCCACAAACAAAGTGAACATCAACGGCACTTACATGAAAGAATACTGGGGCGAAGGTTCCGCAAGAGCAAGAAACTGGCAGAGATATGACATGGGCGGCGACGCAAA
>NZ_JBGVHV010000008.1:0-7674 GCF_045122575.1 Anaerotignum sp. | reverse complement strand
TATTCCCCTGCGGAACTGGCGGTTTATATGCAGAAAAGCGAAAGCATGAAAAAACTATTCCAGTCCGCTCAGCAGAAACTGGGGAAAATGCTCAACCATAACGATATGAGCCTGTTGTTCAGTTTCCATGACTGGCTGGGGCTGCCCGTGGATGTGATCGAACTGCTTCTGAGCTATTGCACAGCCAATGGCCACTGCGGCATGCGTTATATCGAAAAGGTCGCCATCGGCTGGGCAGAAGAAGGCGTGAATACGGAAGAACGCGCCATCGAATATATCGAATTGCGAAAAATAGGCTTCCGCGCCATTATGAAGGCCTTTGGACAGAACCGAATGCCTGTGGCGGCGGAAGAAAATTATATGAAAAAATGGCTGCAGGACTATAAACTGCCCATGGACGTGGTGCAGATGGCCTGCGAACGAACGGTGATGCAGACGGGGAAGGCTTCCTTCGCCTATGCGGATAAGATCCTGACCAGCTGGAAGGCGGCAGGGGTGAAATCCGTGGCGGATGTGGAAGGACTGGATAAAGCCTTTGCGGCGAAAAAAGCCCAGAGTGTGCCGACGGAACAGCCTGCAGCCCAGACAAATGCAAAGCCGAAACAGAACCGTTTCATCAATTATACCCAGAGCGAGTGGGACTTTGCCGAACTGGAACGACTGGAACGGGAACAGAGAGAAAAATGGTAACAGGAGGGGTGGACTTTGGCGACAAGAACGCAAATTTATAAAGAAGTGCTCAGAGAATATGACGCTCTGCGCACCCAAAAAGCGGCAGAACTGCGGGAACGCAGAGAAGCCATTTATATGAAATTGCCCCGACTGGAAGAAATCGAGCAGGAACTTTCCTTGTTGGGGGTTTCTACGGCAAAACTGGTGCTGATGCAGCCGGAAAGCCGGGAAGCGGCGCTGGCACAGCTGAAAGAAAATCAGCAGGCTCTGAAAACAGAACGGGATGCCCTGATGGCGAAACATTGCCTGTCTCCCAGCCTTTTAAAGATGGAATATGTCTGCGAAACCTGTCAGGATACGGGATATGTGGAAAATGAACTCTGCAGCTGCATGAAACATAAACTGATGGACAGACTGTATGACCAGTCCAATGTCCGCGATGTGATCAAACTGGAAAACTTCGATACCTTCGACCTGCGCCTGTTCAGCGAGGAAGTGGTGAAGGCGGAAGGAATCTCTCCCAAGGAAAATGCCCAGAGAAATCTGCGCATGGCTATGGCCTTTGCGGAAGATTTTACGGGGGATAACCTGCTGCTTTATGGCGGCAGCGGCAGAGGGAAAACCTTCCTCTGCAACTGTATTGCCAAAGATGTGCTGGATCAGGGGAAAACCGTTCTTTACCTGACGGCAGGACAGTTGTTCAAGCAGTTGGAAGAACTGCGTTTCCATAGAGACGAGGAAGAAGAACCTATGGACTGGGACACAGAACTGCTGGAAGCAGACCTGCTCATCATCGATGACCTTGGTACAGAATTTGCCACCATGTTCACCGCATCGGAACTGTTCCGCATCATCAACGACAGAAAACTCAGACGGAAACCCGTGGTGATCTCCACCAATCTGGATTATAAGGCGTTGATGGATCAGTATTCTGATCGCGTGATGAGCCGCCTTATCGGGGAATATACCACACTGAAATTCTTCGGAGACGATATCCGCATGAAGAAGAAATATAGCAGATAAATGAAAAAGCACTTCAGAATGTTCTGAAGTGCTTTTTTTGCTGTCATTTTACCAGTCGTAGGATTCGTATTCCAGACCGCATTTTGCTGTGCAGGAAAGGTTTTCGCCTGTTTCTGTGTCAGTTACAGTTATGATAAATTCCCAGAACTGATCACCGTATTCATCCTGTACCAGTGTGCCTTCGGAAATTTCCAGTGCAAAGGAGGTGTTATGGAACAACCAGAAATCTTCCATGATCTTTGCGTTGATCTCTTCTGCAGTTGCATCTTCTGCTACATAGAAGTTTGTTCTGCCCAGATCATCCACTGCTGCTGTCATGGCAGACAATACCGTTGTTTTTGTTACAGTCAGAGGAACAGTTACGATCACGTCTTCGCCGTCTTCAAACCAGCCGCCGGGCAGTGTCCAAGTAACGGTATATGTGCCGGGAGCGACATCCATGGCAGGCTGCAGATCGAAAACAAGATAACCATCTTCCATCAAAAGACCGTTTTCGTTGGAGTCAACAGGGCAGTCCATAACGGCTTCATATGCGAAGATATCCGGATCTTCTACCATGCCGTTCAATGCAATGTTGGAGACAGCTGTGATGCCGGGGGATGTTACCATGGGTTCAGCAGCAGCTTTTTCCCCTTCTGCAATGATGGGAAGGGCAGGCTCGACAATGATTTCTTCATCAGGGGCAGTTTCTTTTGTGATCACTACTTCCTGTGCTGCCTGACTCCAGCCTACCACATAATGGAAACATTCAGCCAGATATCTGGCGGGAGCATAAATACGACTGTCTTTGATGATGGGAGTCGTATCCATTTTCACATATACATGGAAATCATAGTTATTCAGGAAAGCGTGGTACTCATTGGCACCAACAACAAATTCTGCTGTGGTTTCGCCATCAGTGAAGGAAGCTGTGTTTTTGTCATCATCCCAGGAAACTTCCAGACCCAATGCGTTGGCGATGGGGCGCAGGGGCACCAGTGTACGGTCATTTTCATCAATAAAAGGTTTTGCGTCTGTCCAGGCAACATAGCTGCCGTCCACAGTAACGCTCAGTTCTGCTGCGAAAGCGGTGGTGGTCATACCTGTTGCCATCAGAACAGCTGTGAGCATAGAAAGTATTCTTTTCATTCTTCATTCCTCCTTGCGGTGCAATCTCTTCTCTTAGTATATCGGTATGATATGGTTCTGTCAATCGAAGGAAGACGGATGCCCTTCGATTATCTGCCAACCAGAAACAGCCCGACGAAGCAGACGAAAATCCCCAGCATCTGTCTGGCGGTGATGGTTTCCCGATAGAACAGAAGACCGACAAAAAGCAGGATGCAGCATACGGACAGATTGCAGATCAGAGAGGCCGTGCTGACGGGCCAGCCTGTGCGGTAAACCATGAGGTAGCCGAATTCCAGAAAAACGATGGAAGCTGCCAGAGCGTAGGTCGCCCAGTTGGCCTTTGCCATCTCCTGCAGGATATTTTTCTGTTCGGCGGTCAGGAAAAACATGGCCAGAGAAACGATCCCGGCAATGGCGTAGGTCAGTGCCAGAGAGGCGAAGGGGCTGATGCCCACAGGGGTGGATTTTGCAGAAATATGGTAGAGCGTGTTTGCGCCGATCACAACAAGAACAGGCCAAAGCATGTGCCACATGATAGATTCCTCCTTTGCATAAAAAAACGGATAAGACAATCGCCTTATCCGGGCTCATCCGTTGATTTCCTTTTCATCTTACTGTGCCCAAAAGAGATTTGCAAGTCTTGTCGAAAAGTTTTTGGCGTGCTTTCCCTGTTTCGACAGAAAAAACGGTTCTGTTTGGCTAGAATGGGCATATATGGAGGGAAGGTTATGGAAAAAACGGAAATCACATTGGAATATACGGAAGAACGTTCTGCCTTTGGCAAGGCTATCCTGCCGAAAAAAAAGCCGAAGAAAGGCTTTCCATGGAAAGCTGTCGGTCGGACAGGCTGTTTCTGTCTGCTGGGTTATTTCTGGGGGAGGGGAGAGGTATTGCAGATCCTGCATCCCATGGGGCTGGGCTATCTTTCTGCCTTTTTTGGGGAAGGCTGGCTGTTCTGGCCTGTATGGCTGATGGTGGGGATCGGCTCTTTTTCTGCCGTGCCCCTGAAAGCGGGGGCAGGTCTGGCTGCAGCTGCAGCCATTCAGCTGACACTGGGGCGGTTCGTGGGAAGAGAGGAATATGGAAAAAAAGCTCTTCTGGGCAGCTTTGCCATGGCGCTGGCAGGCATTTTCTATGCCATCAGCCGACAGGGGCTGGGGTTTTATTTTGCCCTTGCCGCCATGGAAAGCAGTCTGGTGCTGGCGGTCAGCTTTCTGCTGCAAAAAGGGCTGTCCGCTTTGCTGGCGCAGGAACGATATCTGATCCTGACCAGAGAAGAAACCATTTCATTTGTGCTTCTGGCGGGGGGAACCTTGGCAGGTATGGCAACGCTGCAAAGGGGGTTGCAGCAGTCCTTTCTGCCTATGGCGGCATCCTTCTGCCTGCTTCTGGCTGCAAGGCAGGAGGGCATGGGCGGCGGTGCGGCGGCTGGGGTATTTTTGGGATTCCTGCTGTTTGTCTGCGGCGGCATTGACATGCCGTTGTTTATTGCCCTTTCTCTGGGGGGACTGTTGGCAGGCTGTGTGCGGGACTTCGGACGGGCGGCATCGGCTTTGGCTATGGTGCTTTCGCCCTGTGTGTTCCTGTTTTACATAGATGCGGAAAAATTGCAGCCCTTCTGGCTGGGGGGCTTATGCGGGGGAGCGGTGTTGTTTTGCCTGTTCCCCCAAAGAACATTGGAAAAAATCAGCGGTGCAAGGGCAACGGAAAGCCCTGCTGACCGTTATACCAAAATGAAAGAAATGACAGAAGAAAAACTTTTGGGCTGTGCTGCGGCCTTTGACGCTCTGGCCAAGACCTTCCGCAGACAGGAGGAGCGGATGGAAAAAGGGAGGGTCAGCCGATTGGTGGATACCATCGCGGGGAAGGTTTGTCAGGGCTGCGGATTGGCCCATTACTGCTGGGAGGAGGAATTATACCGTACCTATAGCATGGCATTTTCTGCCCTGTCGGCCTGTGAGGAAAAGGGAAGGCTGCAGAAGGCTGACCTGCCCCCTTATTTTCAGGAGACCTGCCCTCGTCTGGAAAACTTTACGGAAATGGTCAACGAGGTCTATGAGATCTATCGCAGAGATCAGGTCTGGGGCAGCCGCCTTTCGGAATGTCGGGAACTGGTGGGGCAGCAGATGCAGGCTGTGGGAGAGATCATGCAGACTCTTTCGGGCCAGATGGAACTGGACTGCATTTTTCTGGAAGGCATGGAGGATGCCCTGACGGCAGCGCTGAAGAAACAGGGATTCCATCCCCAAAAGGTGCTGGTGACGGAAGAAAAAAGCGGAAGGGGGCGGCAGGTGCGGATCACGCTGCCTGCCTGCGGCGGAAAAGGCGTTTGTCGGGATAAAATTCTGCCTTTGGTGAAACAAATACTGGATTGCCCTGTGGTTTTGCAGGAGGAAGGTACCTGCGCCGTGGATGCAGAGGGGCGTTTTTGTGCCCTGCATTTTCGGGAGGAGCCTGTTTTCGCCATCCATACGGCAACAGCCTTTGCGCCGGCGGAGGGGGGCAGACCCACGGGGGATGCGGCGGCCTTTCTGGAAACGGAAAAGGGACGGGCTTTGCTGGCCCTTTCCGACGGCATGGGCACAGGGGCGGAGGCGGCAAAGGAAAGCCGTGTGGCCATCGAATTGCTGGAGCAATTCACCGAAGCGGGATTTGATCGGGAGCTTTCTGTAAAAATGATCAATTCCGCATTATTACTGCGAAGGGGTGAGGAGACCTATGCTACTTTGGATATCTGTGAAATTGATCTATTCAATGGTCATGCGGAATTTGTAAAACTGGGGGCGGTGGCATCCTATATCTGGCGGAATGATCGGGTGATTTCTCTGCGGGCGACCACCTTGCCTGCGGGCATTTTAAAACAGGTGATTCCCGAAACCAATGAGATGCTCCTGAAGGATGGAGACATGCTCTTTCTGGTGACCGACGGCATCACCGATGCCCTGGGGGGAGAGGAGAAAACGGCAGGATGGCTGAAGGGGAAATTACTGGCATTTCCCGTGGCAAATCCCGAAGATGCCGCAGAATATATCCTGCAGGAGGCAAAAAAGGAACGGAAGGAGGAACGCAGAGATGATATGACCGTTCTGGCGGGGCGGTTCTGGAAGAAACGGGCATAACCTTGCGCTTTGGTTTGTTTTCGTGTAGAGTATTCCTAGAGAAAACCGAAAGGAAGAGGAAAATGTGGCAAAAAGCACGGAATACCATTGCACAATTTCATATGTTTCCCTGTCATGCGAAAATCGTCGTGGGGCTTTCCGGCGGTGCCGATTCCGTAGCCCTGCTGCATGTTCTTTGCAGTCTGAAAGAGGAATTCGGCTGGGAGATCACTGCTGTCCATATCCATCATGGCCTTCGTGGGGAAGATGCCGATGGGGATGCGGCCTTTGCGAAAGCATTCTGCACGAAACTGGGCGTTCCCTGCCATGTCAGAAAATATGACGTGAAGGCGGAAGCGAGTGCAAGAAAACTGGGTGAGGAAGAAACGGGTCGCCTGCTGCGCTATACCGCCTTTCGGGAAGTTGCAGGAGAAGAGGGCTATATTGCCGTTGCCCATCACCGCAAGGATCAGGCGGAAACGGTGCTGATGCGCCTTTGTCGGGGTACGGGGCTGCGGGGGCTGACAGGAATGTCCCCCGTCCGGGAAAAGATCTGTCGTCCCTTGCTTTTCTGCAGCAGAGAGGAAATCGAACAATATTGCAGAGAAAACGATCTGATGTGGAGGGAAGATGCCACCAATCAGGAGGAAACCTATACCAGAAATAAGCTGCGCCTGCGGGTATTGCCCCTTTTGTCGGAGATCAACTCCAAGGCGGAGGAACATATTTCCGAAACGGCGGAACTGCTTTCTGTGGAGGAAGATTTTCTGGAAGGGCAGGCGGCCGCCTGCTATGAGAAGGTAAAAGCGGATGCGCCAAAGGGAGAAGTGCGCCTGAGGCGAAAAGAACTGCAGGCATTGCACCCTGCCATGAGAAGGAGAGTTCTTAGAAAAGCGATGGAAGCCTTCCTGTCTGCGGATTTTTCACAGGCGCAGATCGAAGCATTGGAAGACCTGCTGCAGAAAGAAACGGGCAAAAGCCGTGATTTTCTGGAGGGCGTCCATGCAGAAAACCGCTATGATGTGCTGGTGCTGACCATGAAAAAAGAAAGGGCGGAAGGTTATCGGTACCTCCTCCCTTTGGGAGAATCGGTCTTTATTTCGGAAACAGGGCTTCGCATTACCGCATGGACAGGCGAAAAAGGAGAGCTTCTGTCAGAGGATATGAAATGCTTTGATTTCGATAAAATCCATGGAGAACTTTTCTGCCGCAGCAGAAAAACGGGGGATGTTATTTCCATAAAAAATGGCAGGAAGAAGGTCAAAGACCTGTTTATTGACGAAAAAATCCCCAGAAACGAAAGGGAAACCCTTCCCCTGATCGCTGCGGGAGAAGAAATCCTCTGGGCAGTGGGGTTGCGAGTTTCGGAAAAATTTCAGCCCGATGCATATACGAAAAAATATTTATATGTAAAAATAGAAAAAGCGTGATTCTGCGGAATCACGCTTTCTTTTATTTCCATGTAACATTGACTTTCTTTCTGGGGGCAGTGCGGCGATAGGTCACAGCGGGCATACCGAAGAGTATCACCGTGCCTAGGGTTTGTGTGCCGTCCAGACCTAAGAAGTCCAATGCCTTGGGGGTGTCCAGAATGATGCGCTGCAAAAAGCCGCTGTACAGCACGCCGACGCCCTGCGCCTGGGCCATCAGTTCCATGCTGGTCATGGCAAGGGTGCCGTTGACGGGCAGATCGGACAGAACGAGCATACAGATATCTGCGCCACAGAACAGGCGGTCATCTTCGGGATTTGCCAGATAGGCATCATAGAAG
>NZ_JBGVHV010000007.1:0-5174 GCF_045122575.1 Anaerotignum sp. | reverse complement strand
GGACGGATGACAACGTCAACCACTTCATTTTTACCAAAACCATAGTCCACACAGTCAAAGCGTCTGCCTTCGAACACCACTTTATAATCGTCTACCATCATCCCTTCGATGATGTTGGATTCCCCGATGAAGTTGGCAACGAATTCGTTGACGGGTTCGTTATAGATATCTGTGGGGCTGCCGATCTGCTGAATTTCCCCTTCGTTCATAACAACGATCTTATCAGACATGGTCAGGGCTTCTTCCTGATCGTGGGTTACATAAATGAAAGTGATGCCAACTTCCTGCTGGATCTTTTTCAGTTCGTGCTGCATTTCTTTTCTCAGCTTTAAGTCCAGTGCGCCCAGAGGTTCGTCCAGAAGGAGGACACTGGGTTCGTTTACCAGCGCGCGGGCAATGGCGATACGCTGCTGCTGACCACCGGACATGGCTGTAACGCTTCTGTCTGCATATTCTTCCAGATTCACCAGTTTCAGCATACGTTTTACCTTCTGCTCGATGATATCCTTAGGTTCTTTTTTCAGCTTCAGACCGAAGGCAATGTTATCATATACATTCATGTGAGGGAAGAGGGCGTATTTCTGGAAAACCGTATTGACCTCTCTTTTATAAGGGGGAGTATTGGAAATATCCTGCCCGTCGAAAATGACCTGCCCCTGATCGGCATTGAGGAAGCCGCCCAGAATACGCAGCAGGGTAGTTTTACCGCAACCGGAAGGGCCCAGCAGTGTTACGAATTCATTTTCATAAATATCCAGATTGATGCCCTTCAGAACGACTTTGCCGTCTTCGTAGCTTTTCACGATGTTTTTGAACTGAATGAGTTTTTTCTTCATTTCATGTCCTCCTGTATAGATGTATATCAGAACAAAGGAGGTGTGGATACCCACAGCACCTTTGCCGTTGTTTTCTTTTCATTTTTCAGATAATGTCTGGTTTTGCCGGAAAGGTAAAAGGTTTCGCCCTTATGGACGATCTGTCTGTTTTCTCCCGTCATCAGGATCACAGCACCTTCCAGCACATAACCGAATTCTTCGCCGCTGTGGGGATCCATCACAAAGCTTTCGCCCCCCTGCGGCAGTTCGATGAGAATGGGCTCCATCTCGTTTTTCTGGGTATTTGGCACGATCCAGCGGATGGTGTAATTTTCCCTTTCATCCACAAAGAAATCTTCCTTATGAAACACTAGCTGTTCTTCCTTTTCTTCCTTGAAAAACTCTGCCAGTGTCGTTCCCAGCGCCTCCAGAATATCGTTCAGCGTAGCAATGGAAGGAGAAGTCAGGTCTCTTTCCATCTGGGACAGGAAGCCCTTCGTCAGTTCACTGCGGCTGGCCAGTTCTTCCAGCGTCAGACCCTTTTGTATGCGCAGCTGTTTGATTTTTTGACCGATCTCCATGGCCTGCATCTCCTTTTCTCCCATATTTTTTCGAATTACAAAAAGCGACAGTATTTCTGCCGGTCTCACTCATTATATCCTACTTTCCAGAAAATGCAATAGATATAAAACAAAAAATTCGATTTATTAAACTTTTTATGTTTCGCAGAGGAAAATTGTACGTTTTCCCGTGCAATTTTAACGAAACCTTTGTTTTCAATGAATTCCAACCGAAAAAATGGAATTTCACCTGCATTTTGTTTACAAATATTAAACAGAAAGAAAATTTTCTCTAAACCGAAAGCCTTGTTTTCAGAGGACTTCTCGCATTGTTTTTCAAAGAAATTCGGACAAAAAAAATCCCCTGATTTCGTGGATCAGGGGATCGGGTAAATAATTATAAAATGGAAACGTATTTATTTTTTATTTACACAACGCAGTATAACTAAAATATATTTTATTGTCAATGGAATATCCCACAAAAATTCTGCACAAAAATAAACTTTTTTTTACTAGTTATAAAAAGTATACGTTGAAAATGCACAATTTTACCATTTTTCCGTCAATTGTTACACATCTTTGTCCCACTAGGCCGTTTTTAGACCCACACAACAATACATCCTTTTCTTTCGTCAAAAGCAGCAACTCTGCCCCTCCCCCTTGTATATTCCTGTATTTTTCTGTATAATTATATAGATTTCTGTAAAAATTGGAGGGATATTTATGTTAAAACTCTGGATCGTTGGTTCCGAAAGTCAGGTCGGCAAGGCCATCCTTTCCGTACTGGACCCCATGGAACTGGAAGTCCTTTGCACCGATAAAGAAGAACTGGACATTACCGAAACAGAAGCTGTGCTGAGCTACGGTGAGATCAACCGCCCCGATATCATCATCAACTGCGCAGCCGTGACCGACACGAAGCTTTGCGAAGCAGAGCCGGAACTGGCCTACCGCGTCAATGCGCTGGGCGCAAGAAACCTGTCTCTGGTAGCAAGAAAACACAACGCAAAAATCGTACAGCTTTCCACCGATGACGTTTTTGACGGCCACAACACAAAACCCTATACCGAATTTGACGATACCCACCCCCTGACCGTATACGGCCGCTCCAAACGAGCCGGAGAAAATTACGTGAAGGAATTTACCCATAAACATTTTATCGTCCGCAGCACATGGGTCTACGGCGAAGGCAAAAACTTTGTAAATGCCCTGCTGCAGACTGCGGAAACAGAAACAGAAGCTGCCATCCCCACAGATCAGTTCGGCTCTCCTACCAGCGCGAAGGATCTGGCCCGCATCATCCTGCATCTGATCAGAACAAACGAATACGGCACCTACCACGCAACCTGCAAAGGCAAATGCAGCCGTTATGAATTTGCAGAAGAAATTCTGAAACTGTCCGGAAAAAACCTGAAGCTGACCCCTGCACTGGCGGCAGATGTTCCCACAGCGGCACGCCCTGCCTACGCCGTTCTGGACAACTTTATCCTGCGCATCATCGATGTTTACGAGATGCCCACATGGCAGGAATCCCTGAAAGAATATTTGGAGGCTTAAATTTATGGAAAATACAAAAGCAAAGAAGAAAATGGGGCTGACCACCAAGATCTTCATTTCTCTGATCTTCGGCGCCATCTTCGGTATGGTTCTGCATTACGCAGTGCCTGCCGGTCATATCAAAGATAATATTTTAGTCGAAGGTATCCTGTATATTGTCGGTCAGGGCTTCATCCGCCTGATGAAGATGCTGGTCGTTCCTCTGGTGTTCTGCTCCATCGTCTGCGGCAGCATGGCCATTGGGGATACCAAAAAACTGGGCACCGTCGGCGTGCGTACGCTGGCCTTTTATCTGGCTACCACCGCACTGGCTATCTGCGTTGCGCTGGGCATGGGAAACATTCTGGATCCCGGCGTAGGTCTGGATATGAGCGCCATTTCCGCCAATGCGGCAGAGGTGCAGACCATGGAATCCACATCCATGGCCCAGACCATTCTGAATATCATCCCCGATAACCCCCTTGGCGCTCTGGCAAACGGCAACATGCTGCAGATTATCGTATTTGCCCTCATCGTCGGTGTCATTCTGGCAAAGCTGGGCGAAAAAACAGAAACCGTTGCCAACTTCTTCAGCCAGTTCAATGATGTGATGATGGAAATGACCATGATGGTCATGAGTCTGGCACCTATTGGCGTATTCTGCCTGATCTCCAGAACATTCGCAGGCATCGGCTTCTCCGCCTTCCTGCCTCTGGCAAAATATATGATCGGCGTTCTGCTGGCATTGTGCGTACAGTGCTTCTTCGTATATCTGGGCCTGCTGAAAATTTTCACCGGCCTGAATCCCATCAAGTTTATTAAAAACTTCTTCCCCGTAATGGCCTTCGCCTTCTCCACCGCCACATCCAATGCGACCATTCCCATGTCCATTGACACACTGGCGAAAAAAATGGGCGTTTCCAAAAGGATCTCTTCCTTTACCATCCCTCTGGGGGCTACCATCAATATGGACGGTACTGCCATCATGCAGGGCGTTGCGGTCGTATTTGCCGCTCAGGCCTTTGGCATCCTGCTGACCCCCATGGATTATGTGACCGTAATCGGCACAGCGACACTGGCTTCCATCGGTACTGCCGGCGTCCCCTCCGTTGGTCTGGTCACCCTGACCATGGTATTCAACTCCGTTGGCCTGCCCGTAGAAGCCATCGGGCTGATCATGGGGATCGACCGTATTCTGGATATGGCTCGTACGGCTGTCAATATTACCGGTGACGCCGTTTGCACGACCATCGTTGCCCACCAGAACAATGCCATCGATAAAGAAGTATTTAAAAACAGCTGAACACAAAAGAGGTCTGATGACCTCTTTTTTTATGCAGAAATTCTCTTGTTTTTTCCATGGGGATGTGCGAAAATACTTCTGTTGTCTTGTCACCTGTAACCGAAAGGAGTCAATATATGTCCGAATTATTAGAAATCACCATGATCCTCTGCTTTGGGGCTTCCTGGCCCATGAACGTGATCAAATCCTATAAAGTCAGAACCGCAAAGGGGAAAAGTCTCGCCTTCCTGTGTCTGATCTTTCTGGGCTATATCGCCGGCATCGCTTCCAAATTTACAAACGAAGCCTATATGGCAGCCTTTGCCGACAAATGGTATGTGCTGTTTTTCTATTTCCTGAACCTTGCCATGGTAACGGCAGATATCCTGCTGTATTTCAGAAACAGAAAACTGGATCGTCTGGCAGGCATTTAAAAACGAAACTCCGCGAAAAAAGGAACCCGATCTCATCACCGTTCGGGTTCCTTTTGTTTTTCTTTACTGTTTTTCTCCCATTTTATAAACCACAATCCGCTCTCTGGGGTCATCCCCCGCGAACAGATCTCTGCAGTCGATCTCATCATAAAATTCCAGTTCTTCCATCTCCGTCAGGCAGGAAAGGTAGGCTTCCGAAGGATAATAGAAAAACAGCAGCATTTCCCGCGGGTTTGCATGGTAAGATTCCACCACCCGCGCCAATGCCTTCCGCAGAAGCTCCACAGAAAACGGGTTGAAAAAATAACATCTGTTGACTTCCGCCGGCACGGCATAGGTTTCCGCCCGCGCCGCTGCGAAGGCCGTCTTTGCCCTTGAAACAGCCGTTTTCTGATTTTCTAGCGCGCTCTGATACAGGCGTTCATCGTATTCGATGCCAATGGTCTTTGCCTTGGTCTGATAGGCAAGGAAGAAATCCACGCGGCCTTTGCCGCAGCCGTAATCCAGAACCACATCCTTTTTGCGGATCAGTCCATAATTGGCCAGC
>NZ_JBGVHV010000006.1:0-4084 GCF_045122575.1 Anaerotignum sp. | reverse complement strand
TCGCCCCTACCGGGCAGATGCTCACACATTTGCCGCAGTTCTGGCAGGTTTTTGCCTTGGGTGTCATAGGGATGGCACCATATTTTTTATAGGGTCTGTTGCCCACAAAGGGCATCGCTCTTTCTGTCCCCTGGTCCAGTTTGCTTCTGAACCTTCGAGACCAGTCCTTCAGCTGGATTTCATCATCCGCATCGGGTCTGCCTGCGGCAAATTCACGGAAAATGGAATGTTCCGCCACCACAGCCGCACCGGCCATGGGCACAAAGCCCTGTTCTGTCAGGATATCTTCCAGTTCCACCAGCGTATCTTCATAGGCTCTGTTGCCGTAAACCGCCACAAGGATGGCCTTCGCCCCGCCGCCCTGCATCTGCTGCAGACGTTCCGTGGCAACAGCAGGCACACGCCCCGCAAAGGAAGGCACTGCCACCAGACAGATATCCTCCGCCGTAAAAACTTTACGGAAGTCGGCTGTTCTGTCCATCAGATTGATTTCTGTTTTTTCTTCCCATGCCGCAGAAAGAAGGTCTGCGGATTTTTTGGTACCCCCGGTGGGGCTGAATGTAATCTCATAAAACATATTTCTTCCCCCTTAGAACAGCAGGTCAAGTTCTGTTTTTGCCTTTTCAATATCCTGCAGGATGGTTTTCTGCTTTTCGTCAAAGAGCAATTCCGTATTGTACTGATAATATTTTTCGCAGCCGTTTTCGCTGATAAATTTCACGCTGTAGAAGTTTGTGGTCAGTTCTGTGATGAAGATGACCATTTCCTGCCCTGTGCCGAAGGTTTCTTCCAGGAAAGTGAAGGCATTGTCCAGCATTGCGGATGCCAGCTCGATGGTTTCTTCTCTCTGTTCCGCTTCTGCCCCGAAAAGACCTTTCACCACTTCGAATGCATCTTCTTTTTCGCGGCAGCCCGCTTTTTTTGCTTCTGCCATAAAGAACTGCAGACGTTCCAATTCCTTCATGCGGGCACGTTCCGCTGTTTTTTCCAGCAGGCCTGCTTTTCTTTCCCTTGCAAATGCCGTTTCTCTTTCTTCCAGCAGGGCGGTGAAGATGTTTTCCCAAGGAGTTTCCCTGCAGTAAGGAGATGCAAAACGTTCCTTCAGTTCCAGCAGAACACCGTGGAGACCTGTTACCATCAGGTCGGCTTCGTAGGCTTTCTGGAAGTTTTCGGACAGGCGGCTCAGCAGCAGACCCATGACGCTCAGGCGTTCATCGAAGGGCGCGGCCTGCAGTTTTTCCACGGCCTGTTTCGTATATTCGCCGCGGAGGATATCATCCACGCGGTAGTCCGTGCGGTATTTTTTATACAGGTCAAGATAGTTGGCAAAATCCTTGGCGATTTTCTTATGCTGCAGATACTGATACACCAGACCTTCATCCACGGGCAGGTTCATTTCTTCGTAAACCTTCAGGATGGTGGACAGATCTTCCCAGCCGCGGGCGGTCACGAAGCGCTTGCCGTCCACTGTTGTTTCCATAGCATAGAAATGGTTCTTTCTGATTTCCAGATAGGACAGGATGGCGCCATGGATACCCTGTTTATAGGCATATTCCTTCCATACGGTGAAATTAGGTTCTACGTCGATCTTCTTTACACGGTCGAGGGTCACCACGTCGAATTCCCTTACGCTTTTATTATATTCGGGAGGGTTGCCTGCCGCAGCGATCAGCCAGCCCTCGGGCACTTTATGGGCGCCAAAGGTTTTCGCCTGCAGAAACTGCAGCATGGCAGGGGCCAGTGTCTCGGAGGCGCAGTTGATCTCGTCGATAAACAGAATGCCTTCCCGTAAGCCTGTCTGTTCCATTTTATCGTAAACAGAAGCGATGATCTCGCTCATGGTATATTCGGTCACGGCGTATTCCTTGCCGCCGTATTCCTTATGGCTGATGAAGGGCAGGCCGATGGCGGACTGTCTGGTGTGGTGGGTGATAGAATAGGAGACCAATGCCACGCCGCATTCCCTTGCCACCTGCTCCATGACGGCGGTCTTACCGATGCCGGGGGCGCCCATCAGAAGGACGGGACGCTGGCGTACCGCAGGGATCTTATATTCGCCGAATTCATCCTTCGCCAGATATGCCTGTATCGAATTTTTAATTTCTTCTTTCGCTCTTTTAATATCCATATATATTCCTCCTCAGGACCTTGGGGGCTTTGCCCCCAACTCCCCCACGAGGGGGTCACCCCCTCGACCCGATACGAAAACGCATGTACATGCGTTTTCAAACAGGGTGCAGGGAATTATTCCCTGCCGAGGTGTGGAGCAGCGCTCCACGAAAGATCGTCTTTGCCAAGTATCAGTTTCATTGCCCAAGGGGGCACGGTTGCATCTGTGTAGTCTTCGTGGTAGAAGATGAACGCGGTGTCATAAGTAGGTCGGCGTTTCGGGAAAGTGCCGTAGCCGTCGGTGAAATACAGCAGCCCCTTCAGGTTTTGGAAAGCCTTTTCCTCGATGAGCCTGTCCACATAGCGGAACACGGGACGGAAATCCGTACCGCCGCTGCCTCTCAGTTCAAAATCCTCCATAAACAAAGCCAGTTCCTCCGCCGAGGTGATCTTTTTATCCAGCTGGATATCCGCATCGCACTGGATGATATGGATATTCACCTTATGGAAGAAGGACTCATTGCTGGAAAGGATGGCATAGGTTTCCTCCAGAAACCGTTTCACCGTCTCCCCTTCGCAGGATTCGGAGGTATCAATGGCAATGACCAGTTCCTCTACCTTTTTCACTTCTTTATATTCCAATGCTTCGATGAGGGGCAGGTTGCCGTACATCTGTAATCCATAAGTATAGAAGATAAAATCGAAGGCATCATCATCCACCCGCATATCTTCCTTCAGGGTCACAAATTTCTGTAGGAACTGCCGATAATCGTAGCGTTCTCTGTTTTCCACTTTCAGATATTGCAGCAGGTCGCCGGCTTCCTCGCCCACATCCTTGGAGAAGGTCTCCAGGTTGGTCTCGGTTTTTTCGCCGATCTCCGTCCATTTCTGTTCCAGCTGCTGCTGTCTTTCCTCGTTCTGCTGATCGTCCTGATTCTGGTCGTTATTCTGATCGTTATTCCGGTCTTCATTCTCGTCGTTTTCGTCTTTTTTATGTTCCCAGAAAACGTGGTCGTCCACCCAGAATTCCAGCTGCAGTTTGCCGAATTCCTGTATGGAGAGGTTTTTTTCCTGCAACACACGATAGATCCCCTCGGCGGAGAGCACTTTCAGTTCCCTGCGGAGCATATCGTAGGTTTCGTTTCTCTTATCGGAAACCACCAGCTGTACCGCTTTACCGGGCAGGCTATCCACGATGGATTCCGTTGCGATATCACAGGCCAGATGCCAGAGTTCCTCATCGCGGTCGTTCAAATGGAAGGGATGGCGGAACAGGCAATGGATGACCATATGCAGATAGGCGCGGTTCACCAGCACGCGGTCGCAGAGGTAGCGCTGTACCAGATAACGGGGGTTAAACAAAATCTTTTCCCCGTCGGTGCCCACATGCATGGAGCTCAGGTTCATTTCGTATTTCAGGCCGCTGAGGGCCAGGTCAAGAAAGCGCATGGAAAGATACAGTTCGTTTCTGGATGCGCTCAAAATATTCGTCCCGACCTCGATCAGCCGTTTATGTGTCTCGTTCATCTTACCACCTCTTTTCTTGAGGGTTTCACCCTCAAACTCCCAGCAGGGAGATAATCCCCCTGCACCCCTAGTTGAAAAAGCATGTACATGCTTTTTCGTATGGGGGTTCTAAGGGGAATCATTCCCCTTAGCAGGGTTTGGGACAGAGTCCCAAGTTAAAGGTCAAAGCTTTTCTTTTTGCGGGCGGGGGCAAAGTGCCTGTGCTGGTAATCCATCAGAAAACTGAGGATGGCCGTGCGCCCTTTTTTCTGGGCGATCTCCAGCACTGCCGGCAGGTTCTCCGCGGTAAGCAGCCCCCAATCCGCAAACAGTTTGATTTTATCATTCTCGTTTCGGTTGATATAATACGCCGCCGCCCAAAGGAAATGGTCGCGGATATAGTCCAGATATACTTCTTTATGCTTTTCCTGCATCCGATAAGGATACTGCAGGCGGTTCATGGCAAGAA
>NZ_JBGVHV010000005.1:0-5532 GCF_045122575.1 Anaerotignum sp. | reverse complement strand
AACAACTGGCGCCATACATGGAAAGATCTGAGCGATAAATACGAATGGATGGTTGTAGAAAAAGAAGAAGATAATTATACTGTTTCTGTTTCAAAAGAGGGAACGACTTTCGTTATGACAAATACTTACGAAAATCCTCCGGGCGAAAATCCTCCGGGCGAAGATCCTCTTGATGAGGATGAAGAAGACGAAATGGTTCTGGGGGATATAGACGAGATCATCCCTAAGACGGAGGAAATATTACCTAAGACGGGGGCTTTGTGGTGGCCTGTACCTGTTTTAGCCTGTGGTGGCCTGATTCTGATCATGGCTGGCTGTTTTTTAAAACGGAGGCAGATGAATGAAGAAGAATAAAGCGGGCAATTGCCTGATCTATATGGGGCTTTTGTTTGTTGTGGCAGCAATTTTTCTAACAGCATATAATTTCTGGGATGATAGAAGAGCAGCGGCGGCATCCGGTGCTGCCATGGAAGAAGTTTTATTGGACATCTCCAAAGCAAAAGAAACATTGGAGGAAGAAGTGCCGGATTATTTCGTTGCTCCGGAAATGGAAATGCCGAAAAGTTCTGTCGGAAAGTATGATTATATCGGAGTGATAGATATCCCTGCTTTGGGTGTGGATCTTCCTGTGATAGGCGAGTGGAATTATCCTGCTTTAAAGGCTGCACCTTGCCGTTATGCCGGATCGGCATATCAGGACAACTTGATTATTGCTGCACATAATTACAGTGGGCATTTTGGAAAAATCAAAAGACTGCAGGCAGGAGATGACGTTTTCTTTACAGATATGGACGGTAACCTGTTTTCCTATCAGGTGGTTTCCATGGAAGTTCTCAAAGGCACAGCAGTAGAAGATATGCGCGGCGGAGGATATGATTTGACGCTGTTTACCTGTACATATGGTGGAGAAAGTCGTGTGACGATTCGATGTGAGCGTAATCTTGTATAAAACGTACAAGCCATTTTATATGGAACTATCGAATCCAAACCACAAAAATCGATTTCTCTTACAACTTTATTTAGAATTGCAAAAGTGTTGCATACACCACCCGGTAAATTCTTTGAAATTTAAAAGACCTTCCCGAACAAAGGGAGGGTCTTTTTGTTGCCATATAGATAACTTCTTTCAAAACGAAAAGAGGCCAATATGTTTGTAATTATAATAAATTTTCTGCTTTTCGATGCGTTAGCTATTATTTTTATTCCATTTCATAATCAAAAACTTCTGTCAGGAAATCATTCTGACGCAGGGCATCTTCGATCTCATCCAGAATTTCTGCTTCATCGGCAGAAACGCGGTGAAAATGATACCCACTGGTCACTTTTAAAAGGGGAGAAGATTTCCCCATTTCCAGATTTTTCAGAAAAGCCTGTACATCTCTGCGGTTTTTGATATTGAGGGGAGCGGAGACTTTGCCGTATACCTTGTGGTTTACCATGACATCTTCCACACAGCCGCCCAGATCTACGATCAGTTTCAGCTCTTCTTCCGTACGGCCTTCGTCGTGGAATACTTTGAACAGGCGGGAGGTTTTTGTTTCTTTTTGATTTTCCAGCAGATAGCCGCGGGCAGTTGCCAGAATGGAGTGACCTTCGGAACGAAGCAGGGCGATATCCTGTACCACCACCTGACGGCTGACGCCTGTCGCTGTGCCCAAAGCACCGCCAGAAAGGGGCTTGGAGGATTCTTTCATTAAGTTTAAAATCATTTTGCGACGTTCTGCGCCTGTCATTTTCCGTTCACCTCATCATGTGTCTTGTCATATGCTATATTCTTCTATTTTATACGAAAGACACTGTCTTTGTCAAACGCTACCATAAAGTTTACAGAAAAATAATACGAAATTTTCAGATGTCTTCCTCTATGGTTTTCAGCAGAAGAAAATGACTGCGATTCGCCTGCAGAAGACCTTCTTTCTGCATTTTGCTCAGTTCGTTGGAAAGGGCGCTGCGGTCTACGCTCAGGTAATCTGCCAGCTGCTGACGGCTGAAAGGAATATCAAATTCGCGACTGCCGCTTTTCATGGCCTGATAGGAAAGATAGGACAGCAGCCTGCCGCGGATGGATTTGGCAGAGGTATGAAAAATACGTCGGGAGAGATTCAGATTTTTTCTGGCAGAAACGGAAAGCAGATTGTGTATGATCTTGTTATGATGGCTGCAATGATTGTTGCAAACCTGCAGGATACGGCTCACATTCAGGAAGAGTACATCTGTTTTTTCAGAAGCCACTACGCTGACCATCATGGGTTCGGAGGGGACACAGGCGTAAGTTTCTGCAAAAACCTGCCCCGCGGAAGCTGTATCCAGAATGCTTTTGTTGCCCCAGATATCGTCATTTTCGATGGAAACGCTGCCGGAAAGCACCAGCCCCATGGCAGGGACAGCATCCCCCATGCGGTAGATCATTTCGCCTTTCTGATAGGTTTTTTGCTCTGCCTGCAGACAGCCCAGCATGGCTTTGACTTCTTCGGGCGTCGTGCCGCGAAAGAGCAGGGTATTCGATAAGAAAAGATAGTCCATTTTTATCACCTTTTTCTGTTTTTGTTGTTTTAACAACATACTTGTTTGGAAAAGCATAGTATACTCAAAACAAGAAGTCAAGAAAAAATCGAAAGAGAGTTATCATAGAGCGTATTTGAGGAGGAAAAAGTATGATCAGAAGGATTATTGAAATTGATGAGAACAAATGCATCGGCTGTGGTCTGTGTGCGAAAGCGTGTCATGAAGGTGCCATCGGCATGGTGAACGGGAAGGCGAAACTGCTGAGAGATGATTACTGCGATGGTCTGGGAGACTGTCTGCCTGCATGCCCTACAGGAGCTATCACTTTTGTGGAAAGAGAAGCACTGGCCTATGACGAGGCGGCAGTGTTGGCAAACAAAGCGAAAAAAGAACAGGAACAGGTGAAGCCCTGCGGCTGTACTGACGGAAAGGCTATGCAGTTTGAAAGAGCAGAAGAAGCGCCTGTATGTGCGGCTCCTGTCAGATCTGAACTGCGCCAGTGGCCTGTACAGATCAAACTGGCACCCATCAACGCGCCTTTCTTCGACGGGGCAAAGCTGCTGATCGCGGCGGATTGTACGGCTTATGCCTATGCCAACCTGCATCAGGAATTTATGAAGGGCAGAGTGACGCTCATCGGCTGTCCTAAACTGGATGAAGGGGATTATGCAGAAAAGTTGACAGAGATCATCCGTCAGAATGACATTCAGAGTGTGACTGTGGTACGCATGGAAGTACCCTGCTGCGGCGGCATCGAAAGAGCAGCCGTAACAGCCCTGCAGAACAGCGGCAAATTTATCCCCTGGCAGGTAGTGACCGTAACGAGAGACGGCAGGATTTTAGATTAAACAAAAAAAGAACCCATAAGGGTTCTTTTTTATTTGGAAAGGGATCCTGCCTTAAATGGCATGAAGATTTTTCAGGCTGATGTCCAGAATAGGGGCGGAGTGGGTCAGAGCACCGCTGGAAACATAATCCACACCCAGTTCAGTAATGGTTTTGATATTTTCTTTTGTCATGTTGCCGGAACATTCTGTTTCCGCTCTGCCGTCGATGATCCGGATGGCTTCTGCCATTTCATCGGGAGTCATGTTGTCCAGCATGATGATATCTGCACCGGCTTCCACTGCTTCTTTCACCATATCCAGATTTTCTGTTTCCACTTCGATTTTGCGAACGAAGGGGGCATAAGCCTTTGCTGCTGCAATGGCTTCTTTTACGCCGCCAGCTGCGCCAATGTGGTTGTCTTTCAGCATCACGCCGTCGGAAAGGTTATAACGGTGGTTTTTGCCGCCGCCTACTGTTACGGCATATTTTTCAAACACGCGCATACAGGGTGTTGTTTTTCTGGTATCCAGCAGGGTGGTCTTTGTGCCTTCCAGCATTTTTGCCACTTCGTTGGTATAGGTAGCGATGCCGCTCATGCGCTGCAGGTAGTTCAGGGCAGTGCGTTCGCCGGAAAGCAGTACGCGGATATCCCCGGTAACAGTAGCCATCAGCTGACCTTTTTTCACAGCGTCACCGTCGGCTACATAAAATTCTACCTTTGTTTCGGGGTCAAGCAGCTGGAAAGCTCTTTCGAATACACCCAGACCGGCAATGATACCGTCCTGTTTGCAGATCAGCTGTACTTCGCCTTTCTGATAGGCGGGCATCACTGCATTGGTGGAAACGTCTTCACTGTTGATATCTTCTTCCAGAGCCATGCGGATATATTTATCTGCAACGATTTTCATAGTAATGGAATTCATCAGGTTCACTCCTTTTCGGATGCAATTTTCCGGGCTGCTCTTTCTGCGAAAACCAGACATTCCAGCAGGCTGTTGCTTGCCAGTCTGTTTTTGCCGTGAACGCCGTTGCAGCTGGTTTCCCCAACAGCATACAGGTGTTCCATGGTGGTTCTGGAGTCGCTGTTTACATGGATGCCGCCCATGAAGTAATGCTGGGCAGGCACCACGGGAACGGGTTCTTTTGTGATGTCATAGCCTGCTTCCAGACAGGTTTTGTAAATATTAGGGAAATGGTTTTCGATATCTTCTGCGGGAACGGGATCGAAGGACAGCCAAACATGTTTTGTACCTTCTTTTTCCATTTCTGCATGAATCGCCTGAGAAACTTTATCTCTGGGCAGCAGTTCGTTTACGAAACGTTCGCCCTTGCTGTTTAACAGGATAGCGCCTTCGCCGCGGGCAGATTCGGAAATGAGGAAATGTCTGCCGGGTGTTTCGCTGTAAAGGCTGGTAGGGTGGATCTGCACATAGTCCATATTTTCCAGTTCCACGCCGTATTTTTCTGCCAGACGCAGGGCATCCCCTGTCAGGCTGGGGAAGTTGGTGGAATGTTCATACAGACCGCCAATACCGCCTGTAGCAAGGATCGTATCATCTGCGTGGATCTGCAGAATGTCTTCGCCGGATGTGGCAATAATGCCTTTGCAGATGCCGTCTGCTACGATCCAGTCTTCCATCACGGTATGATCCATGACAGTCACGTTTTCCAGCTCACGGACACGTTTCAGCAGGGTTTCTGTGATTTCTTTGCCGGTGATATCTTTATGGAAGCAGATACGAGGTTTGGAATGAGCGCCTTCTTTTGTATATTTCAGGCTGCCGTCATCTTCCTTATCAAAATCTACGCCCAGTGCCAGCAGATCATCGATGATCTCTCTGCTGTTACGGATCATCAGGTCAACGCTTTCCCTGCGGTTTTCGTAGTGGCCTGCTTTTAAGGTATCTTCGAAAAATTCGTCATAGTCGTTTTCGTCGCGCAGTACGCAGATGCCGCCCTGGGCCAGCATGGAGTCACAGCTTTCCAGATCTTCTTTGCAGATCAGCAGCACTTTCTGTTCTCTGGGCAGTTTCAGTGCAGCATACAGACCGCTGGCACCTGCCCCAACGATGACGGTATCATAGGTAAGTTCTTTCATCATTTTTGTTACATCTCCTTATTTTGCCAGTTCCAGCATGCGTGTCAGGGTATTTCCTGCAGCCTTCGCCTGTGCGGCAAGAACACTTGCCTGATTTTCTT
>NZ_JBGVHV010000004.1:0-3542 GCF_045122575.1 Anaerotignum sp. | reverse complement strand
TGAGCAAACTTCCATATTTTTAACATATTAAATTTTAAAAATGGTAGCGGAGGAGGGATTTGAACCCCCGACACTGCGGGTATGAACCGCATGCTCTAGCCAACTGAGCTACTCCGCCACAAGACTTCCTCAGTATAGCTTTTTGTACAAAAAATGTCAAGCCTTTTTTCGACAATTTTTCAAAATTTATTCACTGCGGTTGATATAGATAATCTCGTTGGGTTTCACCATGCCCAGCTGTTCTCTTGCCACCTGCTCAATATAACTGTCGCTGGTATAATATTCCTTTCTGGTTTCAAAGTTCAGCTGTTTTTCCCGTTCTGCTTCGATCTCCGCAGTTACCACAGCCATTTCTTCCTTTACTTCCTGATAACGGATAGCCTGTTTTCCGATACCCACAGAAACAGTGCATACAAATACCAGCAGGAACAGTCTTACAAAAAGACTGGATGCTTTTCTGGATTTTCTGATTCTTTTTTTCTTTTCCATAAAAACCCTGCTCCCTGCTATTTTTCCCTACCGCCGAAATATTTTCCAGTCAATACGAAGATGGTGTAGTTTCATTTTTACACAAAGTTTCAATGATTGCAACAGTTTTTTCCGCTGTTTTACGCAAAATCCCCTAATTTTTTGCAGGGGTTTCCGAAAGGGCAGAAAAATCAGGCGAATAGGCGTAAAAACGATCCGAAAAAACAGCACTGTCACATATCTCATCAGCCGCAGGATACGGTCGCTGGCAGCCAGCACAAAGGGACTCAGTGCCAGAAAATACAGGCCCATACCGCCAAACAGACCGAAGATGGAGAAAAACCGGATCTCCCCGCTGCTGGCATGGAGCATCACGCCAAACACCAGAAAAACCGCCGCCGCCCAGAACAGGCCATCCTCCAGCTGCACCCAGAAGGGCTTATGGGGCAGCACATGACGAAATACCCGCAGGCCATCATAGACCAGACCCATACCGCCCCCCAGCAGAATGGTCAGCAGAAACAGCCGCGCCTGTGCATGTAATGACAATATCATAACGCCGACCCCTTATCGGAACAGTTTGCCGAGGAGGGAATGTTTTTCCCCAAAGCCGCCGTCAGCATAGGTGATGCTGTCGATGGTTCCATCCACCGTCACATCCCCGCTGTCCAGATCCAGCTTGCCGATATGCAGCCCTGTCCCCTTCAGCATCAGAAGGCCGCAGGCAGTCTCCATCATAATGCCCTCCTCATCAAAGGACATCACTTCCGTCACGCCGCCGATGCGTACCCGCTCCCGTTCCTCCATCTGCAATGTATGTCTGCCGTTTTTCCGTTTTTCTTCCGCCATAGGAACACCCCCTGTTGCAAGGATATGCCAACAGAACAAAAAAAAGACGCACATGCGTCTCTTTTTGAGGGTTTCACCCTCAAACTCCCAGCAAGGAGATAATCCCCCTGCACCCCTAATTGAAACAGCATGTACATGCTGTTTCGTATCGGGTTCCAAGGGAGTGACTCCCTTGGCAGGGCGTGGGACAGCGTCCCACAATCACACGGATCTGTACATGCCTGCGGCATCTTCCTTTTTGGTAGATTCCTTCAGATCCAGCACCTCCACCTTTGTGGTGTTATTGCCAAACTGAATTTCGATAATATCACCGATTTTCACTTCCGCGCCGGCCTTCACCACTTTGCCGTTGATAGACACGCGGCCCGCATCGCAGGCTTCATTGGCGATGGTACGTCTTTTGATGATACGGGATACTTTCAGGAATTTATCGACTCTCACGGTCACTCCTCCTCTGCTGCTTAGTAAAAAAGCACTCTTTTACAAGAGTGCTTTTTGATTCCCTTCGGAAAAATTATTTGTTGATTGCATCTTTCAGAGCTTTACCAGCTTTGAATCTGGGAGCTTTGGAAGCGGGGATGGGCATTGCTTCACCTGTCTGAGGGTTTCTGCCTTCGCGAGCTGCTCTTTCAGCTACGTCGAATGTACCGAAGCCTACCAGCTGTACTTTGCCGTCAGCTGCCAGTGTTTCTGTTACTACATCTTCAAAAGCTTTCAGTGCTTTTTCTGCATCTTTTTTGCTCATTTCTGCTTTTTCAGCAATTGCTGCAACCAGTTCAGATTTGTTCATTTGTGTTTGCCTCCTAAATTTCCATTTATCATTTATTTGGGCGCAAAGCGATTTTCGCTTTGTCCCAGAGTAAATCCATTTCCTCCAGAGTCATATCAGAGAGGTCTTTTCCTGCTGAAAAGGCGGATTTCTCAATATACTCAAATCTATTTATAAACTTTTTGATGGCTTTTGTCAAGGCAAACTCAGGATTTATTTTCAAAAACCTTGAGATATTCACCAGTGCAAACAAAACATCGCCGAATTCTTCTTCCATATCGCCATCTTCAGCCGCCGCAGCAGCCTCCAATTCCTGCACCTCTTCATATACCTTCCGGAAAGCATCGGCAGTCACAGGGAAGTCAAAACCCACATCTGCCGCTTTTTTCTGCACCTTTCTGGCGCGGATAAGGGCAGGCAGTGCTTCGGGCACACTTTTCATCACGTCAGTCTGGGTCTTTACATCTTTTTCCACCTTTTTCAAAGCCTCCCAGTTAACCAGCACCTGTTCCGGCGTATCCGCCTTCACTTCGCCGCTGCCGAAAACATGGGGATGGCGGTAGACCATCTTTTCCCCGATGCCGCGGATCACATCTTCCAGTGTAAAGGCTGCGTCAGCCCCTTTTTCTTCCTCGATGCGGGCATGGAACACCACCTGCATCAGCACATCCCCCAATTCTTCGCAGAGATTGGGCATGTCGCCGTTATCAATGGCATTGGCCGCTTCATAGGCTTCCTCCAGCATGTCCATCCGCAGGCTTTCGTGAGTCTGCACACGATCCCAGGGACAGCCGTTTTCTCCCCGCAGCGCCTTTATTACTTCCACAAAATCATCCAGTATATATCTTTTTTCCTCCATAAAAAGACCCTCCTTTTTCCTTTCATCTCAGGACATTTTTCGCCCCAGCATTGTTCGTTTCCCATAAACTTTTGTCTTTATCTCAAACCAAAAATGGCGCTTTTTCCGTCTTTTTTCGGGTACTTATTTGTGTTATGATAAACACGATTCTATCATAACAAATCTATGACCGAAAGAAAACCCTTTCGGGCAAACCCAAACAGAAAGAAAGAAAGGAAGGAACCTCATGTTTCGTATCGTAAATAAAAGAGAACTCAACAGCATGGTGACCCTCCTGGAGATCGAAGCCCCCTTCGTGGCAAAGAAAGCTCAGGCTGGTCAATTTATCATTTTCCGTGTAGATGAATTCAGCGAAAGAGTCCCCCTGACCATCGCTGATTATGACAGAGAAAAAGGCACAGTGACCATCATCTTCCAGAAAGTTGGTCTGTCCACAAAAATGCTGGCCGCAAAAGAAATCGGCGACACAATTCTGGACTTCGTTGGCCCTCTGGGTGTTGCCACAGAATATGAAGGCATGAAAAAAGTTGCTGTTGTGGGCGGCGGCGTAGGCTGTGCCATCGCATACCCTCAGGCAAAGGCTCTGCACGAACTGGG
>NZ_JBGVHV010000003.1:0-6380 GCF_045122575.1 Anaerotignum sp. | reverse complement strand
AAAGACTAACTATTAAAAGTCAAGTCAAAAAATCAAAATTTTAAGTAAAGTGCAGAAATACTTTTCAAGTAAGTTAGAACCTTAAAAATTGCATGACAAAAAGAGCATCGTACGGATGCTCAGAGGAGTAATCGGAAAATTATGCTGCCTGAGAAATGTATGTTTGGTTGGATTTTTCGAGTTGATAAATCACACGTACAAGTTTTTTAGTTGCATGGGAAAGTGCAACATTATAATGCTTGCCCTCCGCACGCTTTTTGGCAAGATATGCTGAAAAGATTGGATCCCAGTGACAAACATATTTTGTTGCATTATACAATGCATAGCGAAGATAGCGCGATCCTCGTTTTTCCATGTGGGCGTAGCAGTTATCTAATTGTCCTGATTGATAGGTAGACGGTGACATACCTGCATAAGCAAGGATTTTGTCTGGAGAGTCAAATCGGCTGAAATCGCCAATCTCAGCAATGATCATAGCCCCCATCTTGTAACTGATGCCGGGAATTGTGAGGATTGGGGAGTTGATTTCATCCATAATGATTTTAATTTCTGCTTCGATCTCATCGATTTCAGCATCCAATTCTTGTATTAGACGAATGGTATGTTTCAATTCCAGGGACTTCGCAGGCATATGAGATCCAATAGAGTTTCTGGCAGTTTCACGAAAACGAATGGCAGTATCTCTGTCATATCGTCCCCTGGAAGCTGTTGTAAGAAGATTGGTCAATCGAGTTAAGTGAGCTGATGCGATCGCTGAAGCATCTGGAAATTCAGATAAAAGGGCATATACAGAAGCCATATGGAGTGAGGGAACTAATTTTTCTAATTCAGGAAATAGGATAGTAACCAAACGAGAAACAGATTGTTTCAGTTTTGCTCGTTCTTGTACTTTATCAAAACGATAACGGGTCAGTGACTTTAATTCTTCGTTGTGATATGATGTGTCTGAATAGGACTTTAAGTTCACATCAGACATGATCATAGCAGCAATGGTATGGGCATCGACTTTATCTGTTTTTGTTTTCCGCAGGCTTAGACTTTTCCTGTAGAGATTGGCATGTAACGGATTGATGACAAAGGTGGGTAGACCTTTATCAAGAAGAAATCCCAGAAGATTGTAGCTATAGTGTCCCGTGGCTTCGAGTCCTATTTTTATTTGGGAAGGATCATCGGATGCGGAAGAAATCTTCTGATAGAGGCTGTCAAATCCCTCTATGTTGTTGGAGATGGTAAATACTTTGGATATCAATTTTCCATTTGCATCAAGGATGCAGCAATCATGTTTGTCCTTGGCAATATCGATTCCGACATAGATCATAGCAATGCTCTTTTATAAGAAATTTGATACTGTTTTAGAACCACTGGTGCTCCTTGCGATTGTAACCTCGTTCTAAATAAACCGTCATGCGGTATCTAACTGATTAACAAATAAACAAAGAGACTGTGGTTGTAGCCTTTCGAAAACCATCTGGTGGTAGGAGTTGAGAAACAATCCACAGTATCTGAAACAGTATAGCATAATGACCTTGGAGAGGGTCTATAAACACTACTACTTTATAATACGAGGATTTGAGTATATGGAAATTACAAATACACTGCTTCTGATGGCCATCGGTATTCCTGGCATCATCGTGGCAACAACGATCCATGAATTTACGAGAGCTTTGGTTTCTACTATTTTTGGTGATAACTACCCCAAAAGCCAGAAACGACTGACCCTAAACCCCATCAGACATTTTGAACCCATCGGTTTTCTGCTGATGTTTTACAGCGGCGGCTTCGGCTGGGGTAAGCCTGTGGAAACCAGTGCATTATATTATAAAAACAGAAGGACACAGACCCTGCTGGTGGCGATCCTGCCTTCCGCTGTGAATCTGGTGCTGGGGATCGTTTTCATGGGCGTTTATGTGATGCTTCGAAAAAACGGCGGCAATGCATATCTGATCGCTTTATTGAATTATCTTGCCTATTATAATGTTGGTCTGGTCATGTATAACCTGCTGCCTGTGGCTCCCATGGATTGCGTGAAGGTGCTGGCAGTGGTGATGCCTGCCAATCAGTATTTCAAATATATGCAGAATGAAAAAATGATCCAGATGATCTTCCTGTTCCTGCTGTTCTTCGGTCTGATTACAGGCTGGATGGATACTCTGATCTATGGCGTTCTGAATCTGTTTGGCAATATTCTGGGCATGGCGTAAGGGAGATATATTTATGGAAGAGATCAATATCAGACTGGATGCCTTTGAAGGGCCTTTGGATCTGCTGTATCACCTGATCGAAAAAAATGAGATCGATATTTATGATATTCCCATTGCATCCCTGACAGAACAGTATCTGGCTTATCTGGATGCGGCGGAAGACAGAGATATGGACGGCATGAGTGAATTTCTGCTGATGGCGGCGACCCTTCTGGAGATCAAAAGCAAAATGCTTCTGCCCAAGCCCAAAACAGAAGAGGAGGAAGGCCCTGACCCTCGTGAAGAACTGGTTCAGCGACTGCTGGAATACAAAAAGATCAAGGATGCCACAGAAACCCTCAGAGAAAGAGAGGAAGATGCGGCGCTGGTATTCTATAAGGAAGCGGATGCTTCTGTAGCAAAGCTAAAGGAAAGCGAGCCCCAGGAACTGGAGGATCTTCTGACGGGCATCACCTTGGATGATCTGCATGCGGCATTTCTGCGTGTGATGGCCAGACAGGAAACAAAGGTGGACAAAGTCCGCAGTTCTTTCCGTTCTGTGCAGAAAGATATGTTTACGGTCAGCGAAAAAATGGAATATATTCGGGATCTGCTGATTTTGCGCCCTCATGGGACAACTGCCTTTCATACTATTTTCCGTGAGAATGCGGGCAAAATGGAAAAGGTCGTGACATTCCTTGCCCTTCTGGAACTGATCAAACAGAAGGAAGTGCAGATCAGTCAGGAGAAAAACTTTGGAGAGATCCTGATCCAGAAATACAGAGAAGGAGGCGCGGCATGAGATTATCAGAACTGGAAGCAGTAGTAGAATCCCTGCTGTTTATTGCCGGGGATGCGGTGCCGCTGGCATCCATCGCCCAGACTATTGAACTGGATAAAGCCACGGCCAGAGCCATTGTGCTGGCACTGGCGGATAAATATGAGAAGGAAAAGCGCGGTCTGCGTATCGTGGAGATCGAAGGGGCATTTCAGATGTGTACGGCGGCGGAATGTTTCGAATACATTCGAAATATGTATAAAAGCCCCCAGAGACAGGGTCTGACCCAGTCCCTGCTGGAAACACTGGCTATCGTTGCCTATAAACAGCCCATCACCAGAGCCCAGATCGAAGAGATCCGCGGGGTCAGCTCCGATCATGCTGTAGCGAAGCTGGCGGAAAAACGCCTTATCTGCGAAGTGGGCAGAGGGGATACTCCCGGTAAACCGGTGCTGTTTGGGACAAGCAATGAATTTCTCCGTTATTTCGGTTTCAAGAGTATTGGCGAACTGCCTCCGCTGGAAGAAGAAACAGACGAGGAAAACGGCACGGAATTGACGGTGTAAACGTATACATACCATGAAAAAGGAATAGAAATAGCAGGAGGAGGGATGCGTATGAAAAGACGAATACTCTCGGTACTCCTGCTTTTTTTATTTTCTGCTGCAACGGTTTTTGCGGCGGAGCCGAATGTTGCCGCGCAGGGGGCGGCTCTGATCGATGGGAAAACGGGGCGACTCCTTTGGGGAAGGAATGCAGAGGAACCTATGGCCATGGCAAGCACCACAAAAATTATGACGGCGATACTGGTTCTGGAAAACTGCGGGCTGAAGGAAGTGGTTACGGTGAGCAAAAATGCTTCCCGTCAGCCGGAGGTACATATGGAACTGCGGGAAGGGGAACGGTGGAATGCAGGCGATCTGCTTTCTGCCATGATGCTCCGTTCCTATAATGATGCGGCGGTGGCACTGGCAGAGCATGTTTCGGGAAGTGTAGAAAACTTCTGCGGAGAAATGACACAAAAGGCGAAGGAGATCGGTGCGGAACATACGGTTTTTGGTTCGCCCAATGGTCTGGATAGTCATCTGACCGATGCCGCGCACCATTCCACGGCTTATGATATGGCACTGATCGCGGCCTATGCTCTGGAAAAGGAAACCTTTCGGGAAATCATTGCACAGCCGGAGATCACTGTGGCGGATCT
Organism: Anaerotignum sp.; assembly: GCF_045122575.1. Lineage (GTDB taxonomy): Bacteria > Bacillota > Clostridia > Lachnospirales > Anaerotignaceae > Anaerotignum_A. The sequence continues at coordinate 2,218 of NZ_JBGVHV010000003.1, read as the reverse complement.
AAAGGGAAAGCATGTCTGTAATGTGACCAATGCCGACAGATTTTTGCAGGAATACAGCGGTGCCATCGGAGTGAAAACGGGCTATACCAATAAGGCAGGACATTGCTTTGTGGGGGCGGCGGAACGGGAGGACATTCTGCTGATCTCGACCGTCCTTGGCAGCGGCTGGGGGACAGGCGGTAAGGAGAAAAAATGGAAAGATACGAAAGCATTGATGGACTATGGATTCGAAAAGTTTCATTTCCATGAAGCGGTCAAAAAAGGGACAGTGTTCGGAGAAGTGAGGATCACTGATTCTCCGACGGAAAGAGTGGAGACGGTTCTGGCAGAGGGATATGCGGCGTTATTTTCGGAGGAGGAAAGAGAAAGCCTGCGGATGGAAGCGGTTTTGCCCAAAGAGGTGGAAGCACCTGTGGAAAAAGGAGAAAAACTGGGGAAAGCCCTTCTTTTTCTGGGAGACGAAAAGATCACAGAGATCGATCTGCTGGCGAAGGAATCTGCGCCGACCTTTACCTTGGCGGAACGGCTGCAAAGACTGGCGGAAAACTGGCTTTTCTGGAGAAAGTTTTGACTTTCCGCCGTTGCTCATGTATACTGTTTTCAATAACTGATGTGAAATGTTTTTGAAAGAATGGAGATATAGAATGGAAGTAAGACTGCAGAAATATCTGGCGGATGCAGGGGTTGCCTCCCGCAGAAAGGCGGAAGAACTGATCGCCCAGGGCAAGGTAAAAGTAAATGGCAAAGTAGTCACAGAAATGGGCTGCAAGATCGACCCCAAAAAGGATGAAGTGACTTATCTGGATCAGAAAATCGATACAAAAGAAACCAAAATGGTATATATCATGCTGAACAAGCCTGTGGGTTATGTGACCACGGCGAAGGAACAGTTCGGCAGACCTGCTGTGGTGGATCTGGTAAAAGGTGTAAAGGAACGTATTTTTCCTGTGGGTCGTCTGGACTATGATACTTCCGGTCTGCTGCTCTTAACCAATGACGGTGACCTGACTTATAAACTGACACATCCCAAACATGACGTGGATAAGACTTATATTGCAAAACTCTACGGTATCCCCGATGAAGGTGCCCTGCAGAAATTCCGCAGAGGTGTGACCATCGATGGTGTCAGAACAAAACCTGCAAAGATCCAGATCATTGATAAAGACAAGGATGGTCGTTTCTGTACTGCGGAAATCATCATCCACGAAGGCAGAAACAGACAGGTCAGAAAAATGTGCGAAGCCATCAAGCATCCCGTGGCGCAGCTGCAGAGGGTTGCCACAGGCGAACTGAAACTGGGTAGTCTGGAAAAGGGCAAATATCGCCACCTGACGGAAAAAGAAGTGAAGTATCTGAAAAAACTGTAAAAGGAAAGACCCTTGTGTAAACAGGGGTCTTGTTTTTATGGCAGTTTGTAAAAGTATGGGCCACACATGCTTTCGTGGGTATGGATGTACGTCCATTTTCCTTCGGGACTGAACAGATAAAAATCCGAGAATGGAATAAAATCGTGGTCGAAATCTTCGGCTTTGAACAGGTGGGCGTTTTCCACCAGCCAGGCATTTTTTGAGTATTGTTCAAAAAGATAAACAGAGGTCGAGGTCTTATGTTCCGCATTAAAGGCTTCTCTTGCTACATCATCTGTCATGGCATCCAGAAGTTTATAGCTGAACAGATGCCATTTGTATTGTTCAAAATAAACCTTTTTTCGGTCTTCTTTGGAAATAGAAGCGGCGAAGAGTTTTGTCCATTTTGCTTTTACGGTGCGGTCGTTGACAGGAGTGAAACGAATGCCTCTCTCTATCAGTTCTTTGCAGAATTGTTTATAGTCATAAGCATTGACATGTTCATAATAATCCCGTGCAGCTTCCATGATTTCATCAAGCATTTCCTGTCTTGCAACGAGTTCGTCTTTGTCTGGAACGGAGCGGGATTTATTCATTTCCTTTGAATATACATGAAAATTGATGAGAAACTCATATTCATAATCATCCATATGGTTCTTCCTCCTTTATAAAGGCCGTTCTCTGTCAGCTTTCCGTTGTCTTTCATCTGCTTTTTCCTGTTGTTTTTTTCTTTCTTTCCGACCGTGCCAGAAGAAGCCGATGATGTCATCGAAAAGCAGAAGGATCAATTCCAGAATATCATCCCACATGACATTCACCTCCTGTTTTCAATATAGCAGGATGATTTTTATTTTACAAGGCGGTGGTGGCAT
>NZ_JBGVHV010000002.1:0-7797 GCF_045122575.1 Anaerotignum sp. | reverse complement strand
ACTGCTGCCTCCCGTAGGAGTCTGGCCCGTGTCTCAGTGCCAGTGTGGGGGACCTTCCTCTCAGAACCCCTATGGATCGTCGCCCCGGTAGGCCGCTGCCCTGCCGGCTGGCTAATCCAACGCATCCCCATCCCGCGTCTGTTTCATGGCACCGCCATGCGGCGGAGCCACATATCGGGTCTTAATCCTCATTTCCAAGGGCTATCCCCGGGCGCGGGGCAGGTTGGATACGCGTTACTCACCCATTCGCCGGTCGACGCCCAAAAAGTGCAAGCACTCTCTGTCGTTTCCCCTCGACTTGCATGTGTTAAGCCTGTAGCTAGCGTTCATCCTGAGCCAGGATCAAACTCTTATATTAAAGTTTAAATCGTGGCCAGATTTTATTTTCTGGCTAATTGTGTTCCGGTTTTGCTAAACCGGTAAAATAGTTCATTATCTCGCCAAGCGTTGTAGTCTTTCCGCTGCGCGGAAACCACTACATTCCTCATCACTCATTCCTCCCGCAACCTTCGGTTACTTGGTCGGAATTCGTAAACGATTCGGAATTTCGTTGACAGAATTGACTATGGGTTGTGTGTTATTCATATACTATTCTATTTTCAAAGTTCACAGCACTTCCGCAGTGCAAGGATTATTTTAGCAAAGGAGCACCACATTGTCAAGCATAAATTTCAACTTTTTTCAAAAAAATTTCAGACATCAGAAAAGCCTTGAAAATCAAGGCTTTCTCCGTTTTTTTATTTTTAAATTCAGTCTTCCAGCACAACTTTTCTGAAAACTTCACCGATATTTTCTGCGATCACCAATGCCGCTTTATTATCGTAAGGCGTTGCGGATTTATTCACCAGCACCAGTTTATTTCCTTTGTAGTAATTCAGAAGGCCCGCCGCAGGATATACATTCAGGCTGGTGCCGCCGACGATCAAGAGATCCGCCTTACTGATATAGTCAACGGATTTATAGATCGTTTCCTGATCCAGACCTTCTTCATACAGCACCACATCGGGACGAACGATACCGCCGCAGGCATCGCAGCGGGTAATGCCGTCATCGGCCGTCACATAATCCAGATCAAAGGTCTTGCCGCATTTCATGCAATAGTTCTTATATAATGTACCGTGAAGTTCCAGCACATTTTTGCTGCCGGCTCTCTGATGCAGGTCATCGATATTCTGGGTCACGACCGCTTTCAGCTTACCCATTTTCTCCAGCTTCGCCAGCGCCTTGTGGCAGTCGTTGGGTTTCGCATCGGGATACAGCAGTGTCTTCTTATAGTATTTAAAGAAAACCTCAGGATTCTGCATGAAAAATGTATGGCTCAGGATCACTTCCGGGCGCACACCATATTCATTGATGGCCTGAAAAATCCCGCCTTCGCTGCGGAAATCCGGGATACCGCTTTCCGTAGAAACCCCCGCACCGCCAAAAAACACGATATTTTCACTTTCATCGATCCATTTTTTCAACTGTTTCCATTTATCATCCATCAGAACCCCTCCTTGCTTCTGTTCCAAAGTATTCTGACTTTATCCTATCACATTTCTTCCTGTTTTTCCACAGGAACCGTTTTTTCCCGTCTGACGACCGTATCGATGATCCGATGGTTTTCCACTTTTTCCACCTGAATCTTCATACCGCCCGCTTCCAGCAGAAATTTCGCCCCGTCATCGGGAATTTTCCCCAGTTCCCCGAAAATATAGCCCCCAAAGGTATCATATTCCTCTACAGGCAATCTGATCTCCAGTTCTTCCGCCACATCATCCAGAGAAGCATTCCCGCTGATCTGCCATGTGTTTTCTCCCACAGAAACGATGTCCTTCTCATCCTCGTCCAGACCGCCCACCAGCAGTTCCATCAGGTCAAACATACTGATGACACCGCTCAGGCCGCCGTATTCATCCAGTACAATGGCAAAATGCTTCCTTTCTCTTTTCATATTATGGAAGAGAACATCAGCCTTCATGGTTTCCGGCACATAATACGGTTTTTCTGCCGCTTTCGCCAGAACATTTTCTCTGCTTCTGTCCTCCAGTCGGAAATAATCCTTCGTATTCAGCGCGCCAACGATATCGTCCTGATCTTCCCCATAGATCGGATAATACGTAAATCTGCTCTGCAGGATGGTTTCCTTCCACGCTTCGTCGGATTCCTCCAGCCCCAAAGCCGTCACATCCACACGGTGGGTACAGACTTCCCCTACTGCCGTATCGTCAAAAGCAAATACATTTCGGATCCATTCTGTTTCTTCTTTATCAATGGTACCCTTTTCTGCTCCAACTTCCAGCATCATATAGATTTCCTCTTCAGAAACGGTTTCTTCTTCATCTTCGGGATCAATACCGAGAAGTTTTAAAATCCCGTTGGTAGAAGCCGTCAGCAGCCAGACCAGCGGCGCAAAAAATTTAGACACCATGGTCAGCATGCCACTCATACCCAACGCCAAACCCTCCGCTTTTTTCATGCCCACACGTTTGGGCACCAGTTCCCCAAACACAAGATTGAAATAAGCCAGAACCAGCGTAATGATGAACACCGCCAGCGTTTCCAGAACCGCAGCAGAAATGCCGACTCCTGTTTCCTGCACCGCCGTCACCAAAGCCCCTGCAAAGTTTTCCGCTGCAAAAGCAGAGCCCAGCAATCCGGCCAGCGTGATGGCCACCTGAATGGTAGACAGAAATTTTGTCGGCTGTTCTGTCAGCCTCACCAGCCGCTTCGCTCTGGCATCGCCCTCCTTCGCCATTTTCTGCAGTTTGGTATCATTCATGGAAATGACTGCGATCTCCGCACTGGCAAAAACCGCATTCAGCGCGATCAGAACCACCTGTAATAATATTGGGCCAATATAACTCATTTTTCTCTTCCTCTCATAACATTCTAATGATTACTATATCCAAAACAAAACACAAAAAGGCATACTCCGGTCAAAAAGACAGAGTACACCCTTATCTCTATTTCACATCGGCATATGTAATTTTCAGAATACAACTTCGGGCACAACTGCCGTCCATACCGTTTCACTCTCCTCAAATCATATATTGAAACGTATTCTGCCACAATTCCCAGAAAGAGTCAATGAAATAAATCTTAAGATTTTGTAAACATTCTTAGAACACACCAGTCACAAAGATCTCCAGACCAATGAAGATCAGAATGACCCCGCCCAGAATATTCGCCTTGCCTGCCAGTCTGGTACCAACCCTTTTGCCGATCTCCAGACCGCCGAAACAGATCACAAAGGTCACTGCCGCAATGATGACCGCCGCCAGCAGCGCCATGAAGAAGTCGTAATCCGCAATGGTAAACCCTACGGAAAGGGCATCGATAGACGTTGCTACCCCCTGCACCATCAGCCCCATAAAACCAACGGCACGCAGTTCTTCCTCCTCATCGTCCCCTCTGATGCCTTCCAGCAGCATTTTGCCGCCGATAACCCCTAAGAATGCCAACGCGATCCATGGAATACATTTTTCAAAAGCCTGAAACATATTCACAATCGTATGGATACAGACCCACCCCAGCATAGGCATCAATGCCTGAAAGAAGGCGAATACCCCCGCAATCCCGCACATACGGCCTTTTTTCATATAAGGCTCATTGAGCCCGTTGGCAAGGGAAACAGAAAAGGCATCCATGGCCAACCCCACGCCCAATAATACACTGTTAAACAAAAACACAAAACCGATCTCCATAAAAACTTCCTCCTCTGTACTTTATATGTATCCTTCGTCCTCTCTAAAACAAAAGAAACCCGCGTATGGTGTGTGCCATACCCGGGCTGTTCGGTCGATAGACAGACTCCATGTATAGCTTCACAGTTATACATGAGTCTCGCATATTAAAGCAAGCCAGGCCTTTATTTGCCAGTATGTTGACTTGCTGCGCAGTCTCCTGCGCTTGCTACTCCCTCATTGTTGGTATTATTTTATCATACAGGATTTTTTTGTCAAGCATTACAGCTTCGCTTCATACAGGGCATCGCTGCCGGGCTGTTCCAGAGGCAGACGCATGCCGTTGACCAGCATATATTTGCCGCCTTCCGTCAGTTTGCCGATCACTGCCGCTTCGATGCCTGCCGCCTGCAGTTTTTCCGCCAGTTTTCCCCCGTCATCCGCCGCAATGATCATGGTGCCACTGGAGATCAGACGCAGATAATCGATGTGCATGGCTGCACAGATCTTCTTTGTTTCTTCCTTTACGGGAATGTTTTCTACGAAAACATCTACCCCCAGACCGGAACATTCCGCCATTTCCCACACTGCGCCGAGGATGCCGCCTTCCGTAGCATCATGCATGGCTGTGGCGCCGTGTTCAAAGGCGATCAGGGATTCTTCCCCCACAGAAAGGAAATTTTTCATATCCTGCGCGTGTTTCAGTTCTTCCTCGGAAAGATATGCCCGCAGGCCTTCTTCCCACTCTTTGGCAAGGATGGCCGTCCCCTCTGTGCCTGCCCATTTCGTCATAATCACATCCTGACCGGCCTTTGCGCCGCCCGTTGCCAGAATTTTTCTGTTTCTTGTCTTGCCGATGACCGCCGCAGAAATCAACGGTTTTGTCACCGCATCGGTCACTTCCGTATGGCCGCCCAGAATTTCAATATTTCTTTCTTCTGCCGCCCGAAGAGAACCTTCCATGATCTCTTCCAGCAGTTCCTCGTCACTGCCGGGAGGCAGCAGCACCGTCAGCAGCACCCCCATAGGTTCTGCCCCGGAAGAATAAATATCATTACAGTTGATCTGAACCGCCAGATAGCCGATATCCTTTGCAGCCCCTGTGATAGGGTCAGTGGAAAGGATACAGATTTCCCCGCCCAGATCGATGGCAGAACAGTCCTCCCCTGTGGTGGGGCGCAGGATCACGTCTTCTCTTTTCACTTTGCTGCCCATCATGGGCTTCATTACGATCTTCTCCAGAATCTCAGGAGGTATTTTCCCGATCTCAAACATCGTCTTTCTTCCTTCCTTTGCAAAAAGCCTCTATAGGGAAATTCCCGACAGAGGCTTATCTTCCTTATTTTTCGTTACTGAATACCGAAACTATCCTCCGCCGATGTTGCAGGCAGTCCCACTACATCGATCGGTTCCACAGGCGTTGTGACTGCAGGAGCCGTTTCTACTTTCTTTGTCCCTACCGTCACTTCATCGGCAACCGCACGGTAAGAAGAACTGCTGAACCACTGGCGGTTTGTTTTGCCGCCCTCGGTAACTGTTTTATAAACACTTACCTTGCTGCCGGTTCTGCCTTTGGAAGTTACTTCTCTTTCACCTTCCGGTCTTTCAGGATCTTCCTTTACTTTTTCCGCAGGCTTAGGGATCGTTGCTTCATAAACAGTGTCGAAAGAAACTTTTCTGCCTGCGTTATGCACTTCATGCCCGAAAATATTCATCACCAGTTTACCGCCGCTGGCGTAAGCTTCGATCATGATAGGATATTCTGTATTATTTCTGAACTTCAGGTCTTTATAATTACCTGCAACGGCAGCATCTCTGCCCAGAGGCACATAGCCAACCGTCATGGAATGAGGATGTCTTTCCACGATTTCCAGTTCCGCCATCAGCGCTGCATTATACAGGGTTGATGTTACCTGACAGACACCGCCTGCCATACCCTGTTCTACCTTACCATTGTTGTAAACACCGGCCATTTTGTAGCCGCCGGCAGCTGTCTGGCTGCCCAGTTCCACATTGGCGGAGAACACCTCACCGGGCGCAAGGATCGTACCGTTGATATAATTACATCCTACTGCCAGGTTGGTATTTCTGTTTCTGTCACTGTTATTGAATGTCGTATAGTAGGTACCGATCAGGTCTGTTACGTGTTCATTGTCTTTCGCTGTGACTTCAGCCTTTGTCACCTCTGCCACGATCAAGGCTTCGCCGCTCATGCGTGTATCCATAACTTTTGTGACTGCCGCCAGTGTTTTTTCCTTATCCATCACCAGACCATCTTTTTCTTCAGTGATGACAAATCTGCCGTTCTTTCTGGTAACGGTACTGTCTTCCGCTTCTCGGTCAAATTCTTCTGCAATTTCCGCCAGTTTCGCATCCATCAGTGCCGCATCATATGTATAGGGCACTTCGATGTCGATATTCCCCTTCAGCAATTCCTTGCCGACTTTGAAATTTTCTTCCTCTGTGCCTGCTCTGCCCGTTTCATAAGCGGCCTTTACCGCTTCCTCCACCTGATAGCCTGCACCGATTTCCGCAAAGGGGATCTCCCATTTCATTTCTTCCGGAGTTTCCCCCTCTTCGGGCTCTGTTTCTCCTTCATAATACAGAGTCAGAACCTGACCGCTGATCTCTGTCTGATATTTATCCTGCAGCAGCGTCAACGCTTCTGCCTGACTGAGCCCTGCCACGTCTGTACCGTCAATGGTCACACCCTGATAGATGCCCTTTGCCGCCAGAAGTTCTCTGATTTTCCCTTTCTGTATCTGCTGATATCCAAAGAAGCCCACTGCCACTACAGCAACTACCACCGCCACGATGGTCATTTTACTGCTGCCGTGGGATCTTCTTCTCCTCCTTCTTGCTCCCTTGCTCAAATTTTTCTCCCCCTTATTTTTTCTTTATACTCCTCGTATTTCCTGGAGCATCCCTTTTCATTCTTTTTATTCATTCTTTTTACCAGTTTTTCTACAAAAAACATTACACTTATCATAGCCAAGTCTGCATAAAATTACAAGACTATTTTCGTTTTTTCATCGTATCCAATGATTTCCTCAATAAATACCATAGCCGATAAAAGGAGCGATCAGGCTGATCACCAGGGAAATCGCTAGAACAATGGCAATTGCCGCAGAAGCTCTCTTTTTCATTTTATATTTATCACCGGGTTTCATGTCTGTTTTCCTTCTTTCCGAATAATCCTTCTGTATCCAGCCCCATTTCCGCAAGAAAACGAGACGGCGTTCTTTCTTTTTCATATCTTTTTCTGACCGCAGAAAGGCAAAGCTTTTCCCCTGCCCGCGTCATGGCCACATAAAAAAGTCGACGTTCTTCTTCTATTTGTTCCAACCCCTTTTCATGGGGCACAACACCTTCCACCAGTGTTGGCAGAAAAACCGCCTGAAATTCCAGACCTTTTGCGCCATGCATCGTCATCAGCGCAACCCCTGTACGCTGCTGCCCCTTTTTTCTGGTCTGTTCCTTCATCTGGCGGCTCATTTCCTCCATCCTGTCCCGAAACATTTTCGCATCGGCACAGTCCTTTGCCGTTTCCATCACTTCATCGGCAATTTCCCACAGCACCTGCGCACTGGTGCGGCGATAAGCCGCAAATTCCTCCAGATACTCATCATAGCCGATAACCTTTCTGATATATTTCAACCCATCATAAGGGGTCTTTCTTCTGATCTGTCCTAAATCTGTCCGCAGGTTTTCCAGATGTTCTTCCTGCCATTTTTTCAGGGAAGGGCATACAAAAAAGCTCCGCATCAGATTATAAGGCATCGTCTCCGCTTCTGACAGCAGTTCCTTACCGATATATCGTTTCGGTTTATTCAGAATACGCCGCAATGCACTGTCAGATTCCTCATTTTCCGCAAGAAGCAGATAGGCCAGCAGATCTTTGGCGATCCAGTGTTCATAGACATTGCCGCTGTTGTCCCGCAGATCATAGGGAATACCTCTTTTATACAGCTCTCTGGCAAAAGCCCCGCCCTGCAGATTGGTTCGATAGATCACCGCAATCTCCGTCAACGGCACCCCCTCATCCAGAAGTCCTGCGATTTTTTCCGCAACACAGGCCGCTTCGGCAGCCGTATCCTCTGCCAGAAAAAAGGTTATCTTATCCCCCTCT
>NZ_JBGVHV010000001.1:0-6349 GCF_045122575.1 Anaerotignum sp. | reverse complement strand
TTGACGGAAGGGGTCGTATACTGCAGTCCCACTGTCATCAGCAGGAACATGGCCGCCAGCAATGCCCCAAGGATGGAGCCGACCTTCCATTCTTTTTTTGTGATCTTCTGCAGACGGTTCCGATACACCAGACACATACAGGCAGATGCCATCAGAAACCGGCCAAAAATCACCTGAAAAGGATCATATCCCCAATCCAGCAGATATTTCAGACTGATAAAGCCGCCGCCGCCGATGAATGCCGCCAGAAGCAGCATCCAGTCACCCTTATTCTTCATTGAGCATCGCCTTTCTCAGCCAATCCAGCGCAGTGTATGCCGCTCTTTCACGAATAGCCTGTCTCTTCCCTGCGAAATTGCATTTTTTCACAAAGGTTCTGCCTTTATAATACAGACCCATATAAACCAGACCTACGGGCTTTTCTTCGCTGCCGCCGCCGGGGCCTGCGATGCCCGTGGTAGCAATGCCGATTTCCGCGCCGCTGGTTTTTGCAATGCCTTCTGCCATTTCTCTTGCGGTTTCTTCGCTGACTGCACCAAACTGTTCCAGTGTTTCCGCCTTTACGCCCAGTCTGCGCATTTTTGCATCGTTGGAATAAGTCACACAACCTTCCAGAAGGACTTCTGAAATGCCGGGATATTCCACCAGTTTAGAGGCAATCAGGCCACCTGTGCAGGATTCCGCTGTGGCAATGGTCAGTTTTCTTTCGATGAGCAGTTCTGCCACCACAGTCTGCAGATCTGTTTCGCCTTCCGCATAAACCGCATCCCCCAGTCGTTCTTTCAGTTTTTCCGCTACAGGGTCGATCAGGGCATTGGCTTCCGCTTCGCTCTTCGCCTTCGCGGTAATGCGCAGGATGGCTTCGCCGTCCTTGGCATAAGGCGCAATGGTAGGGTTTGTCTGGACATCCATGATATCCTGCACCCTTGCCGCCATGGCACTTTCACCCACATTTGCCACACGCAGGATGCGGGAAAGGAAGGTATATTCCTGTTTCTGCGCCAGATAAGGTTTTACCTGATTCACAAACATAGGCACGGTTTCTCTGGGAGGGCCGGGCAGCATAACGATCATTTTGCCATTCTTTTCAATGATGATGCCAGGTGCTGTACCGTTGTCGTTATACAGAACCGTACAGTTGTTTTCAGGTACCATCGCCTGTTTTACGTTATTCTGTGTCATCACTCTGCCTGTGCGGTCAAAGTATGTTTTGATTCTATTAAATGCCTTTTCATCCAGCACCAGTTTCTCACCAAAATATTCCGCCGCCGTTTCCTTTGTCAGGTCATCCTCCGTGGGGCCAAGGCCGCCGGTGGTAATAATAAGGTCTGCTCTGGAAAATGCGTGATAGATGGTATCTTTCAGTCTCTGAGGGTTATCCCCAACAACGGTCTGATAATACACTTCTATCCCCAGATTCGCCAGTTCCTGCGCCAGAAACTGTGCATTTGTGTTCAAAATATCGCCTAACAGCAGTTCTGTCCCTACTGCCATGATTTCTGCTCTCATATTTACTCCCTTCTTGAAGGCGTTGCCCTCAAACTCCCACCAAGGGAGTCACTCCCTTGGAACCCGATTTGCAAAAACATTCGTTTTTGCTTTCGTTTTCATTTCCATAGAATGAAAGGGGGAACTCTCCTCTCTGAAAGAAAGTTTCCCCCTTTTATGTTTAGCCCAGCAATACCTGTTTATTTTTAATGATATAATCCGCACCGGAGAAAATGGTGAAGAATACAGACAGGTAGATCAGTGCTGTTTCTACCAGCGGCATACAGCCAAAAGGCAGGTTCAGCAGTACCACAGGGATCATGATCATCTGTACTGTTGTTTTCACCTTACCCCACCAGCTTGCCGCCATAACGATATTTGCTTCCATCGCCAGTGTACGGAAACCGGTGATGGTAAATTCTCTCGCCAGAATGACGATAACGACCCAAGCCGCCAGATCTTCCAGTGCAACCATGGAAACCAGTGCGCTCATAACCAGCAGTTTATCCGCCAGAGGGTCCATGAATTTCCCAAAGTTGGAAACCAGATTATATTTTCTCGCAATTTTACCATCCAGCATATCTGTCAGAGAAGCTACGATGAAAATGATCACCGCAATATATCTGTTCATGGGTTCAGGCCCCAGAAACAGCACCAGCAGAAATACCGGAATCATGAATACTCTGAGCAGTGTCAGCTTATTCGCCAAGTTCATATCCATATACTACATCTCCCATCAAATCATAATCGCCTGCTTCGCGAATCTTTACTGTTACAAAATCACCGGAGTACAGTTCTTCCTCGGAAGAAACGAACACCAGCCCGTCGATATCGGGGGCATCTCTTCTGGTTCTGCCGCAGAAAATTCTTTCTTCGGGCAGTTTCCCTTCGATCAGCACCTGCATCACCTTGCCCACTTCTTCTTCACACAGGGAAGCGGCAATATTTTTCTGGATATCCATGATGATATCCTTTCTTTCTTCTTTCAGTTCATCGTCGATCTGATTTTCCATTCTTGCCGCCGCGGTGCCGTCTTCCTGAGAATAGGAGAACACACCCAGACGATCGAATTTCATTTCCTGTACGAAATGCATCAGATCTTCGAATTCTTCTTCACTTTCGCCGGGGAACCCAACGATCAGTGTGGTTCTGATGGCGATATCGGGCATAGCCGCTCTCAGTTTCGCTACTTTTTCGCGGATCAGTGCCTGACTGCTTTTTCTGCCCATGCGTTTCAGTACTGCATCATTGCCATGCTGGATGGGCATATCAATATAATGGCAGACTTTTTCATATTTTGCCATGGCTTCGATGGTTTCGTCTGTCAATGTTTCAGGGTATGCGTACAATACTCTGATCCATTCGATCCCTTCCACATCATTCAGCTGTCTCAGCAGTTCATGGAGCATAGGCTGGCCATACAAGTCTCTGCCGTAAATGGAAGTATCCTGGGCTACAACGACCAGTTCTTTTACGCCCTGTTTTGCCAGAACATTTGCTTCTTCGATCAGGCTTTCCATGGTTCTGCTGCGGTGTCTGCCCCTCAGTTTGGGAATGACACAGTAAGTACAGAAGTTGTCACAGCCTTCGGAAATTTTCAGATAGGCAAAATAAGGTGCTGTGGAAAGAACGCGCAGTTTGCCATTTTCATCCTGCATGGGCATGTCGATGCTTTCCATGCGTTTCACCTGTTCTTTGCCCGCCAGAATTTCATCTACCACTTCAACGATGGATTCGTAGGCTGTGGTGCCAACGATAGCATCTACTTCAGGCAGTTCGTCGAAAAATTCTTCCTGAAAGCGCTGTGCCAGACAGCCCGCTACCACCAGACCTTTACAGTTGCCCACTTCAGGATCTTTATACTGTGCCATTTCCAGAATGGTTTCGATGCTTTCTTCCAGTGCATCCTTGATGAAGCTGCAAGTATTTACCACGATGATATCCGCTTCCGCTTCGTCCGCTACGGCTGTGTAGCCGTTTTTCTGCAGGATCCCCAGCATGACTTCACTGTCCACTCTATTCTTATCGCACCCCAGAGAGGTGAATGCGATCTTCTTATTCATTGTATTCCTCCTTAAGCCATCAAACGATAGCAATAATTTCACAATTTAATATTTTACTACAAAATTCGAAAAATTACTAGTTTTCTATAGAAATCTTTTCAGGTTCTTTCTGGATTTTCGGCCAAAAAATCCCCTGACTTTCGTCAGGGGTGTCAATCATTTTGTTATTTCATATTCCTTCAAAAGTTCCTCCAGATAATCCGTACATCTGCTCTTTTCCTCACCAATTACCTCAAACCTCCAATGTCCCCCATTCAGGATTTCAATTTCTCCGTTTTCCATAAATCGAATCCAATGCTTGCTGTCATCAAAAACCATCAGTTCACAAAAAATCTCGCCATTCTCCAAATCAGAATTCCATTTCCATGTTTTGAATAAAACCGTTGTTTCGTCTAATAAGTTGCAAATGGTTTCAAATTCTTTCGTATCTTCAATCACAGCACTTTCATAGTCCCATTGTGTTCCACTGTTATATGCTTTTCCTACTGTACACTGCCAGATGTTTTCTTTTGAAATATCCAGCAGTTCTCCGAGATTTCTTTCCCTTTTCACACATATTCCCAAGAGAAGCAGAAGAATCAAAATACCGATCAAAACCATTTTCTTTTTCATTCTTCCACCCCTTTCTCTTAATATAAAAATACCCTTGATCTCTTTCGAAATCAAGGGTATAAATCTTAAGATTTTCTTACATCAGACCGTTCTGAATCTTAGCGGCTGTGTTACAGTTTTTCATCAGCATTGCGATGGTCATGGGACCAACGCCGCCGGGCACGGGAGTGATCGCTCCTGCCACTTCTTTCACGTTCTCAAAGTCCACGTCGCCGCACAGTTTGCCTTCGGCATTGCGATTCATACCAACATCGATAATGATCGCACCTTCTTTTACCATATCAGCCGTTACTGTGTCCACTTTGCCCGTTGCGCTGACAATGATATCTGCCCCCCGACAGATACCTGCCAGATCCTGTGTTTTGGAATGGCAAATGGTAACAGTACCGTTCTCCTGCATCAACAGCATTGCCACAGGCTTACCAACGATATTGCTTCTGCCGATTATCACACAATTTTTGCCCGCAATGGAATGGCCGCTACGTTTGATCAGTTCAATGATACCCGCAGGGGTACAGGGAAGGAAGCCCTTTGCACCTGTGTGCAGATAGCCTACATTCACAGGGTGGAAGCAATCCACGTCCTTATCAGGGCTGATGGCCATGATCACTTTTCTGTCATCAATATGTTTAGGCACAGGCATCTGAACCAGAATGCCGTGCACATTTGCATCCTTATTCAGTTCATCGATCAGCTTCAGCAGCTCTTCCTCTGTGGTTGCCTCAGGCAGCACATGGGAAACAGACTTAATGCCTACAGCTGCGCAAGCCTTCTCTTTATTGCTTACATATACCTTGGAAGCGGAGTTATCGCCGACCAGAACAACAGCCAGACAGGGTTCGATTCCCTGTGCTTTCAGCGCTGCTGCTTCTTCTGCCGCTTCTGCCTTGATTTCCGCAGAAATCAGTTTGCCATCAATCAATTGTGCTTTCATCTCAAATTACTCCTTCGTGTAAATGTTGCCGACGAAGAATTAAAACAGACCTACTACGTTACCGTCTTCGTCAATATCGATATTCAGTGCTGCAGGTTTTTTAGGCAGACCGGGCATTGTCATAACATCACCCAGAAGAACTACGATAAAGCCTGCACCTGCGGAAATGCGGATTTCTTTTACAGTTACTTCGAAACCTTCGGGACGACCCAGAACCTTGGGATCATCGGACAGGGAATACTGTGTTTTTGCGATACAAACAGGGAAGTAGTTGAAGCCCAGTTTGTCGATCTGCGCCAGTGTTTTCTTCGCTGCTGCGGAGAAGTTTACATTGCCTGCGCCGTAGATTTCTTTACATACTTTGTTTACTTTTTCAACGATGTTCAGTTCATCTTCATACAGGAATTTGAAATTGCTTTCTTTTGTTTCCAGTGTTTCCAGAACTTTTTCAGCCAGAGCCTTGCCGCCTTCGCCGCCTTCTGCCCATACTCTTGCTACTGCAAATGTTGCGCCCATTGCTTCGCATCTTTCTTTTACGTATGCAACTTCTGCATCTGTATCAGCTACGAAGTGGTTCAGAGTTACCACAACGGGAACACCATATTTCTGGATGTTTTCAATGTGTTTTTCCAGGTTTACGAAACCTTTTGCCAGTGCATCCAGATTTTCATTGGACAGGTCAGCTTTTGCAACGCCGCCGTTATATTTCAGTGCGCGTACAGTTGCTACCAGAACAACTGCATCAGGTTTGATACCTGCTTTACGGCACTTGATGTCAAAGAATTTTTCAGCGCCCAGGTCAGCACCGAAGCCTGCTTCTGTTACAACATAGTCAGCAATTTTCATCGCTGTTTTTGTTGCTTTTACAGAGTTACAGCCGTGTGCGATATTTGCGAAGGGACCGCCGTGGATGATTGCCAGTGTATTTTCCAGAGTCTGCACCACATTGGGCTGCAGAGCATCTTTCAGCAGTACTGTCATCGCACCGTCAGCACCGATCATTTTTGCTGTTACAGGTTCGTCGTCGTATGTGTAGCCAACGATGATCTGACCCAGCATTTCTTTCAGCTGTTTCAGGTCGTTTGCCAGACAGAAGATCGCCATGATTTCGGATGCTACTGTGATCTGGAAAGCATCTTCTCTGGGTACGCCGTTTACCTTGCCGCCCAGACCGGAGATCACGTTTCTCAGCTGTCTGTCGTTCAGGTCAACGCAGCGTTTCCATGCGATCTTTCTGGGGTCGATGTTCAGT